>NZ_JBEZDY010000001.1:0-37403 GCF_040648555.1 Actinoplanes sp. NPDC049118
CTGTCGCGGGTCTCGGGCCGGACGGCCTCGATCCTCGCGCGCAGCACGCCGGCGTTGCGCAGGGGCGCGACCACGTCGAGGTAGTCGGCCGGCACGAGGGGCGTCGTCAACAGCTCGACGACGCGCCACGCGCCCGATCGCAGGGTCTGGGTTACCGCCATGCCACAAGCGTGCGGCGTTTCCGGGGTAAACGCCTGACCTGATCTACGTGAATCGGGCCGGCGTTATTGTTCGCAGCGAACAAGTGGAGGCGATTGTGAGTGATGCTCAATACTTCCGGCTGTCCGCGGAGGCGGTCGCGCCCCTGAAGCATGCCCTGCCCACGGTCGCCACGCAGACGGTTGAGGCGATCACCCAGGGGGTGCCCGCGTACGCGGAGGCGTTCAGCGGCCCGCTCGGCCCGCAGATCGAGAAGGCGGTCCGGGCGGCCCTGGGTACCTTCCTGAACCTGGTGTCCCGGCCGGCCCGCGCGGCCGCGGGCTCGCCGCTCACCCCGGCGCTCGAGGCCGCCTACGCGCTCGGCCGGGGCGAGGCGCGCAACGGCCGCAGCCTGGACGCCCTGCTCGGGGCGTACCGGCTCGGTGCCCGGGTGGCCTGGCGCGAACTGGCCGCGATCAGCGTCCGGGGCGGTGAGGACTCCGTGACGATCGCGCACTTCGCCGAGCTGGTCTTCGCCTACATCGACGAGCTGTCGGCGGCGAGCGTCGCCGGGCACGCCGACGAGCTGGCCACCTCCGGCCGGGCCCGCCGCCGGCACCTGGAACGGCTCGCCCAGGTGCTGCTGGCCGGCGAGCCCGAGCACGTGGCCACCGCGGCCACCGCGGCCGCCGAACGGGCGGAGTGGGCGCCGCCGCAGACCCTGACCGCCGTCCTGGTGCCCGAGCCCGCTGCCCGCGCGGCGCTGGAGCTGCTCGACGCCCGCACCCTCCAGGCGGCCGAGGGCGGCCCGGAGGAGACGTCGGTGCTGCTCGTCCCGGACGCGCACGGCGTTTCCCGGACCCACCTGATGCGGCTGCTGGCGGGCCGCGGCGCGATCGTCGGCCCGGCGCGGCCGTGGCTGCGGGTCCGGGAGTCGCTCGCCCGCGCCGTGCGCACCGCCCGGTTCGCGCCCGGCGACGGCGCGGCGGCGGTCGACACCGAGGATCACCTGGTCGCGCTCGTGCTGGGCGCCGACCCGCAGGCGCTGGCCGATCTGCGGGAGAAGGCCCTGGCGCCGCTCGCCGGTGAGCGCGCCCCGACGGCCGCCAAGCTCGCCGAGACGCTGCGCGGCTGGCTGCTGCACCACGGCCGCCGCGACGAGGTGGCGGCGGCGCTGTTCGTGCACCCACAGACCGTGCGCTACCGCATGACCCGGGTACGGGAGCTGTACGGCGATCGCCTCCGCGACCCGCAGTGGCTGCTGCTGCTCACCGTCGCCCTGGCATAGGGTCTGTCGCCTCTCATCGATACTCTTGACCGTCCCCGGCGGGAGCGACGAACGTGCCGGAGATGGAGCTGACTCGCCGTACCCTGCTCGGTGCCGCGGTCGCCGGCGGGGGAACGCTCGTGGCCGGTGCCGCCCCCGCGCGGGCCGCACCCCGCCGGACCGTGAAACCGCCGATGCTGCGCCCCGGTGACCGGGTACGCGTGATCGCCCCGGGCTATCCGCCGGACGCCCGCCTCGCGCGCGGCATCGAGATCCTCGAGGGTTTCGGCCTGATCGTCGAGGTCGGCGCCCACGTCGACGACCGGCACGGCTACCTGGCCGGCACCGACGACGACCGGCTGGCGGACCTCAACGCGGCCTTCACCGACCCGGGGGTCCGCGGCGTCTTCGCGGCCCGCGGCGGCTATGGCACCCAGCGGATAGTCGACCGGCTGGACCTCGGCGCCGTTCGTCGCGACCCGCGGGTCTTCGTGGGCTTCAGCGACCTCACCTCGCTGATGGGCCGCCTCTGGCAGGGCGCGCGGCTGGTGACCTTCTACGGCCCGATGGTGAACTGGACGGACGCCCGCACCGGCCCGGTGGAGATCGAGTCGCTGCGCCGGGCGATCATGACCACCGAACCGGCGGTGCTGACCCGCGACCCCGCCGAGCCGAGCGCCGCGGTGGTGGTACCCGGCACGGCGACCGGGCGGCTGCTCGGTGGCAACCTGACGATGCTGCAGACCGCCATCGGCACCCGTGACCTCCCCGACCTGGAGGGCGCGATCCTGCTCTTCGAGGACGTGGACGAGGCGGCGTACAGCTACGACCGGATGCTCACCCAGCTGCGCCGCGCGGGCGTGCTCGACCGGATCGCCGGCATCGCGATAGGCCAGTTCACCAGCGCCGCGAACTCCGGCACGTGGAGCGCGGCGACCGCGGTGCAGGACCGGGTCGGCGACCTGGGCGTACCCGTGCTGGGCGGGCTGCGGGTCGGACACGGCAACGGCCAGCTCACCGTGCCGCTCGGCGTGAAGGCCACGATGGACACGGCGGCGGGCACCCTGACCGTCGCGCCCGGTGTCACCGGTTGACGCGCGCGGCCCGCGCCGGGGCGCCGCCGCCGAACGGTCTCCGGAGGGTGAACCGGCGGCACCGGGCCTTGCCAGACGGGCAACGCGATGATCGAGTGGCTCGACCGGTTCGTCCGGGCCGCCGGCGCGGAACGACGGGTCAACGACGGGAGAAACACGGCATGGTCGACCAACCCACCGGACAGCTCATCGCGACCGCCGACGGCACCGACCTCGTCGTCAGCCGCACGTTCCGCTCGTCCATCGAGGACGTGTGGGCGAGCGTGACCGAGTCCGACCGCACCGCCCGGTGGTTCGGGCCGTGGGAGGGCGACGCCGCGCCCGGCCGCATGATCAGGATGCAGATGGCCTTCGAGGAACAGGCACCGTGGTTCGACGTGCGGATCGACGCGTGCGACCCGCCGCGGCGCCTGGCCCTGTCGATGAACGCCGAGTCCGGCAGCAGCCGGATCGAGCTGCTGCTGGCGCACGCCGATGGCCGGACCGAGCTCCGGCTCGTGCACCACCTCGAGGCCACCGACAAGCCCGGCGAGATGGGCCCGGGCTGGGAGTACTACCTGGACATGCTGGTGGCGTCCCGGGACGGCCTGCCAACCCGGAGCTTCGACGACTACTACCCGGCGATGAAGCCCTACTTCGAGGCGCTGCGTACCGGGACCGGTCCGCGCTGATCAGCCCGGCAGGTGGTCACCGCGCAGCCCCTCGCCGTCCGGACTCCTCCTGACCGCCGCCGCGACGAGCAGGGCCGGTGAGATCGCGCAGATCGCCATCGCGGCGACGGGATTGACGGTGTCGAAGCCGAGGTCGGGCCACGGCGCCAGTTTGGCGTAGAGCCCGACGAAGAGGCCCTCCTCCCAGGGGCGGCCCACCTGCTGGTTGAGCGGTAGGACGCCCAGGGTCAGCAGCGGGGCGCAGAGCCAGGCGGGGATGGCGGCGGCGAAGGACGCGACCCCGTCGCCCTCGGTGCGCCGGCTGATCCACCCGGCGACCAGCCAGCCGGTCAGGGCGCCGAGCAGCGCGCCGGCCGCCGTCATGCCCCAGAGCCACCAGGGCGCCGCGCGGGCGACGGTGAACCGGGCCGTCACCGACGGGTCGGCGACGCCACCCGGGGTGTCCGTGCCGGTCGCGTCGAAGAACTCCAGGACGAGGCCGTCGCGGGTAGCCCAGAAGGTCGCCTCGCGCACCGCGGTCTCGACCTCGTCGCCCGGAAAGGGCGCGCTGGTGCCGTCGAGCACGCTCGTGTCGAGGTCGTCGAGGCCCTGGTGCACCCGGATGCCGGAGCCGATGCGCCAGCCGTCGGCGACCAGGCGGTCGCGGACCCCGCTCGTGAAGGTCAGGTGGTCGAGCGTCGCGGGCGTCGGCGCCACCCGGTACTCGAGGAAGCCGTAGCGGGTGCCCTCGTGGTCCGGGTTGGGGATGAACGGCGGCATGTCGGCGCAGTGCTCGGAGTAGGTCAGCTCCGACCCGCTCTCGCAGCCCTCGACCGTCATGCCGGGGAAGACCGTCCGATCGATGCCCTGTGCCTGGACGACGCCGGTCAGGCTCGGCGCGAACTGCCAGCCCAGCACCGACATCGCGGCCGCGCCGAAGCAGCCGGCGACGAGGGCCGCGAGGGTGGCGAGCACGACGACGGCGCGTGACCTCGGCCGCCCGAGGCGGCCGCGCAGCCCGTGGCGGAGGACGTTCGCGGTCTCGCGCGCGGTCGGTCGCCGCCGGTCCGGAGGGGCGCAGTCGAGGAGGGTGATGAGCAGTTCCTCGCGGCGTGGGCCCCTGGGGTAGACGCGGACCAGCCGCCGGTAGCGGCGCTCGAGCGGCCCGTCCCCGGGGCGGGCCATGTCGCCCGTCATGCGCTCGCCATGGTCGCGGTCGCCGGCCCGAAGCCCTTGCGGGCGGCGAGCTGGACCCGGGCGGCCTCGGCGTTGGCGCGCAGCCGTGCCGCCTCGGCGTCGAGGGCCGCGGCACCCCGGTCGGTCAGGCGGTAGTAGCGCCGGGCCCGGCCGTCGACTATCTCCTCGCGGTCGAGCTCGACCAGGCCCTCGGCGCCGAGCCGGTCGAGGGCGGCGTAGAGCGTGCCCGCCTGTAGCCGCACCCGGTCGTCCGAGAGGCGCGCGGCCTCGCGGATGAGACCGTAGCCGTGGTGGGGCGCCGAGGCGAGGACGGTGAGGATCCAGAAGGTCGGCTCACGCATGGACGTAGTCACGACATGCAATATAGAGGTGATCTGACTATGTGGCCACCCCAGGGTGCCCGCCCCGCCAACCCCAGGGTGCCGCCCGGATCTCAGGGGGTCCGCAAATCCCTAACGTCATTCGGGTCCCATCGGCTCCCTCGGCAGGCGAGCGGGGCCAGGATCGTAGGGGAGGCGCGATCATGACGATCGACCAGTACGACGGCACCCGGGAGACCATCCGCGACGCGCTGTCGGGCGACACGCACGCCGCGGACAGGTTCGTGCGGCAGTTCGAGCGGCTGGTCTGGTGGACGGTGCGGTCCTTCCGGCTACCGGATGCGGACGCCGAGGACGTCGTGCAGAACACCTGGCTGCGGGTCTTCGAGCACCTCGACGAGGTGCGGGACCCGGACAAGGTCGGTTCCTGGGTGGCCACCATCGCCCGCCGGGAATGCCTCAAGCAGATGCGCGTCGGGCGGCGCGAGGTGCCCGGGCTGGAGCTGCGGGCCGAGCAGCTCGACGACCGGGGTCCGCACCCGGAGCGCGTCGCCGTCGACGCGCGGATGAACGACCTGCTCTGGCAGCACGTGAACTCGCTGCCGGGCCCGGCCCGCGACCTCGTGGTGACGCTGAGCGGCAACGACGCGCCCGCGTACGCCGATCTCGCCCGCCGCAAGGGCATCCCGATCGGCAGCATCGGGCCGACCCGGATGCGCTCGCTGCGCAAGCTCCGGGTCTCGCTCGAGGGCAACGGCCTCGGGGCGCACGCGTGGCACTGACAGCGAGCCCCTCAGGCCGTGACGGCGCCCGCGATGCCCGCGAGGTCGGTGCGGGAACGGATGTTCGTCTTGCGGTAGATGTTGCTCAGGTGGTATTCGATGGTCTTCTGGCTGAGGAACAGGGTGGCCGCCGCCTCGTGGTTGGTGGCACCCCGGGCCACCACGAGCGCCACCTGCAACTCCTGCGGGGTGAGCCGGGGCAGCGCGTCCGCGGACCGGCTGACCGTGGTGCCGGTGGCGCGCAGCTCACCTCGGGCCCGCTCGGCCCAGGGCTGCGCGCCGAGCCGGGTGAAGGTCTCCAGGGCGTCGTGCAGGTGCTTGCGCGCCTGTGCCCGCTGCCGCTGCCGGCGCAGCCGCTCGCCGTACGACAGCTCGGTGCGTGCCCGCTCGAACGGCATGAGGGCGCAGCCCAGCGACTCCAGCGCGACCTTGAACGCCCCGTCCATCTCCTCCGGTCCGGCCAGCAGCGCCCGGCACCGGGCCGCGGCCGCGTCGGCCCACATGCCGCCCGGGCGGGCCTGCTGGGCGTCGAGCAGCTCCCGCGCGGCGTCCGGCCGGCCGTCGCGGATGTACGCCTCCACGAGGTCGAACACCCACGGCACCACGGCCGGGTCCCGGATGTGCGCGGCCACGGGCAACGCGCGTACGGCCTCGAGATGGGTGATCGCCTCGCCCGCCTCGCCCTGGCTCAGGGCCAGCAGGCCCAGCTCGTGACCGGTGTAGAGCGCCATGCAGTCGACGCCGAGGCGCTCGGCCACCTCGACGGTCCGCTCGACCCGGCGGCGGCAGTCGTCGGCGCGCCCCTGCACCGCGTCGAGACGGCCGGTGAAGAACAACCCGTAGAGGTCCGCCTGGCGGGTCTCGCTCGCCAGCCGCAGGCTCTCCGCGGCGCTGGCCCGCGCGTCGTGCCAGCGACCGGTACGGAAGTGCAGCTCCGAGGAGATGCCGAGGGCCTGCGGCAGCACGCCGAGCGCGCCGGCGGACCGCGCGGCGGCGACGACCCGGTCGAGCAGCTCGGCGGCCTGGTCGAAACCCTCCAGCCAGATCCAGGTCAGCGCGGCGTGGCAGAGGTCCTGTGCGCGTACCAGGGGATCGGCCCGCATCAGGTCGGGGTGACATCGCCGCAGCAGCTCGTCCGCCGCCCGGCGCTCGCCCGCCAGGGTGAGGCCGCCGGCCAGCGCGACCGCGGCGACCAGCTGGGGCGCCCCGCCGGCCCGGGCGGCCAGCTCGTGGCCGCGGCGGACCACGGCCTGCAACTGCTCTATGTCGCCGACCATGAAGTACGGGATGCAGGCGTCGGAGTACATCAGCGCGGCCCGGCCGGGGTCGGCCTCCTCCACCTCCTCCGCGCTCGCGACCAGGAATTCCAGCACGCCGTCGGGGCGCTCGCGCCACATCCGGACGTAGGCGCTCATGTGGTGGATCAGGGCGCGCCGGCTCGGCTCGGTGGTCAGCGGCAGCGCCTCGTCGAGCAGCGAGAGCACCTGATCGTTGCGCCCGGCGAGCTGCCAGCAGCGCGCCGCGCGCAACAGCCGGCGGGCCCGGTCCGGGCCGCGGCTGAGGCGGGCGGCCTGCCCGAACGCGCGGGCCGCCGCCACATACCCGGCGCGGCTGCTGGCCCGCAGCGCCGCCTGCTGCAGCAACGTTGCCACGTCTTCATCGGGGGAGAGCGTTGCCGCGGCGAGGTGCCAGGCGCGGGCGTCGGCAGCCGCGTCGCCGGGTATGTCGGCGAGCGCGGCCGCCAGTGCATTGTGAGCGGCGCAGCGGTCGTCCATCGTGGCGGCGTGGTAGACCACCGAGCGCAGCAGCGGGTGCCGGAACTCGGTGCGGCGGTCGTCGATGGTGATCAGGTCCTGGGTCTCGGCCGGCGCGAAGTCGCGCAGGTGCAGCCCGGACGCCTCCGCCGCGAGCAGCAGGATCCCGGTGTCGCCGCCGACCGCGGCGGCGGCCAGCACCAGGGCGCGGCGGGTGTCGCCCGGCAGCTCGGCGAGCCGGGCCTGCAACGCCCGCTCGATCCGCGACCCCGGCGGCACGTACGGCGCGGTCACGCCGACGCCCGCCGGGTCGGGCTGCTCGCGGCTCAGCTCGATCACGCCGAGCGGGTTGCCGGCGGTCGCGGCGTGCAGCCGCGCGGCCGCTCCGGGCGGGGCGGCGGGCAGGGTGGCCCGGCACAGCTCGCCGACGTCGTCGACGGACAGGCCGGCCAGCGCCACGTGCGACGCGCGCAGGTCGGCGGCGTCGGCGGGGTTGCGCGTCGCGATCAGCAGCGCGATGCCGTCGGCGTGCAGGCGGCGGCCGGCGAAGAGCACCGCCTCCCGGGAGGAGGCGTCCAGCCACTGCAGATCGTCCACGACGATCAGCAGCGGGGAGGACTCGGCGGCGGCCGCCAGGATGCCGACGGTGGCGGCGCACACCGTGAACCGGTCGCCGGCCACGGGCGGCCCGAGAGCCAGCGCGCTGCGCAGCGCGGCGGCCTGCGGTGCGGGCAGCCCGGACAGTCCGTCGAGCGCCGGGCGCAGCAGGTCGGCCAGGCCGGCGAAGGGTATCTCCGACTCGTCCTCGTAACCGCGGGCGGTGAGCACGCGCATGCCGGTGGCGTTCTCGATCGCGTAGCCGATCAGAGTGGTCTTGCCGATGCCGGGCTCGCCGGTGATCACCAGCGCGTCGCTGCGGCCCGCTCGCGCACCTGTCAGAAGAGCGTCGATCAATGCACGTTCGGCGGTCCGTCCGAGCATCATCGGCCGAGTGTATTCCCGTGCCGGAGGCGCGTGGCTATCGCACCGAATCGGCGCAGCCGATCGGCTGATCTTTCCTGAAGGATCATCATCATGATCGAGACAACCGGTACGCCGTCCGTCGGCGAGCCGCGCGACGGCTCCTACCTGTCCCCGATCGGCGGCCGCGGAACACCGCTGACCGTACTCACCCCGATGCCGCGCCGCTGGACCGGGTTCCTGCGCGGCATCCTCTTCCTGCGTCACCTGATGGGCGCGCCGGGCGACCTCAAGCAGATGTCGTTCATCCACTTCGCGCACTGGTCGGTGATCTCCCGCTTCCCGGGCCAGCAGCGCCGCTCCCGGTACGCGTACCTGTTGTTCCGCAGCGACTTCAACGGCGCCTGGAGCAAGTACATCGACGCGTTCTCGATCAGGATCCCGAAGCGGATGGCGCTGATCTGGGGCTGGTCGTTCGGCTTCCCGGGGGCGCTGCCGCCGGGGCCGTTCCGCCGCTACATCGCCGCCAACGACCTGCCGGTCGGGCACTACTACTCCGCGTACCCGGACTCCGGCGTCACCGAGATCGCCGCCGCGCTGCGGGTCCGCGACGCGTTCGAGCGCCACATCGGCGACACCGCGCCGGAGGCGTTTCCGCAGGCGTGGCGCCGGTTCCTCGACGAGGTGCAGGAAGACCTGTACAGCTGGGAGGCAGGGTCATGAGTATCGGATACCGGACCGGAACCCGGTCCGTGACCGTCTTCGCCCGCATCGAGGACGGTCGCGCGGACGCGGTGCGCGAGCGGCTGCGTGCGTACGAGAAGGACAGTCCCTTCGCGAAGGTGCCCGGCGTCCACTTCGCCCGGCTGCTCGTGCTCGAGCACGCGGTGCGCCAGCAACGGCCGGCGGTCTGGCGCCGGCGGGCGCGGCTGCTCGACCTGGTCGCGCACTTCGGGCGGGGCCCGCGCCCGGACGACCTGCCGCACCCGTACCTGTTGATGACCGCGACGGTCGACGGTGAACCGGCGGACTTCTTCCGGCGGCTGCGCCACCTCGGCCCAGACGCCGACGCGGTCTGGGGCGACTGCACCGGCTACCCCCGGCACGACGAGGAGGGGCCGTTCGTCGGGTTCTTCGCCGAGCGCAGCGTGCGGGCGGACTACACCTTCGCCGGCGCGCCCGACGGCACCGTGACGGAGATCCGCGACGCGATCCTGCTCCGCCGCCAGCTCGCCGCGTTCGCCGCCACCGCGAGCGACGTCTCCGACGACGCCCTGCTGCGGCGCTTCCACACGGCCACCGAGGCGCCCGCGAGCAGGGCGACGGAACCGGCGCCGGCCGAGCTCGACCCGGCGGACGTGCAGGGGCTGGTGCTGCGCGGATACGGCGACCACGGCGTCGCGGCGCACCTGCACCTGCGGATCACCTCCGGACACCGGGCGCGGCGCTGGCTGGGCGCGGTGGCGTCCGAGGTGACGCCGGCCGCCCTGCCGGGCCGGCCGGACCGGGCCCTGCACGTGGGCATCAGCCACTCCGGACTGTCCCGGCTCGGTGTGCCGCAAGCGGACCTCACCGCGCTGCCCGAGGAGTTCCGCGAGGGCATGTACGCCCGCGAGGACCGGCTGTCGCCGGGGCGCGGCACCGAGCCCTGGCGCAGACCGTTCGCGGGCCCCGGCGCGGTCGACGTGGTCCTGCTGCTCTCCGCGACCGGCGACGCCGAGCTGGACCCGTGGCTCGAACGGCTGCGGCGCGACGTCGCGGACAGCGGCGGCGTGCGGGTCGTCGGCGAGCAGCGGGGCCGGCGGATGCCCGGCCCGGACGGCGACGGCCGGACCTTCGTCGAGCACTTCGGTTTCGCCGACGGGCTGTCCCAGCCGCGGGTCGCGGGCTACGGCAGGGACGGCTCCGGCGAGGTGCTGCCGGCCGGCGAGTTCGTGCTCGGTCTGCCCGACGTGGACGGTGACGTCGCCGGCCGCGACCTGCCGGCCGCGCTCATCCGCAACGGCAGCTTCCTGGTGTACCGCAAGCTCGAGCAGGACGTGCCCGCGTTCCGGGAGATGACCGAGGCCGCCGCCGGGCCGTTCGCCGACGGCGCGGACGGGGTCGCCGCCGGGCTGGTCGGCCGTCGGCGCGACGGCGCGATGCTCTCGCCGTGTCCCGCCGGGTCGCACGTGCGGCGGGCCAACCCGCGCGACTCGCTGCCCGGCGGCAGGGAGCTCACCCGCCGGCACCTGATGCTGCGCCGCGGCATCCCGTACGGGCCGTATTTGCCGCCGGGCGCGGCCGACGACGGTGCTGAGCGCGGGCTGCTCTTCCTCGCCCTCGTCGGCGACCTCGCCCGGCAGTTCGAGTTCGCCCAGACCGAGTGGCTCTCCGACGGCAACGTCTTCGGGCGCGGCGCCGAGCAGGACGTCTTCACCACGGCCGGCGGGCCCGGGGCCCGGATCCTGCTGGCGGGGGCGCCGCCCGCGTACGTGAGCGTGCCCCGGCCGCTGGTGACGTGCCGCGGCGGCGAGTACTTCCTGCTGCCCGGCCTCGCGGCGCTGCGCGCGCTGTGCGGACCGGACTGATCAGTTCCGGGCCCGGTGCCCGCTGCTCTCCCTGATCACCAGCGTGGTCGCCAGCTCGATCCGGTGGCTGTCCAGCCGTTCACCGTTTATCACCCGCAGCAGCATGCGGGCGGCCGCGACGCCCATCTCGCGGAGCGGCTGGCGCACGGTGGTCAGCGCCGGCGCCATCCACGGCGTGAAGCTCAGGTCGTCGAAGCCGACCACGCTGCACTGTTCGGGTATCCGAAGTCCGCGTTCCCGGGCGGCCGAGTAGACGCCGGTGGCCTGCTGATCGCTGCCCGCGAAGATCGCCGTCGGCGGCTCGGCCAGCGCGAAGAGCCGCCGGGCCGCCTCCAGCCCGCCGTCGTGGTGGAAGGCGGCGTAGCGGACCAGGTCGCGGTGGGCGCTCAGGCCGGCGGCCTCGAGCGCCGACCGGTAGCCGGCCACCCGGGCGCGGGTGCAGAGCAGCGACTCCGGGCCGCCGATCGCCGCGATCCGGGTGTGCCCGAGACCGATCAGGTGCTCGGTCGCCGCGAACCCGCCGGCGAAGTTGGTCGTGCCGACCGACGGCACGTCCGGCGGCGGCGCGGAGACCCCGTCGACCAGGACGAACGGCAGCGTCCGCCGGGCCAGCTCGGCGCGCTGCTCCTCGTCCAGATCGGAGAGGACCAGGATGGCGCCCTGCGACGCCCGGGACAGCAGCGACTGCAGCCAGCGCCGGGTCAGGCTGGCCCGGTTGTGTACGGCCGACACCGCGAGCGTGAGGCCGGCCTCCTCGGCCACCTGCTCGACACCGGTCAGTATCGCCAGGCCCCAGTGGCTGTCCAGGTCGTTGATGACCAGGTCGATGAACTCGCCGCGGCGGTTGCTCCGCCGCGGCGACCTCGGCCGCTGGTAGCCGTGCTCGGTGAGCAGCCGCTCGATGACGGCGCGGGTGTGCGCGGCGACGTCGCTGTGTCCGTTGAGGACCTTGGAAACGGTCGGCACGGAGACGTTCGCCTCGCGGGCGATCGTCGCCAGGGTGCAGCGTGCCACCGCGGCCACCTCCTCGGCTCGCCGGAAGCCACAGTCTGATCACCCGCCCCGGGGTTTCCAAGAAGTTTCGAAAGTTGTCAGGAGATATTTCGGACGCCGGCCGTCAGAACTCCTCGATGCGGCGGTCCTGATCGGGGCAGACGTTGTCGATGGCCATTTTGATCAACTTGTGCGCCGTCTCCTCGTCGGTGCCGAACCGCTCGGTACCGGCCACGATGGTGCCGGCGCCCTCGCCGGCCGCGAGGGAGGTGCACGCCTGCCCGGCGATCTCGGCGATCTCCTCGTCCCGGTGATCGACCGCCACCTCGGGCAGCCGGTTCTGCACCGCGGCGACGAACCCCGAGGTACCCGTCGCGACGGTCCGCGGCTTCGCGGCCCGGTGGCCGGAGCGTGGGCCGGGCGGCGTCGCGGGCTGCGAGCCGGACCGCGGTGCGGCCGTCGCGGTGGGCGCGGCCGCGGTGCGGCCGGCGGCGACCGCCGGGGCCGAGGGTGCGGGCGCCTCGCTGCTGATCGCCGGCGCCGGCACGGTCGCCGGCTTCGTGTCGGCGTCGTCGCCGCATCCGCTCAGCGCGACCAGCAGAACCGTCGCGACCAGCCATCTTTGCGCCATCATCCACCCCGCTCGTCCGAGTAGTGCGGGGCAGACCCTAGCCGGAGCGGGTGTGCGAAACGGCGGCTCGCCCACGGACGGCGGAAAGGACCCCCGGGCGGGTGAAGTCCGCCTACCGCCGGCGGCGCCGCCGGGGTGAGAGGATCACCGGATGCGCGAAGTGGTCGACGGAGTTTTCGAGCTGGATATCAGGTACGTCCACATGCACCTCGTGGTCACCGACGACGGGGTGGTACTCGTCGACACCGGGCTGCCCGGCAATTCCGCGAAGGTGGATCAGGCACTGCACGACATCCGTCGCAAGATCGGCGACGTGCGGACCGTGCTGCTCACCCACCATCATCCCGACCACACCGGCAACGTCGCCGACCTGCGCCGCCGCTCCGGCGCCCGGGTGGTCGCACACGCGGCCGACGCCCCGTTCATCACCGGCGAGGCCAAGGCGGTCATCCGGCACCCGGTCGTCAAGGTCGTCACCCGCCTCATGGGCGTACCCGAGGCGGCAACCGTCGACGACGTCGTCACCGTCGACGGCTCGTCGCCGCTCCCCGGCTTCACCGCCCTGCACACCCCCGGCCACACCGCCGGGCACCTCTCCTTCCTGCTGGACCGCGCCGGCGGCGTGCTCTTCGCCGGGGACGCCGCCGCCGGCAAGCGGGGCGGCCGGGTCGGCGCCTCGCCGAAGATGGTCTCGGTCGATCTCGCACAGGAGAAGAAGAGCGTCGCCCGCCTCGCCGACCTCGAGTTCGAGCACGCCGTCTTCGGGCACGGCGCCGCCGTCTCGGGCCGGGCCGTCGACCGCTTCCGCGAGTACGTCGTACAGCGAACTCACAGAGGGCTCCCGGGTAACTGACAATCCGGCGGGCGACAGTTGGTCCCATGACCGATCTGCTGAGCAGGCCCACGTACACCCCGGAACACACCGCCGCCCCGCCGCCGTTTCCCCCGCTGCCCCCGAACGCCGTCAGCCGCCGGGACGGCCGGCGCTGGCCGAGGCGGGTGGCCGGCGGTGCCGTCGTCCTCGCCCTGATCGCCGGTGGCGGCACGGCGGGCGGCGTGATCGCCGGGCGCTACGCCGCCGCAACGCCGGCCGCCCCGGCCGCCGCGACGGCGACCGGCACCCCGGCGGTCGCCGTCGGCGACGGACTGGCGGCCGTCGCCGCGAAGGTGTCGCCGAGCATCGTGACGGTGCTCATCGACGGCTCCGGCGGCTCGTCCCTCGGCTCCGGCGTCGTGATCACCGCGGACGGCCTCATCGTCACCAACAACCACGTGGTCGCGTCCGGCGGCACCGCCAGTGTGCGGCTCTCGGACGGCCGCACGGTGCCCGCCGAGGTCGTCGCGACCGACCCCGCACACGACCTCGCGCTCGTCCGGGCGTCCGGCCCGGAGGCGCTCACCCCGGCCACCTTCGGTACGAACGACAGCGTCGCCGTCGGCGACACCGTGCTCGCGTTCGGGGCACCGCTCGGCCTGGAGGGCACCGTCACGTCCGGCATCGTGTCCGCGCTCGACCGGGAGGTCGGCACCGGCGGGGAGAAGCTGACCGGCCTGCTGCAGACCGACGCCGCCATCAACCACGGCAACTCCGGCGGCGCGCTGGTCGACACCGCCGGCAACGTCATCGGCATCAACGTGGCCATCGCCACCGCGAGCGAAGACTCCGGCAGCGTCGGCCTCGGCTTCGCCATCCCGGCCGGCACCGTGACGAGCGTCGTGAAGCAGCTCGAGGCCGGGACCTCCCACTGATCGAGGGAGGCCCCGGGTCCGGTCCTAACCGGCGAGGTGGCCGTACCGGTCCTCGAGCTCGAGCCACGTGCCCTGCGCCACCGAGCGGCCGCCGATCAGGACGACCACCCGGTCGGCGCGGGACAGCGCGGCCCGCTTCGACGTGGAGCCGACGACGGTGACACCGTGCTCGCGCAGCGCCCGCCACAGCTCCAGCTCGGTCGTGACGTCCAGCGCCGACGACACGTCGTCCGCGATCAGCAGCTCCGTGCGCGGCGCCAGGGCCCGGGCCAGCGCCAGCCGTTGCAGCTGACCGCCGGAGAGCCGGGTGCCCTTGTGCCCGATCAGCAGCTGCAGCCCGCCGCCGGTGGCGGCCAGGTCGTGCTCCAGCTGTGCGGTGGTCACCGCGTCCGCCGCGTCGACCTCGTGGCCGAGGCGGATGTTGTCCGCGACCGTGCCGGACAGCACCCGCGGCAGCTGCGCCACGTAGCCGACCTGGTTCGGCCGCAGGAACAGCTCCGGCTCGTCGACCGGCCGGCCGTTCCAGCGCAGCGCGCCGGTGTGGTGCACGATCCCCGCGAGGGCGCGCAGCAGCGACGACTTGCCGGAGCCGACCGGGCCGACCACCAGCACGAGCTCGCCGCGCTCGACGACCAGGTCGATGTCCTGCGCGCCGACCGTGCCGTTCTCGTGCACCGCGCTGAAGCCCGAGAGCTCGAGCGAACGCAGCGGGCTACGCGGCGCCACCGGCGGCGCCTGCGCCGTACCGGCCGCGATGTCCACGCCCGGCACCGATGACGAGTACTCACCGACGCCCGCCATGGCCACCGTCCGCCGGGTCCAGACCCGCGCCGACGGGAAGTGCGACACCAGCGACGCCGTCGTCCAGGCGAACCAGCGCGCCGAGCCCAGCGTCGCCACCGCGATCAGCGTCGCCGCCGCCGACAGGTTTCCGGCCAGGTACATCGCCCAGGCCGCGATCGGCAGCAGGCCGCTGACGATCGACGGGGTGGACCGGGCCCACACCTGGATGGAGATCTCCCGGCGCTGGCGGTCGCTGCGGACCGTGTCCAGCCCGGCCAGGTGGTCCAGCACCGGCCTGGTCGCGCCGGCCAGCTTCACCGTTCGCGCCGCCGACAGCGCCGAGACCAGGGCGGTCGCGAACGACGCCCGCGCCGCGACCGTACGCCGGGCCGCCCGCTCGAGCCGCGGGCCGAACAGCGTCGCCGCCAGCCCGGAGACCACCATCGTGCCGACGAAGAACGCGGCCGGCACGAACGACTGCGCCGCCAGCGTCATCGTCACGATCACGATCAGGCTGATCCCGGTGTCGATGAGGTTGTCGGCGAGCATGACGACCCGTTCGGTGTCGCCGCCCTGCGCCACCACCTCCGCCGGGGTGTACTTGCTGATCCGGCGCGGGCCGGTCTGGCCGTGCACCAGCCGCATGCTGATCCGCAGCATCTGCCGGACCCACCACTCGGGGAACCAGGCGCCGGTGTAGTACAGCGTCGGGATGGCGACGATCAGGCAGGCCGCGATGCCGAGCGCCGGCAGCATCGGGTCGCCGATGCCGTCGACCACCTGCGACCACAGCAGCGGCAGGATCGCGCCGTCCAGGCCGAGCATCACCAGCACGATGAAGAACGCGATCGCGCCGAGCCCGTACCGCGGGTCGTTGATGGTCAGCCGGGCGATCTCCCGCATGGTGCGGGCCCGGGGCGGCTCGGGCAGCGGCGGCGGGTCGGCCATCGGCAGCGTGTTGCCCAGCTCCGTGACGACCGGCTCGGGTTCGCGCTCGAGCAGCGCCACCCCGCCCGCCGCTCGCGCCGGCGCGGCGACGCTGGAGCTGGCGAGCAGCTCGGCGAAGCGCCGCGACTCGCGCAGCGGCCCGGCCTCCAGCACCTCGCCGTCGGCGAGCACCACCACCTCGTCGCAGCGCCGGACCGACGAGAGCCGGTGCGCGACGATGACCCCGATCCGGCCCTCCAGCAGCCGGTCGGTGGCCCGCTGCACCCACGCCTCGGTGACCGGGTCCATCCGCGCGGTGGCCTCGTCGAGGATCACCACGTGCGGGTCGCGGACCAGGATCCGGGCGAAGGCGACGAGCTGCTCCTGCCCGGCGGAGAGCACGTAGCCGCCCTCGCCGAGCTTGGTGTCCAGGCCGTCGGGCAGGCCGCCGGCCCACGTCGTCAGGCCCAGCTCCTCAAGCGCGGCCGCCGCCTGCGGCAGCAGGTCCGGGTCGAAGAGCGCGATGTTCTCGGCCAGGGTGCCGGCCAGGATCTCGGTGCGCTGCGGGACGATCGCCGTCCACCGGCGCAGCTCCTCGACGTCGAGGTCGTCGATGTCGACACCGCCGAGGAACACCGTGCCGCGCGGCACGTCGACGGCCCGGGTCAGCACCTTCGCCAGCGTCGACTTGCCGGAGCCGGTGCGGCCGATGAGCGCGTACGAGCGGCCGCGGGCGAACGACAGGCTCACGTCGCGGAGCGCGGGCGGGCGCCCGGAATCCGACTCGCCGTAGCGGAACGTCAGGCCGCGGACCTCCAGGTCGCCGTCGACCGGCGGCAGCCCGGCGGTGGGCTCCTGCCGCACGCCGCGCAGTGACTGCACCCGGCTCCAGGCGCCGAGCGCGTTCTGCAGCTCCGGCACCATGCGGGTGACCTGCTCCAGCGTGCCGCCGAAGCCGAGCGCGAGCAGCCACACCGCGGTCAGCCGGGCGCCGTCGATGTGCCCGCCGATCAGGGCCCAGGCGCCGACGATCACGAGCGCGGCGATGAGCGTGCGGGTGACCGCGCCGGCGCCCATGGTGATCCGCGACGACGCGGTCCAGACCTTGCGGCCGCGGACCAGGACCTCGCGGGCACGCTGGGCGTAGAGCCGCCGGACGTACGGCGCGGCGAGGCTGGTGCGCACGTCGTCCTGGCCGTGGATGGACTCCTCCATCACGGCGGCCAGGTCGGACCAGGCCTCCTCCTCGCGGATCCGCAGCGGGGAGATCCGCCGGGTCGGCTTGTTCAGCATCGTGACCAGCAGGACCGACACCAGCAACATGCCGACGCCGGCCGGCCACCAGGCGAAGAACGCGGTCACGATCGAGAGCGCCGCGAGGGCGAGCGACTGCGCCAGCCGCACGCCGCTGCCGCGCAGCTCGGAGCCGACCTGGTAGACGTCGCTGTCGATGCGGTCGAGCAGCTCGCCGACCGGGGTGTTCTCGAGCGTCGGAAGATCCTGGCCGAAGGCGACCCGGCACAGTCCGCGGCGCACGGACGCGGCCCAGTCCGCGGTCAGCCCGGCCACGACCAGGCCGACCACGAGGTCGCTGAGCACCGAGACCACCAGGGCGGCGGCGAGCAGGACGAACAGCGGCGCCGACCGGTCGACGAGGACCGCGCCGGCCAGGCCCAGGGCACCCGCCTGACCCGCCGCGCCCAGGACGATGAGGATGGCGACAAGGGCGGTGCGACGGGGCGAAGTTGCCCATAAGTCGCGGAGCAGGCGCATCGAGGTCCTCACGGATAGGGAAGGCGGTGCACCCATCCTGCGGTGCGCGGGCACGGCGGCTCAACGCAATTACGTGTCCGGCGGGTATCGCGTGTGTCACCATCACGCCGTGCCGCAAAGCTGGAGGTGAACGCCATGGTCGCCGGACCACTGGACACCGAGTTCACGGCCGTGCTGGAGAAGAGCGCCGCCGAGAACGGCTGGACGTACGTGATCATGCCGGGGTCGGCGGCGTTCTTCGGCACCCGCGGGCTGGTCAAGGTGCGCGGAACCGTCGACGGCGAGCCGTTCCGCAGTTCGTTCATGGCCCTGGGAGACGGCCGTCACAAACTTCCGGTCAAGGCCGACCTGCGCCGCCGGATCGGCAAGGAGGCGGGCGCGACCGTCACCGTGCGCCTGTCCGAACGGCTGAGCTGACGGTCAGTGTGAGTGCAGCGTGATCAGGGTGATCTCGCTCGGCGCGAAGATGCGGAACGGCGGGCCCCAGAATCCGGTACCCCGCGAGGTGTACAGCTGGGTGCGCTCGCCGTGCCGGCTCAGGCCCTGAAGGACCGGCTGGTCCAGGCGGACGAGGTAGTGGAACGGCCACATCTGCCCGCCGTGGGTGTGCCCGGATATCTGCAGGTCGACGCCGTGCGCGACCGCACCCGTCACCTGCTGCGGCTGGTGCGCCAGCAGCAGCACCGGCAGGTCCGGGTCCGCGCCGGCCAGCGCCGCCTCGTGGTCCATGTGATGGCCCGGCAGGCCCGAGCCCGCGGCCGTGCGGTCGTCCACCCCGGCGAGGGTCAGGCTGCTGCCGTCGCGGGTCACCACCAGGTGCCGGTTGTGCAGGGCCTCCCAGCCCAGCGACGCCATGTGCTCGACCCAGCGCTGTGCGCCGCTGAAGTACTCGTGGTTGCCGGTCACGTAGACCCGGGCCAGCCGGGCCCGCACGTCGCCCAGCGGTGCGGCCTGCTCGCGGCGCTGCGCCACCTCGCCGTCCGCGATGTCGCCGGTGTGCGCCACGATGTCGGGTTGCAGCGAGTTGACGACCTCCACCACGCCGCGTGACCAGCGGGTCCGGTCGATCGGACCGTAGTGCGTGTCGGTCAGCAGCACGACCCGGAGCCCGTCGAGGCCCGCGCCGAGCCGGGGGACGATCACGTCGACGCGGCGGACGCGGGAGACCCGCATCGCCTCGGCGTACCCCCAGAGGAGCAGGACGATCGCGACGAGGGCGACCGCTGCCGTCACGGTCCGTGAGCGGACCGGGTCGGCGACGCCCGCGAGGGCGAGCACGAGCCGCAGCACGTTGCCGAGGATCGACCACACGAAGAGGACCCAGACGACCCCGAGCACGGTGTCGGCGGTGCGGGCTGCGCCGTCGTGGTGGCGGCCGTGGCCGCTGAACATCAGGACCGGGAACGCGGCCGCGACGGCCGCGAACAGCACGGTGGCGGCGGCGAACACCGCGCCCGGCCACCGGTTGCCGGACCAGACCAGCGTCCACCAGGGCACGCCGAAGAGCAGGAGCAGGACGGCGGCGACGATCAGGCCGAATCGCAGCGCGGGCCCGCGCCGGCGCCGCGGCGCGGTCTCGGCCTCGACTGTCTCACCAACGGACACAGCAGAAGTCTGCCACGCCCGTTCGGCCCTACGGCCTCACAGGCCGAGCCGCAGCCCGGTGACGCCGGCGGGGGAGTGCGGCCGGGTGGTGGCCCGCAGCAGGTCGGCGTGGATGCCGGCCGGCAACTGCGTGCCGAGCGCGCACAGCGCCGGATAGAGGTCGAGCACGTCGCGGTGGCTGAGCGCGCCGACGCCGATCAGCAGGCCGGTGACCGCGGCGGGCGTCCGGGCCAGCTCGGCGCAGAGCTCCATCCGCCAGACCTGGTCGCCGACGTGCGAGGCGAACTCGCGGGCGATCCGGTTGCTGGCCGAGCAGCCCTCCTCGGGCGCGGCGTGCCGACCCGAACGGGCCAGCACCGGCGCCATCCGGACCACGACGCCGAGCCGCAGCGCCAGCTCCGGCAGGGTCAGCGCGTCGAGGCCGAACGAGCAGTTGTCACAGAGTCGCTGGAACGTCTCGGCGTGCACGACGACCGCCGGCTGGGGGCACTCGCCGTCCGGTCCGCAGACGGTGTCCATGATGATCTCGGCGAGCCGGCCCGCCGGATCGAAGCGGCCGACCCCGAAGAACGCGGACGGTGTCTCTCGGTAGCGGGCGATGGCGGCGCGCTCGCTGCCGTACCCGTCCGCGTCGACGCCGATGCGGGGTACGCCGTGCTGGGCTTGGAGCTGGATGAGCCGGAACATCCTGTTCACTCCCGGAGGTCGGTGAAGACGGTGCATCTCGGGATACGCGCCAGGAAGTCCCTCGGTTCAGTCCTTACGCTGGGTATAAGAAAGATTCCGCCGGGCCCGCTGTCCCGTCAAGAGGAAGCAATCAAATGTGACTGCGTGTAATGCATATGTCGCTGCGGTGAGTGCCAGCAGCATGCCCGCCAGCACGGCCAGCAGGCCGCCGTCGAGGGCCCGCCAGGCGGTGGGGAGCGCGACCACGCCGAGCACGAGCCCGGCCTCACAGGCGGCCTCGGCGAGGCGCCGCGCACGGTCCGGTTTCATGACCATCACCCTTCCGTCACCCAGGGTGCGCCCGCTTCCCTCCGCAGCCGGATCGACGGCTACGACTTTCGGTAGAGGGCGCACGCGTGCCGGCGCGCCGATGGAGCCGAGACAGTGACCGACACCGATATGGCCACGGAGATCGTCTCAGTCGTGCTGGACGCTGCATAAAGTGCCCCGTAAGGTGTCCTGAGCGGCGGCGATGGCCCTCCGCGCCGGCCCCGGGAAGAGTTCGCGAACCATGAAGCTTGCCGGGACACCGACCGATAATGGTCATGTCCGGCAGGCGTGTGGGAGGAACGATCGGTGACCGTCGCGGCCACGCCGGCATGGGAGTCCATGCCGGCGCTCATGTACCACTCCGTGTCCGCCGTCGGCGGCCCACTGGGTGATCTCGCCGTGCCCCGGGAGCGCCTCGCCGAGCAGCTCGGCGCGCTCACCGCCGCCGGCTACCGGCTCGTCGGGCTCACCGAGGCGCTCGACCTGCTCTCGCAGGGCAGCACCGAGAAGCTCCTCGCGGTCACCTTCGACGACGGCTACCGGGACTTCCTCACCGAGGGCGTGCCCGTCCTCGCCGAGGCGGGCGCCGGCGCCACCCTGTACGCCTCCGTCGGGCACCTGGGCGGGGAGGCCGGCTGGCTCGGCCGCTGGGCGCCCGACTTCGGCCGCCTGCTCAGCTGGGACGAGCTGGCCGAGGTCGCCGACGCCGGCATCGAGATCGGCAACCACAGCCTGCTGCACCACCCGCTCGACGTGCTGCCGCCCGCGCAGTTGCGCGAGGAGACCCTACGCAGCAAGGACGAGCTGGAGCAGCGCCTGCAGCGGCGGATCCGCAGCTTCGCCTACCCGCACGGTTACAACGGCGGCATGGTCCGCGCCGCGGTGCTCGCCGCCGGGCACGACAACGCCACCGAGGTCGGCCGGCGGCTGCACCGGCCGGGTGAGCGGCGCTTCGCCGTACCCCGGCTGCAGCCGACCCCCGACATGACCGGCGCCGACCTGGTCAACCTGGTCGCCGGGGGTGGCTCCCCGCTGGTACCGCAGCTCAAGCGGCTCGCCCAGCCCGGCTGGCGTGCCGTCCGCAAGATCGCCCGGGCCGCCGGCCGGAACCTCACGTGAGGTCGGCACACCGCGCGCCCCGGCGGCTGACCCGCCGCCACCTGCTCGGCCTGGGCGGCATCGCGGCGGCCGGGGTGGCGGGCCTCGCCGTGCAGCAGCTCCGCTCCGGCCAGGCACCCGCCGAGGCCAACACCTCGCCCGGCCGGGCCGCCGCGTCCGGCGCGCCGTCGCCCAGCGCCGCCGCGGGTCCGCAGGTGGTCGCCAAGGGCGGCGGCACCGTGCCGTACCGGCCCGGCCGGACCATCCTCGGCTCGTATCTCGCGCTCGAGGGCAAGGCGTTCACCGAGAGCATCGCCCTGCGCCGCCGGCAGACCGGCCGCGACCAGCGCATCGTGCACGTCTTCTACGACTGGACGGACACGCTGCCCGCGCGGATCGCCGGCCTGCCCGCGGGCGCCACGCCGCTGGTGTCCTGGCGCGGCTCCGCGTACTCCGACATCACCTCCGGCGGCAGCGACGCGCGGATCGCCCGGGCCGCCCGGCAGCTCAAGCGGCAGGGCCGGCCGTTGCTGCTGCGCTGGGGCTGGGAGATGAACGGCGACTGGTACCCCTGGGGCGCCGCCCGCAACGACAAGGACCCGGGCGCGTACGTCGAGTGCTGGCGGCGGATCCACGACATCTTCGCCGAGGAGAAGGCGAAGAACGTGTCGTGGGTGTGGAGCCCGAACTGGAACTCCGCCCCGGTCGCGGGCTGGAACAGCTTCGAGGCGCTCTACCCGGGCGACCGCTACGTCGACTGGGTCGGGGTCTCGGGGTACAACCTGCACCGCGAGACGCCCGACGCCCTCTTCGGCCCGATCTACCGGGCCTTCTCGGCCCGGAAGCCGCTGATGATCACCGAGGTCGGCTCGATGGACCGCGGCGGCCGGACCAAGGCCGACTGGATCACGCTCTTCGCGCAGTGGGTCGAGGCACACCCGGCGGTGGGCGGCGTCGTCTGGTTCGACACCGACACCCACCCCGGGTACGCCGAGAAGTGGCGCATCGACACCGACGCCGACTCGCTCGCGGCGTATGTGGCGATGGCCAAGAGCGTCCGCTTCAGCGGCTAGCCTTCTCCGCCGCCTCGATCGCGTTGCGGAACAGCATCGCCACGGTCGTCGGCCCCACGCCGCCGACCCGCGGGGTGATCGCCCCGGCCACCTGCGAGACCTCCTCGGCCACGTCCGGCAGCAGCCGCCGGCCCTCGTAACGCACGCCGGCACCGATCACCGTGGCGCCCGGGCGCACGTGCTCGGGCTGGATGATCCCCGGTACGCCGGCCGCGGCGATCAGGATCTCGGCGCGCCGGGCGTACCGCTGCCAGTCCGGCACGCCGGTGTGCACGACCGTGACGGCCGCGTTCGCGGTCGGCCGCTTCTGCGCCAGCAGCATGGCGAGCGGGCGGCCGATCGTCGCGCCGCGGCCGAGAATGACCACCTCGCGGCCCGCGACCGGGATCTCGTGGTGCGCGAGCAGCGCCTCGATGCCGGCCGGCGTGCACGGCCGTGGCCCGGGCAGCCCGACGGAGAGCCGGCCCAGGTTGAGCGGGTGCATGCCGTCGACGTCCTTGTCCGGGTCGACGGTGAGCAGCGCCGCGTCGTAGTCGATGTGCGCCGGCGGCGGGTACTGGATCAGCAGCGCGTGCACGGACGGGTCCGCGTTCAGCCGGTCGATCGCCCGATGCAGGTCGTCCTGCGTCGCGTCCGCGCCGAGGTGCTCGTGCGGCGAGACGAAACCCAGCTCGGCGGCCTGGCGCTGCTTGATCCGGATGTAGCCGGCGCTGGCGTCGTCGTCGCCGACCAGGATGGTCGCCAGCGACGGCACGACGCCGCCCTCGCGCAGCTTCGCGGCGCGCTGCGCCACGTCGGCCAGCACCGCGTCGGCCACCGGCTTGCCGGGCAGCAGTCTTGCTTCATGGGGTACGGACATGTGCGCTTACTCCGGCGTGGGCACCCAGGCGGACGGCCCCCACGGCGAGCTCCCCGATGGTGGTCCCCATCCTCGATGCCGCCAGTCGCGTGTCCTGGTCAGTCTACGGCGCTGATGTACAGCGTCCGATAGGCGGTCGTGTCTCCAGCCCGGTAGAGGTTGACCGTCATCCTTTGGGCGCCCGGCATGCTCAGCACCTCGCTCCAGGTTCCGTCCCCGTTCACCGGGACGCTCCGGGTCTGCGTCACGGTCCCCGGGGCGCTGAGCACCCGGAGCGTGTACGGCCCGTCCTCGGGGAGCAGGCCCTTCGCCGAGACCTCGACCCGGCGGTTGCCCGCCGCGTCGACCGGGCCCGACGGCGTGGCCCACAGCGCGGTGACGGTCGTGTCGTGCGTCGTGCGCGACGTGGTGAACGACAGCCAGCCGGCCCCGCCGAGCACCAGCGCCACCAGCACCAGCGGCAGCAGCTGCCGGACCAGGCGGCGGCGTCCCGCCTTCTCCTGTGCTGCCGCGTCCAGGGCGTCCTCGACCTCGGCGATCGAGATCACGACGGTGGCGTCCTGCCCGACGCCGTGCGGCGCCCGCGCGGTCCGCGCGCCGGCGTCCGGCCGGGCCGGGTGCCCGCCGGCCGGCCAGGGCGCCGGCGCGGGCGTGGCGGGCGCCGGCGCCGGTGCCCGGCGCGCCGCCAGCCACGCGCCGGCGAGCGAGACGAGGGTGACCCCGGCCGTGGCGACCGTCCAGGAGGTCCGGTCGATGCGCACGCCGACGACGTAGATGACCAGGCCGGCGAGGATCACCACGCCCATGCTCAGGGCGGGCGTGAGCACGATGCGCTCCACCGTCGTCAGGTCCCGGCGGCGGAAGATGACGTCGGTCAGCGCCATGCCGGGCAGCACGAAGGCGAGCAGCAGGCCGCCGGCGATCGCCAGCGGCCGCGGTCCCAGCAGGACGGCGGCCGCCGAGGCGACGGTCAGCGCCGCGACGACGCGGCCGAGAAGGGCGTTCACTCGTCCCCCATCCGGTAGACGCGGACAGTGCCGTTGTCGTAGAGCCGGTCGACGTCCGTGAGCGTGTCGAACTTGCCGAGCTGGGTCTCGGTCATCGGCGAGGTGATCTGACCCGAGCGCGGATCCATCTCGAAGTAGGCGCCGCTCTCCGGCAACTGGGTGCCCAGCCGCCGGTCCACCACCAGGTAACGCAGGTGCAAACGCTCGACCAGGTCCTCCTGCTCGAGTCCCCAGGAGTCGGCGTAGTACAGCGGGCCGACCTCGCGGACCGGGTCCTGGCGGCCGTACGTCGAGGCGAGCGAGACCGAGGTGGCGTCGCCGCCGACGCGGTTGCCGTGGCCCAGGACGGTGCGCTGCCATTCGGCGGCCTCCAGCCCGGGCGCGTCGACCGAACGCTCGTACCCGCCGGCCAGGTACGGCCCCGGCAGGAGCGACGCGATCGGCGGCCAGCCGCCGGCCCGCGCCCCGATCATCAGCAGCGTGATCATCGCGGAGCCGGCCGCGACCCGGCTGTACAGGTTCCAGCCGCCCGGCATGACCACGTCGATCGCCGGGGCGGCGGCGCGCCACCGATGCCCGTCCGCGTCCTTGGCCGGGATCAGCTGCACGCCCCGGACCAGCCCGATCGCCGCCAGGATGGAGATCGGGATGTAGGTGAACGTGGAGAGCCGGCCGGCGATCTCCGGTCCGTTCTGCCCCAGGAACCGCACCCCGTTGCCGGCGAAGAAGATCAGCCCACCAGCCACCGCGGCCCACCGCCACCAGTCCCGGTCGTGGCGCTGCAGCATGTCGCGGGTGACGGCCACGTAGAGCACGAGCAGCCCGAGCAGCCCGGCGCCCTGCACCGCGAGCTGACCGATGGAGACCGGCGCGGACGCCGACGCCGCGTCGCTCTCGCCCGACAGGACCTGCGACACGGTACGGATGACCTGGTCGACCGGGTCCTCCAGGTAGCCGAGGACGTCGGTGGCGACGAGCAGGATCCACGCCGCCACCACCGCGGCGGCGGCCGCGGGCATGAGCAACGCGTTCCAGCGCCGCGGGCGTTCGGTGATCAACTCGGCGACGGCGAGCAGCAGCAGCGTCGCCACCAGCGCGAACGCCGTCACGTGGTGGCTCACCGTGGTCAGCACCATCGACAGCACGGCGACCCAGGCGAACTGCCGGCCGCCGTCGGTGCGCCACCGCCGGACCGCCCACACCGTCAGCATGAAGAACGGCAGCGCGGCGGTCTGGTACAGGAACATCGAGTTGAAGAAGAGGTAGTGCAGGGCGGTCGCGTACGTGGCGCAGGCGACGCCGGCGACCGCGGGGGAGTTGCTGGCCCGCAGCACCACGGCGAAGAACAGGCCGACGAAGACCAGGTGCGCGACGCCGGCGACGATGACGCCGGCGGCCGTCACCGGAATCCCGGTCATCGCCGCGACGGCCGCGCCCAGCTCGGCCAGGCCGGGGAAGTGCTCGGCCGGCGGCAGGGCGGGGTTCGGCTGGAACAGCACGCCGGACTCCGCGATGATCGTCGTCGCGAGCCAGTGCTGCAGTTCGTCGGGGAACCGGAACTGGTCCGGGCTGTACATCCACTTGAGCAGATACTGGTTCAGGGCCAGGCCCATGACCAGCACGAACGACTCGGCGACGCCGGCCATGCGGCGGCTGAGCAGGCGCACGACGACCGGGGTGAAGACCACGACCTGGCCGACCCAGTACGCGAACTGTGCGTTGCCGGTGCTGACCCGGCCGCCGGCGTAGGCGAGGGCGACCATGAGGACGCCCAGCGCCGAGATCGTCAGCACGGCCGGTGCGTGCCCGAGGTCGAGGGGCTCGCGGCGGGCGCGGGCGGGCTTGGGCGCGCGGCCGGGGTCGGGCGGGGGCGCCGCCTCGGTGCGCTGGCCGTCGCGGCGGCCCGGAACCACGGGGATGATGGCGGTGGCGACGTCGGTCGGCCGGGCGACCCGGTGCGCCGGGATCACGACGGTGTCGTCGTGGGCCCGCGGCACGATGACGGCGGTCTCCTCGCCGGGTGCCTTGGCACCGGCCTTCTTCGGGGGCTGGGGGGTGGGGAGCCTCAGCACGACCGTGTCCTCGGGGGAGGAGGGCTTGCCGCGCAGGACGACCGTGTCCTCGGCGCTCGCGGGGACGTCGCCCTTGGCAGTGGCGTCGCCCTTGGCGGTGGCGTCGCCCTTGGCGGTGGCGTCGGCCTTGGCCTTGGCGACGGCGTCGGCCTTGGCCTTGGCGATGGCGTCGCCCATGGCCCTGGCCTTGGCGTCGGCCTTGGCCTTGGCGTCGGCGGCCGCCGCTGCGGCCTCCTGCCCGCGTGCTGCTTCTGCGCGTGCTGCTTCTGCGCGTGCTGCTTCTGCGCGTGCTGCTTCTGCGCGTGCTGCTTCTGCGCGTGCTGCTTCTGCGCGTGCCGCTTCTGCGCGTGCCGCTTCCGCGCGTGCCGCTTCCGCCGGCGGTACCGATGGGATCTGTGCCTTCGGCACGCCGGACGTGGTCTGGATGTCCGCCGCCGCGGTGCGCGACGCGTCACCTTCCGCCGGCGCCGGCGGGCGTACCCGGGCGGTTCCCCGCGCGGCGTCCGGCCGCGCGTCGTCCGGGGTCTTGCTCGGTTCGGGCGAGCGCTGGTCTGCCGAGCGCTGGTCCGCCATGGGCTGGGCCTCCGCGGCGTCGTCGGGGGATTCGAACTGCTGAATGGAGGTCACTGGGCTGGCCGGGCGCAGCACCGGCCCGGAGTCCGGATCCTCGGGCTCGGGGGAGGGTTGCCCGGTCAGCATCCGGCGGCCGCCCTGCTCTGAGCCGGGGCGGCGCACGGAATACCGGCCGGTCGCCACATATACGTCCTCTGGACCGACAATGCCCGGTACGGAACGAACTTTCCGGTGAACGGCCGACTCGGCGCGATCAGCGGCCGTCGCGGGCCTTCGCCCGGGCGGCACGCCGGCCCTTCAGGTAGGCGCGCGGACCCGCCAGCATGCCGCGGCGGTTGGCCGTCAGCAGCTCCCGGGGGAAGTCCTCGCGCAGCGTCGACACCCGCAGGCTGTCCTTGCTGGTGAGGTCGCGCAGGGCACCCGGTGCCAGCCGCAGCAGCGGCCAGATCAGGCCCGGGCGCTTCAGCAGCAGGCTCGTGTACGCGGCGGTCAGCCCGGCGCCGTACCCGACCATCTGCTTGTGCAGGCCCTCGAGGTCGCGCCGGTGGTAGTGGTGGGTCACCGCGGTCGGCTGGTAGACGATCGTGCCGCCGCCGATCAGGACCTGGGTGAACGCCAGGGTGTCCTCCGAGCCCATCGCCGGCGTGCCGGCGCCGAGCGCGGTGTCCCAGCCGCCGATGCGTTCGATGACGCCCGGGCGGAAGGTCATGTTCGCGCCCGTGCCGAACGGCGGCAGCGGGTACAGCGGGCTCTGGATGTGAGCGGTCGCCGGGCTGAACACGTCGGGCTTGAAGCCGCGTCCCTTGCTGTGCCCGCCGAACTGCTCGAACCAGAGCTGCGCCTGCGTCTCCAGCTCGGCCGGGACGATCACGCCGGAGACGACGTCCGCCTCGGGGTGGTCGGCCAGCGCCCGGGCGACCTCGGCGAGCCAGTTGACGTCCGCGTACTCGTCGTCGTCGATCCAGGCCAGGATCTCGCCCGGCGCGGCGGCGACCGCGGCGTTGCGGGCGAAGGAGAGGCCGCCGCGCGGCTCGACCAGGTAGTCGACGTTGCCGCGGCGGGCCGCGGAGCGGACCACCTCGGCGGTCGCGTCGGTGACCGGCGCGTTGTCGACGACCAGGATCCGGAAGTCCGGGTACGCCTGCGCGAGCAGGCTGTCCAGGCAGCGGGCCAGGGCACCGGGCCGCTCCCGGGTGCAGATCACCACGGTGATCGGCGGCGCCTCGGCGAGCACCTCGCGGCGCCGGGCCAGGAAGGCCGGCTCGGTCTCCGGCGTGATGCCGTCGATCGGCAGCGCGGCCAGCGCCAGGCCGGACAGCCGTGGCGCGAGCGCCGTGCCGAGCTCGGCCTCGATCGCGGCCGCCAGCTCGGCGGGCCGCAGCCCCCGGGCCGGTACGTCGACGAGCACGGTGCCGATGGGCTCGGTGAAGAGCCGGACCAGCACCCAGGCCTGCAGGACCCGGCGGCCGTCCGCCAGCACGCCCGGGATCGCCGGCAGCGCGTCGGAGACCTCCAGGTCGAGCACGGTCGCGGGCAGCACCTCGCCGCTGGGCTCGAACGCCGGCGCGGTGATCATCTCGTCGACGCGATGCTCGGGAACCCAGACCTTGCCGTTGACACCGACACCGTTCACCCCCGCGGTCATCGGGCTGTTCCGGCCGTGACAGTCCGGCGGGCTGCGAAAGTCTCGACGACCCCGCCGATGCCGGCGGCGGCGACCCCGGCAACCACGCCACCGGCCTTGAGCGCGTGGTGCACGCCGCGGCCACGGGTGGCGGCGGTCAGGTTGCGGAACACCGCCTTGGGTAGCGAGCGCAGGTAGTCCTGCTCGGAGCCGAGGCTCCGCGAGCCGTCGAGCAGCCCGGCCATCGCGACCTTGCCACGGCCCTCAGCGTAACAGCGGCGCAGGAAGAATCCGAAGGTTGAGTGGGTTGCGGGTACCTCGTGGCGAATTGTCGCGTGAGGCACGTACATCCAGTGGCCGCCGTCGAGCGCGCTCATCCGCAGGCACAGCTCGGTGTCCTCGGGCCGGTTCTGGTTGCCGAGTTTGCCGAAGCCGGTCCGGAAGCCGCCGACCGCCAGGAACGTCTCGCGGCGCACCACCATGCTCGCCGACCACACGTTGCGGATCGGCGCGGTGCTCGTCGGCATCCCGGCGTACGAGCCGCCGACCGCCCAGAGGAACTCCGCCGGCATCCAGCGGGGCTCGCTGCGCTCCCAGTTGGGCTGGATCCCGCCGCCGGTGCCGACCACCTTCGGGTCCGCGAACGGCACGACCAGGCTGGCCAGCCAGTCGGGGCTGGCGACCGTGTCGTCGTCGAGGAACGCGATCAGCGAGGTGCTGGTGTGGAACGCGCCGGTGTTGCGGTTGCCGGACACGCCCTGGGTGTAGAGGTTCTCCAGGACGGTCACGCCGGCCAGGTCACGCCGGGCCCGGCGGAACAGGGCCGGGTTGTGGTCGACCACGACGACGATCTCGGCGGGGGCGTACGTCTGCGACCGGGCGGAGGCGACGGTCCGCACCAGCGCGGACCAGCGCTGCTCGCTGTGGGTCGGAATGACGATGCTGACGGCGGGGCGGGGGGTGGATTCCACGCTTGGTGCTCCTCGGGCGGGGTGGCGGTACCGGGACTGCAGAGCGGGAGAGCTCAGTCCTCGCGGGTGGCGCGGGCCTGCAGGGCCCTGATGTCGTCGGTGCGGCGGGTGCCGACCTCGTCGCGGCGGCTGCTGCGGTTGATGTGCGCGACGTGCTGGCGGGAGTCGCCGGTGGCCGCCGGCCGGCTGACGACCTTGTTCAGCGGGTGCACCGGCGGCGTGTTCGCGGGCCGCGCGGTGGGGTGCTGGTGCACGATGACGCCCTGGTCGCCGGCGCCGTTACGGCGCATCCGGCGCATCCGGCCGTACTCGCTGAAGATCGTGCGCAGCACGCGGAAGCCGTCGCGGAAGGTGTTCAGGTTGCTCTGGCCGTGGATGCGGGCGTGCTCGATGCTGCCCACCTCGCCGACCTTCATCCCGTCGGCGGCGGCCCGGATGTTGATCATCGTCTCGATCTCGAAGCCGTCGCCCCAGAGCTTGCTGCCGTCGACGGGGCGCGGCAGCGTCGGGTCCGGCAGTGCCAGGGTCGGGACGACCCGGCGCCAGAAGGCGTTGTAGCCGTAGCAGAGGTCGGTGAACCGGGTCCCGAACAGGACGTTCACCACCAGGTTGAGGCCGTCGTTGCCGAGCTTGCGCAGCTTGGTGATGTCGTGGCTGTGCCCGCCCTTGTCGAAGCGCGACCCCTTGACGAAGTCGGCGCCGGCGACGAGCTCGGCGACGAAGGCCGGGATCTCGCTCGGGTCGGTCGAGCCGTCGGCATCGATCATCACGATGATGTCGCTCGTGCAGGCGGCGAAACCGCAGGCCAGGGCGTTGCCCTTGCCGGTACGGGTCTGCTGCACGATCACGGCGTCCGGCCGCAGCTCGAGGGCCACGGCGACGGTGCGGTCCTGGGAACCGCCATCGACCACGATCACCTCGCTGATGCCCTCGGGGAGCTTGGCGAACACGTGCGGCAGGTTCCGCTCCTCGTTCAGGGTCGGAATCACGACGCTTACGGTCGGTGACGCCTTGCCGTTACTCGCCGTGTTGCCGGAGGACGTGAGGTGCTGCATGTGGGTCCCTTCTGGGGCGGCGGATGCGACAGAATCGGTTGTTTCCGGGGGCAGAAACTCAGTCGCTCGCTTCTGTCGACAAATCTAGCTGAGCGCTACGTAGCGTCAACTAACCGAAGAGCCATGGGCTCGATATCCGTGCGGTGAACCCTGGCCAATCGAATGACCAGGGGTTATTCACATGGGCAACAGAAATAGCCACAAGCCCCAGTCGTCACGCCCAGTAACGGACATTGGGGCATGCCAAGCCGGAGAATGGTCGCCGGCTGCCATTCCGGCGGATCCGATGGATGCGTGGCAGCGACGAGGGCATAGCGCTAATGTCGGATTTTTCCGATGTGACAGGGATCACTCTCAGTGTTGTCACTGGGTGTGATTTCCGGGTTGCAGGACGGTTATATCTGGGGTCGGGCAGCGGGTTTGCCCGTCGATGGATAGGTTGTCACCGTGACCTGCGCGCCGGCCCCGCGACGTGACGCACGGTCGACGGCACTGTGGGTGAACCGGTGACGGCGGCCGAAGCGCTGTGTGTTTGCGGCCATCAGCGAAACGCCCATGAACATCACCGCGCGGGCACCGAGTGCACGTTCTGCGGCCCCGAGGTCTGCCCCCGCTACCGGCGGCGCCGCTGGTGGCGCCGGTCCGCCTGAGCCCGCACCCGTCTGCGCGGGTTTCACGGCATCGATCCCGGCATGCTTCGGGGGTCTGCGCGGCCGGCGCCGCCTGGGTCCGGCACCCGTCTGCGCGGGTTCATGGGATCGATCCCGGCATGCTTCGGGGTGGTCTGCGCGGCCGGCGGGCCGCCTGCCGGTGGAATCAGGCGTGACCTTGGGTTGCGGCGCGGGTCGGGCCGGGCGTCCCCGGCGTCGGCCGGCGGTCCTGCCCGGCGTGCCGTGGCCGGTGCCGCCCGGGCGGATCGGTCACCCGCGCGAAGGGTGGACACCCGGTGGAGAATGCCTACTTCTTCTGTAGGCTAACTACCACTATTTGCGAAGCGCCGCGGAGCTTGCGCGGCGCTTCGCACCGCGCGAGGAGGGACCCCCCATGCCGCTCCCTGATTTCCTGATCGCCGGCGTCCCCAAGGCGGGCACCACCGCGCTGCACGCGGCGCTGGTCCGCCATCCGGGCCTGTTTCTGCCCGCGGTGAAGGAGCCCAAGTTCTTCCTCACCGACGGCCGCCCGCCGCGTACCGGCGGCCCCGGCGACGTGCAGACCTACCAGGAGCACGTCTGGCGCCGCGCCGACTACGATGCGCTCTTCGCGCCCGCGCCGGTGGGCACGCTGCGGGGCGAGGCCACACCCTTCTACCTGTACGACCACGGCGCACACGACCGCATCCGCGCGCTGGTCCCCGACGTGAGGCTGATACTGCTCCTGCGCGACCCGGTGGACCGGGCGCACTCCAACTGGACACACCTGTGGAACGCCGGCCTCGAGCCGGAGGCCGACTTCCTCACCGCCTGCCACGCCGAGGAGCGGCGCCGCGCCGACGGCTGGGCGGACTTCTGGCACTACGTCAGCCTCGGCCTGTACGGGCGCCAGGTGCAGCACCTGTACAAGGTGTTCCCCCGCGAGCAGGTGCTGCTGCTGCGCTACCGCGAGCTGAAGGACGCGCCGGCCGCCACGCTCGACCGGGTCTGCGACTTCCTCGGCGTACCGTCCGGGGTGCTCCGGGACATCCCGAAGGAGAACGTGAACCGGCACGTCGTCGAGGACAACGGCGTCAACCGGGTGCTGCGCGGCGCGCTGCGCGCCGGCGGGCGGTTCGGCCACCGCTTCCCCGTGCCGCTGCGGCTGGCGGCCCGCGGGCCGATCCTCACGGTGCTGCACCGCAAGCGCGGCAACCGGCCGGTGACCACGCCGGAGGAGCGCGCCGCGCTGCTGCCGCTCTTCGCCGACGACATCGCGCTGCTGCAGGACGTCACCGGCGAGCGCTACGACGACTGGATGGCCGTCGACCGACACGCCAGCGCGTCATAATCCCTATCTTCCCCATAGATAATGCAAACTTGAGTGGATACTCTTCGCTGTGCCGCTGACGCCACGAAACGGAGCCACCTTGTCCATCGGAACCCAAGCCCTGCCGGTGCCTCGCTGGGAAGATGCGACGGTGGTGGTCGAACCTCCCGGCGACGAGCCGGGCGCGTGGGCGGGCGCGCCGTCCTCGATCGTCGCGGACGGTGACATCTACCTGGCCTACCGCCTGCGGGTGCCGATCGGCGAGGGCCGCGGCATCTCCAACGTCGTCGCCCGCTCCACCGACGGCCTGCACTTCACCGTCGTCGCCGAGGTCGGCAAGGACCGCTTCGGCGCGGAGTCGCTCGAACGCCCGGCCCTGGTGCGGACGCCGGAGGGCCGGTGGCGGCTCTACATCAGCGCCGCCACCCCCGGCACCAAGCACTGGCGGGTCGACCTTCTCGAGGCCGACACCCCCGAGGGCCTGGCCACCGCCGCGCCGATCACGGTGCTCGCCGGCGACGAGACCGTCGGCGTCAAGGACCCAGTGCTGCACCACGACGGCCACGGCTGGCACCTCTGGGCCTCGGTGCACCCGCTGGAGTCCTGGGACGACGCCGACCGCATGACCACCGAGTACGCGACCAGCCCCGACGGCGTGCACTGGACCTGGCACGGCACGGCGCTCGCGGGCCGCCCCGGCCAATGGGACGCGCGCGGCGTGCGGGTCTCCTCGGTGTCGGTCGACGGCGACACGATCGTGGCCGCCTACGACGGGCGCGCCACGGCCGGGGAGAACTGGGAGGAGCGCACCGGCACCGCCCGCGGCGTGCGACTGCCGGACGGCAGCTTCGGCGAGCTGACCGCGGAGGACCGCGAGCCCATCGGCAGCCCGCACGCCCCGAACGGCCTGCGCTACCTGAGCCTGGTCACCCTGCCCGACGGCCGGCAGCGGATCTACTACGAGGCCACCCGCGAGGACGGCGCACACGACCTGCGCACGGAGCTCGCCTACTGACGGACCCGCCGAGGTAACGGCCCTGAGAGCCCGGTCACCTCGGCGGGGCCTGCGGTGTCCGTCGTGATCGACTTGTCCTAGCGTCAGCTACACAAAAGCCCGGTCTCCGGCGCCCGCCACCATCAACGGCGGGTTCATAGCGAGACCGTAATGGCGGAGCCCGTCCCACGAGGACGGGCTCCGCCATTTTCCGCCTGCCCTCAGCCCCGCCCCACCGGCGCTTGCCGAAGGTCAACCTCACCTCGCGCACCCGGGCCGCGACAACCTCGCACAGAACGCCGAGCCCGCGCCGGTCCACCTTGGTCCGTGCGGCGAGGTGGATGTTGTGAAGCGTCTCTAGCCCCCGTGCCCGCGGCCCTGCCGCCGCGAGCGCAGCTCCGGCCGGTTGTCGCCCGGTGCGTAGACGGCCGACACCGAATGCCGATCCGGTCCGTCAGCGCCGGCGCGCCGCACACGTCGGGGTCCGCCAGATTGCGCGCCCCGCCAGCTCAACTGCTGCCGGGCCTGACCACCAGCTGCCCGAGTGCGTGCCTGTCCGTCTGCATGTCCGCGCGGCTGCCTGACTGCGGCCAAGGCTGACGGGCTGCCTAATGCGCGCCTGCCTCGCCCACCCGCCCGGTCGGCCCGCCTGCCCCGCGTCGTCAGGCCGCCCGGCCGCGTCCGCCACGCGGTTGCCCGTCCTGGCCGCCGGTGCCTGCATCCCTCCTTTCCGGCTGCCTGCCGTGCCCGCCACGGTCGTCGGACCCGGTATGGCCGCCTGCGCGCGCAAAACGGTGCGTGAAGCCTTCCCGCAGACGGTGACTAAAGGTAGTGATCGCATCCCGGGGCGTAGAGATCTAACCGGCCTGCACCCCAAGAATCACGCATAGTGACTACATTGCAGGTGACCCGCACCACCCGGACTAGTCGGACATGGAAGTCTTGTGCCCTTCAGGTGCCCGCCGTGCCCGATCGTTGCTGGTCGCTAGGCAGTGTCCTCGTGACGCTGTCTACCTGCACTTGTGGGCGAAACTCACGTGCCGGAAATGCGCTGGAGGGGCTGGAGTCGCGGTACCTCGATCGTTCGGTCAGCGCAGCCATGCCGGCTGGCGGCTGTCACCGGGCCTTTGCGGTTAGTTGACCCTGAGTAACTCTTTGCTAGATTTGGTGACAGAAGCGAGCGGGTCAGGCTTCTCCCCCGAAAGCCCCAAACCCGCCGCATCTGCCACCACGGAGGAACCGAAATGCCGCTCACCGCGACGCCGAATACCACGAAGCGTGATGACAAGGAATCACCCAGAGTGAACGGCGATCAACGCAAGCCGGACGCGGGCAGCAAGCCGCGGCCCAGCACGGCCCCCTCCTGGTAATCCGCACCGCGCACCGCTCCCGATCCCCTGCACCGGAAGGCACCACGAAATGCTGGACTTCAAGGACCTCGCCCCGACCATCACCCGCCAGCGCATGGTCGTCGAGGGCTACCCGACGTTCGTGATCACCGATGAGCACATCAAGGACTATCTGCAGAAGCTCTCGGACGTGACCGACATGATCACGATCATCGAACCGGTGACCCACGTCAGCGAGCTCTACGGCTGGGCCGGCTGGATCCACTGGGAGACCTCCGGCGCGCACTTCTACTCGTGGGAGCGCCCGATCTCGTTCTTCAGCGTCGACATCTACACGTGCAAGGCATTCGACCCGCAGACGGTCCTCGACTTCACAAAGGACTACTTCAAGACCACCGAGATCGTCTCGAAGGAGTTCTGAGCATGACCACGACGACCGTCCGTTACGACCTCGACGCCGCCGGGACGCAGCGCATCACCGCGGAGTTCCTGGCCGCTCACCCGGCCGGCACCGGCCGTTTCGTGACGGCGGTCGTCGGCCCCGGCGCCGACCTCGCCCGCGTCGGCCGCGCCCTCGAGCGCCAGGTCTTCGAGGAGACGTTCGGCAACGACGCCGCGGTGATGGCCGTCGAGTACGGCCCCTACGAGGCGAACAGCCTGTTCTTCGTGGTGATCGACCGGCGCCGCGGCGTTCCGGCGGGCGTGGCCCGCATGATCGAGGGCAACGGCGCCGGCGTGAAGACCATCGACGACGCGCCCGAGCACATCGGCGTCGACGTCGACACCATCCTCGACGCGCACGGCATGAGCGGCGAGCGGGTCTGGGACTGTGCGACGCTGGCGGTGCTGCCGGAGTACCGCGGTGGCCGGTCGTCGCTGCTGGTCAGCTCGATGCTCTACCGCACGTTCCTGGTCATGGGCCGCCGCCGCGGCGTGCGGCACGCGGTGTCGATGCTCGACCGCGGCGCCTTCCGCAACATCGGTCTGATCGGCGCACCCATGCGGACCCTCGCCGACTCGGCGCCGTTCGCCTACCTGGGCTCGGCGGAGAACCGCGCGGTCTACATGGACTTTCCGCGCATCGAGGCCGCGGTCCGCGAGCAGGCGGTCCGGATGCGCCGCGCGTCGCGCCCGACCCTGACCGCGCTGCGCCGATCGGGCCTGCGCAAGCTGCTCACCCGCCGGGTCGCATCCCAGGTCTCCACCCGCATCGGTACGGGCAAAGACATCGACGAGAACATCGTCGTCGTCGAGGACAACTGATCGAGAGCGCTACGCAACCGTTACCACCCACGGCCGACGACGGAGTTTGTGCCGCCGGAGGCCGGGGTACCGGTCCTGCGACCACGACGCGGGCAGCGACGTGGGGCGACAGGGGAGCGGCGATGCGTACGCTGGGCGGGCGGTACCGGCTCGAACGACGCATCGGCGTCGGCGGCATGTCCGAGGTGTGGCGCGGCCACGACCGGGTACTCGACCGGCCGGTGGCCGTCAAGATCATGGCGCCGGCGGCCGAGGGCACCCTCGGCGAGGCCGGCGGTGTCGAACTGGTCCGCACCGAGGCCCGCTCCGCCGCGCGGCTCGCGCACCCCAACGTCGCGGGCGTGCACGACTTCGGCACCTCCCCGGCGCCGGACCACGAGGTGCCGTACATCGTCATGGAGCTGGTCGAGGGGCAGACGCTTAGCGAGCACCTCGGCGCCGGGCTGTTCGACTGGCGCATCGCGGTCCGGATCTGCGCGGAGGTCGCCGCCGCCCTCGCCGCCGCGCACGCGGAGCAGGTCGTGCACCGCGACATCAAGCCCGCGAACATCATGCTCACCCCGGCCGGGGCGAAGGTACTGGACTTCGGCATCGCGGCCGCGGTCGGCAGCCAGGACCCGGACCCCGACGGTCCGGTCATGGGCACCCCGGCCTACGTCGCCCCGGAACGCTTCGCGGGCCTGCCCGCGACCCCGGCGTCCGACATGTACTCGCTCGGCGTGCTGCTCTACCACTGCCTCTCGGGTCGGCTGCCCTGGACGGCGGCCGGCTACACCGAGCTCGTGCACGCCCAGCGCCACCTGGACCCCGAACCCCTGCCGCACATCGAGGGCATGGCCCCCGAGGTGCTCGACCTCTGCTCACGCTGCCTGCACCGGGACCCGTCCGAGCGCCCAACCGCCCTGGTCGCGGCGCTGCTGCTCGCCGAGGCCGTCGACGCCCGCGTGTACGTCCCACTGGTGGACCCGGGCGCGCCACTGCGACCATCCGCGGTGCCGGCCTGGGACGCACGCGCCGCCGAGGCCCCGACGAACGCCGCCCTGCCGGACACCCCCGGCCCGCCCCCGCCGGCCGATCCCTACCTCGACGAGCGCCCGGGCCGCCACCGCGCCACCTGAGCCGCCGACCACGAACACAACCACGGCCACAGTCGATCCGACCTCGACCCTGCACTCTCGGCCAACGAGATCGACCGCCTGCGCAAGCTGATCCGCCGCCGACCTCGACCCTGCACTCTCGGCCAACGAGATCGACCGCCTGCGCAAGCTGATCCGCCGCCGACCTCGACCCTGCACTCTCGGCCAACGAGATCGTACG
>NZ_JBEZDY010000001.1:37641-76504 GCF_040648555.1 Actinoplanes sp. NPDC049118
CGGGTGGTGGCCTGGGCGCATGGAATCCACTTGCGCTGGCTGGCTGCGGCCTGGGCGCAGGGAATCCGCCCAAGCATGCCGGTGGTGGCCTGGGCGCACGAAATCCACCGGTGCACACTGGCTGCGGTCTTGGGTCACGGAATTCACCTGCGCACGACGCGGTCGCCCGCGTTTGACGATCAGGCGACCGTCGGGTGGTCGCACTGAAACCTCGGTGCGGGCTGCATCGGTGTCGGGAAGTTCCCGGTCGGCGACAGCGCCTATCAGGGCCGGTCCGTGCTCCGCCGAAAGCACTCAACGGCATCGCAATTCCTTTCGAGGAACACGACCAAATGGCAGGATAATTCATTTCCGGCATCAGTCGAAGTGTCCGCGCGGGCGCAAACTACCCCGAGGTTGCTACAGCCTCGGGAAAGCGAATCGGCGAACCCGGAGCGCACTCGCATCGGCTTGTCGATGCGCGAGGACAAATTTGGGTGAGCGGGCCGGGTGGCGACGTGCGCAGCCGCGGCTCCTGGTCGGAGATCAGGGTGGTCAGACGCTCTGCGATGCGCCACTGCTGTCCGCGGCGCGCTGAGGCATGCCTGTCGCGAGGAACGGTACGACCGCTGGCCTGCGGTCCACATTGAGCGAGGAGGGGTGTTCATCCACCGGGCGGCGTTTATCGAGGTCAATCGGCTCCGCGCGGCCGGGACCGGATGACCCTTTCTGCCCGCGTCCATCTGGCGCGGACACGAGACGCGGAGCATCGCCGCGGATATTCGATCGGGGCGGCGTGCAGGGGTGGTGCGGAGGGCGGCGTGCAGGGGTGGTGCGGAGGGCGGCGTGCAGGGGTGGTGCGGAGGGCGGCGTGCAGGGGTGGTGCGGAGGGGTCAGCCGCTGCGGGGGACGATTACCACCGGGCGGCGGGCGCGGCGGATCAGGCGGGTTGAGACGCCGCCCAGGAGGACGCGTCGGGCGGGGCCGTAGCCGCGTGAGCCGCAGAAGAGGACGTCCACCTCGTCCAGGTCGGCCAGGGACTCGACCACGTCGCCGATCAGGATCCTCCAGTCGGTTTCGACGGAGCCGGTCGAGTCGGCGGCGCGGCTCAGGGCCAGTTCGTAGGTTTCCCGGGCGGTCTCCAGGAAGGCGTGTTCCGCGTCCTGCCCGACCAGGAACGGCATGGTGGCGTCGGCGTCCGCGACCACCGTGTACAGCCGCAGCGGGCTGCCGGTGTGCGTCGCCAGGCGGGCCGCCGCCGCCAGGGCGGCCCGGCCGTCGGGGGTGTCCACGTAGGCGACGCCGATGCGGCCCAGCGCGCCCGGCGGGGTCTCCATCGCGGCCGGTGCCACCGCGATCGGGCAGACGCTGCCGGCCAGCAGGCGCTCGGCGGTGCTTCCCGCGAAGAGCCGGTGCCGGCTGCCGGCCCGGCCGGAGCCCACCACGATCACCTCCGCCGCCAGCTCCTCGGCCAGGTCGTGCAGGCCGTGCGCGGCGGAGGTGGAGGCGACCACCCGGTACGTGATGTCACCGGTTGCGCCGGCGAGCACCGTACGGGCGCCGTCGAGCACCGCCGTGGCCGCGCGGTGCCGGTCGGCCACCCACTCGGCGTCGACGCGGCCTGAGCCGAGGGCGGAGGACGCCGGGTGCACGACCGCGACGACCAGCGGGGCCTCCAGGGTCTGCGCCGTCCACTGGCCCAGCAGCAGGGCGTCCTCGCCGGGCTCGCCGCCGTCGACGCCGACGATGACCGGGGCGTTCACCGGGACTCCCCGGCCGGTGCGTCCGGGGTGCCTTCGCCCGGTGCCGTCGCGCGGCGGCGCAGCCGGGAGTGGCGGTAGCCGTACAGGAAGTAGATGGCCAGGCCGAGGGCGAGCCAGACCACGAAGCGGATCCAGGTGCTCAGCGGCAGGTCCGACATCAGGTAGACGGCGAAGAGCACGCCGAGGATCGGCAGCACCGGCGACCACGGCACCCGGTACGGCCGGGGCATCTCGGGCCGGGTCCGGCGCAGGATGATCACACCGATGTTGACCAGCACGAACGCGAACAGCGTGCCGATGTTGACGAGCTTGACGATCTCGGAGAGCGGCACCAGCGCCGCCAGGATCGAGATGAGCACGCCCAGGCCGACGGTCAGCCGCGCCGGGGTGCCGTACCGCTGGTTGACCGTGGCCAGCTTCTCCGGGAGCAGGCCGTCGCGGCACATGGCGAAGAAGATGCGGGTCTGGCCGTACAGGATGACCAGGACGACGCTGGTGATGGCCACGACCGCGCCGAGCGCCAGGATCGAGGCCGCCCAGCTCATGCCGGCGCCCTGGTCGAGCGCCGCGGCCAGGGGCGCGTCGCTCGCCTCCAGCTGTGCCGGGCTGGCGATGCCGATCGCGCCGACCGCGGTCAGCACGTAGAAGACCGTGCAGATGACCAGCGAGCCGATGATCGCCAGCGGCAGGTCCCGGGCCGGGTTGCGGGCCTCCTCGCTGCCGGTGGAGACGGCGTCGAAGCCGATGTAGGCGAAGAAGATGATCGCCGCGGCGGCGGTGACCCCGTCGACCCCGGACGGCGCGAACGGGTGGAAGTTGCCGGTGCCGAAGTTGACGAACGCCACGACGATGAAGAACAGCAGCACCGCCAGCTTGACCCCGACCATGACCAGGTTGACCCGGGCGCTCTCGGTGACGCCCCGCACCAGCAGCAACGTGATGGCCAGGACGATGAAGACGGCGGGCAGGTTGAAGACGCCCCCGTCCTCGGGGGACTTGGAGATGGCGTCCGGCAGGCTCACCCCGAACGCGGCGTCGAGGAAGGCGTTGAGGTTGCCGCCCCAGCCGACCGCGATCGCGGCTACCGAGACGCCGTACTCGAGGATCAGGTCCCAGCCGATGATCCAGGCCACGATCTCGCCCAGCGTGGCGTAGGTGTAGGTGTACGCGCTGCCGGAGACCGGGATGGACGAGGCCAGCTCGGCGTACGAGAGGGCGGAGAACACGCAGGCCACCGCGGCCAGCACGAAGGAGAGGATGACCGCCGGGCCGGCCACGGCGGCGCCCTCTCCGATCACCACGAAGATGCCGGTGCCGATGATCGCGCCGACGCCCATCGCGGTCAGGTGGGTGGCGCCGACGGCCTTCCGGAGCCCGTGGCCCTCCTCGGTCGTCTCGGAGATCAGTGACCCCACGTCGCGGATCGCGAAGATTCCCGGGCGCTGGTTCGATCCTGTCACCATGCTGAGCCCATCCTCTACATGCGTCGGCGGCCGCACCCGGAACCGCGGATACCGCGGGATGATCGGCGCGATGTGGCTAACTTGCCCGCAGTGGTCGCTGTTGATGCCCGCGGTGCGTGATTTTATCGTGACGCTCTGAGGCGGACGCGCTGTCCGCCCTGGTCACGGAAACACCGGGCAGCCTGCGGGGGCACCGGCGGGCGTTGTACCGTGAGCCGACGGGCAACCGGGTTCGGAGGTCGGGGTACATGGGCGAGGCCGTGATGACCACACGGCGCCAGGCGGACGGCGCGGTGGTGGTCGAGGTCCGGGGCTCCCTCGACGCGGCGACTGTGGACGCGCTGCGCACGACCCTGCTGAGCGCCCTGCAGGCGGAGCGCCCGTTGATGATGATCGTCGATCTGACCTTCGTCACCTTCATGGACTCGATGGGCGTGGGCGCGCTGGTGTCCGGCTACAACGCCGCCCGCGACACCGGCACCCGGTTCGTGCTGCGTAACCCGAGCGAGTTCGTGCACCGGCAATTGCGGATCACCGGCCTGGCCGAGATGTTCGGGCTGCCGCCCGCCTCGCCCCGTCCGCAGACGTACACCCCGTAGTCCCTTGGCCGACCGGGCCCCGCGCCGGTTATGGTGCCGTCATGGAACCGGCGGTCGGGGCGTGGTGCGCGAGCGCCGAGATCTGCTTTCGACTCCATGATCACGAGCACCGGCTGAAGTCCGTGCGGCTGAGATCGGCGGCCGGCACCGGCGACTTCACCTACGACGCCGAGCGGCGCAGCTGGGAGCTGCGGCTGCCGCGGCCGCCCGTGCGGCGCATCGAATACCACCTGGAGCTCGGCCACCCGGGCGGCACCAGCGAGGTCGTCTGCGACCCCGACAACCCGCGCCGCAGCGGCGACGCCTCCGTGCTCTGGTGCACCGACTACCGCGAGCCCGACTGGTTGCACCTGCCGCAGGCCGCCGGCCGGTGGCGCGAGGTCTACCTGCCGCTGCCGGCCGTCCGCGGCGAGATGGTCGCCCGGATCTGGTCGCCGGACACCCGCACGGACCGGGTCCTGGTCGCGCACGACGGGCCCGACTTCCTCCGGTACGGCGAACTGGGCCGCTACACCGGCGCCATGATCGGTGCGGGGCGGGTCCCGCCGTACCACCTCGTGCTGCTGCCGCCCGGCGAGCGCTTCGAGTGGTATTCGGCCAGCCCGGCGTACGCCCGGGCGCTGGCGCACGACGTCCTGCCGAAGCTCGCCGCGGAGCTCGGCACCGACCGGCCCGTTGTCGGCGCCGGCGCCAGCCTCGGCGCGCTGGCGATGCTGCACGCGCAGCGCCGCCACCCGGAGCGCTTCGCCGGGCTGTTCCTGCAGTCGGGCAGCTTCTTCCAGCCCCGCTTCGACCGGCAGGAGTCCGGGTTCCGGCGCTACCTGCGCATCGTCCGGTTCACCGGCCGGGTCCGGCGCGCCGTGACCTTCGACGCCGGTGTCCCCACGGCGATCACCTGTGGTGCGGTCGAGGAGAACCTGGCGAACAATCGCGACATGGCCGCGGTGCTGGGCCGGCAGGGGTACGCCGTCAGCTTCAGCGAGGTTCCCGACGCGCACAACTGGACCGGTTGGCGCGACGCCCTCGATCCGGACCTGACCAGGTTGTTGCAGAAGGTGTTCATCTAGCGGGAGGCGCCAATGGCCGACGTCGAACACACCATCGGACTGCTGCTGGGCACCGAGGACGACTGGCCACGGGCGTACGAGGCGATGCTGCGCCGGATCGGCGCGATCACCGACGACCAGGGCCGCACGCACCGCACCCGCAGCGTGCGGGTCACCATCGAGCCGTTCAACCTGCGCGACTCGCCGCGCCACGACCTGGTCATCGACCGGCTCGCCTACTGGTACTACCACCCGCGCGAGTGGCTCAAGAAGATCGCGCTGATGGACGACGTGTACCTGCTGAACAGTCCGTTCACCTTCCAGGCCATGGAGAAACACGCCGCGTACTGCGCGATGATGCGGCTCGGGCTCAAGGTGCCGGAGACCGTGCTGGTGCCGTTCAAGAACCCTTTGGACAACTCCCGGTACGCGTACACGTCGGGGCGCTACAACCAGCCCTTCGACCTCGAGGCGCTGGCCGAGTCCGTCGGCTACCCGATGTACATGAAGCCGTACGACGGCGGGGCCTGGGTAGGCGTCTCCAAGATCCGCAACGTGACCGAGCTGCACGCGGCGTACGACGCGTCGGGGGAGCGGCTCATGCACCTGCAGGCGGCCGTCGAGGACTACGACGTCTTCGCCCGGTCGCTGACCATCGGCCCCGAGACGATGGTGATGCGGTTCCGCCCCGAACTGCCCATGCACCAGCGGTACGCGGTGGAGCACGACTTCCTCACCCCGGAGGCCGGCGACGAGGTGGTGACCATCTCGCGGGTGGTCAACGCGTTCTTCCGGTGGGAGTTCAACAGCTGCGAGACGCTGGTCCGCGGCACCGACGTGCACCCCATCGACTACGCGAACGCCTGCCCCGACGTGGCGGTGACCTCGCTGCACTACTACTTCCCGTGGGCGATGTCGGCCCTGCTGCGCTGGACCCTCTACTGCGTGGTCACGGGCCGCCGGCCGCGGCTGGACACCGACACGTCCGGGTACTTCGCGATCGCCGACGACCCGTCGCTCTCGTACGCCGAGAAGCTGGCGGGCTACCGCCGCCTCGCCGACGACTACTTCGAGATCGAACGCTACGAGGAGTTCTGCGCCAAGCACCTGCGGCACGTCGACGAGGTGGTCGCCGACTGGATCGGCTCCGAGGAGTTCCGCTCCCTGCTGCGCGAGACCGTCCGGGCGACATACCCGCCGCACGAGCACGAGCGCTTCCTCGGGCACTTCAACGGTCTGATCGACGCCTGGCTGCGCGACCATGGCTGACCTCGGACGCGCCGCCAGGTTCGCCGCCGCGCTGTACGGGCGCCGGCTCGAGTTCCTGTACCACGGCTACGTGCGCCGCGACCCGATGTCGCTGCTGCACCTGCGGCCCGGCCGCGACAACCCGTACGCGATCTACCGCGGTATGCCCCGCCTCGGGCCCACCCGCCTCGGCAACTGGGTGACGACCAGCCACCACGTCTGCAGCACCGTGCTGCGGGACCGGCGCTTCGGCGTACGCGTCGCGGAACCGGCGGGACCGCCGGCGGCCTCCGACGAGTTCGACATGTCGTTCCTGGACCGGGATCCGCCCGACCACACCCGGCTGCGCCGGCTGGCGCAGCCGGCGTTCAGCCCGAAACAGATGGCCGGCTACCGCCCGCGGATCGAGCGCACGGTCGACGACCTGCTGGACGCCGCGCTCGCGGCCGGGGAGTTCGACCTCGTGCCGGCGCTCGCGGCGCCGCTGCCGATCGGGGTCATCACCGACCTGCTCGGCGTCCCGGACGCCGACGCCGAGCGTTTCGCCCGCTACGGCACGGTCATCGGCAGCGCCCTCGACGGCGTCCGGTCGCTGGCGCACGCGTCCCGGCTCCAGGCGGCCAACCGGGCGTTGCGGGAGCTCTTCGAGGAGCTGTTCGTGCTGCGCCGCCGGGAGCCCGCGGACGACCTGGTCAGCCGGATCGTGGCGGCCGAGGGCGACCAGATCCGGCCGCACGAGATGGTCCCGATGTGCAATCTGCTGCTGGTGGCGGGCTTCGAGACGACGGTCAACCTGATCGGCAACGCGGTGAACGCGCTGCTCGACCACCCGGAGCAGTGGGCGGCGCTGGTCGCGGATCCGGCGGGTCTGGCCCCGGCCGTGGTCGAGGAGACGCTGCGGTACGACCCGCCGGTGCAGCGCACGGCCCGCTGCGCCCTCAAGGACGTCGACCTGGACGGCAACCTCGTCCGCCGGGGGCAGTTCGTGGTGACGCTGATCGGCGCGGCGAACCGCGACCCGGAGGCGTTCCCCGATCCGGGAACCTTCGACATCGGCCGTGATTCACCCGCCGACCACCTGGCCTTCTCCAGCGGCATCCACTACTGCATCGGCCAGCCGCTGGCCCGGCTCGAGGCGACGGTCGCCCTGCAGCGGCTGGCGGAACGGATGCCGGACCTGCGCCGGGCCGGGCCGCTGCGGCGCCGCGCGTCCAGCATCGTGCGCGGCCCGATCCGCTTCCCGGTGCGTACCGCCACCCGGCGGCTGTCCGTGGTCTGACCGGCGGCGGCCGCGGCGGAAGTGTCGGTGGGCAGGCCTAGAGTTCAGGACGTGCACATCCGGATCGAGGGCAGCGACCTGCCCGGTCAGCGCCCCGGCGCCGAGGCCGACGCGCTGCGCCGCGGCAATGTGCACGTCGGCGTCCAGCGCAGGGCCGAGGTGATCGACCGGGTTCCGGCCGGTGCCGCCGGCGCCACCTGGGATTTCGAGGTGACCAGCCGCGAGGTCGACGGGCTGCTCGACGTCGGCGGGCCATTTGTGCACGGCCGGCCCGGCGCCCGCTTCCTCTACCTGAGCTGGGGCGCGGTCGACGGCGAGACGTTCGCGATGTTCCGGCGGGCCAAGCTGCTCTTCGGGGACATACCGGCCGAGATGCTGCGCGGTGCGCACGACGGCGGGGTGCTGGTCGGCCGGCTCGGTCTCACCGACGACCGGGGCGGGCCGCGCTGCGCCCGGGTCCGGCCGCCGGACATCGTCTGGCAGCTCACGTGACGGTGGTGGCGCACGGCCTCATCGCGCGCGACGGCACCCTGGCCGTCTGGGCCGAGACGGACGAGGCCGGCGGCGGAAGCCCGGCGGCCCGCGGTGCGCGCGGCGCCGCGCCCGAGCACGGCTGCGCCCGGGCGCTGCCCGGCGCGTCCCGGGCGGCGACCCTGCTGCTGCCCTCCACCTCGGCCGGGCCGCTGCCGTCCCCGCAGCTCGGGCTGCCGCCGCGCCGGGGACGCCCCCGGCTGCGCCCGTGGCGGGTGCCGGCCACCGCCGTCGCGTTCGTCACCGACGACCTCGCGGACGAATACGGCGCGCGCACCGCGCCCTCGCTGGCCTACCTGGCCGAGGTCAGCGCGTTCGCGGCCGACCTCGTCGCGCGCGGCCGGGTGCTGCCCGGAGTGCACGCGGGCGGGCACCGGCCCCGGGCGGTGTGGCGACCGGTGCTGACCGGCGCCGACGCGGCACGCCACGCCGACCTGCTGCACCGCATGCCGCCCGCCTGCCGCGCCGAGCGGGCCCGCCCCGGCGACGTCGACGGGCTGCCCGCCGCCGACGCCCTGCACGCCGCGCTGCACCGGCTCGTCGACGGCCTGGTCCGCACCCGGCTCGCCGAGGCCCGCGTCGACCTCGGCGGCGCAGCCTGGCTCGCCGCCCTGAGCGGGGAGCCGGAGTTCGCCGCGCCGCCGCAGGGCGAGCTCGACAGCCTCACCGACGCCCTGGACGCCTGGCACGCCGAGGCCACCGGCGGCGCCGCCGTGCGCGTCTGCTTCCGGCTCACGTTCCTGCCCGAGCTCGAGCCCGACGAGCCCGACGCCACCGGCGTGCCCGAGCCGGCCGGGGACGGCGACGCGTGGCTGCTCGAGTTCCTGCTGCAGCCGGTCGACGAGCCCAGCCTGCTCGTCACCGCCGCCGAGGTGTGGCGCGACCGCGGCGCTCCGCTGCGGCGCTGGACCCACCATCCGCACGAGCGGCTCATCGCCGGGCTCGGCCGGGCCGCCCGGCTCTACGGCGACCTCGACGCCGCGCTGCGCGACGCCCGCCCCGCCGAGCTGGTCCTCGACACCGAGGGTGCCTACCGCTTCCTGCTCCACGCGACGCTGCTCGAGCAGGCCGGCTACGGCGTCCTGCTGCCGGCGTGGTGGCGGGAGCCGCAGAGCCTCGGCCTAGCTCTGGAGGTCCGCGCCCGCGACGAGGCCGCGCCGGTCCTGCGCGACGAGGCCGCCGACCTGGCGACCATCGTCGGCTACAACTGGGGCCTCGCGCTGGGCGGTCGCGCCCTGACCGAGGAGGAGCTCGCCGAGCTGGCGCGGGTGAAGGTGCCGCTGGTGCGGCTCCGCGGGCGGTGGGTCTACCTGGACGCCGCGCGCCTGCGGGCCGGGCTCGAGTTCCTGCGGCGCGGCGGCGGCACCATGACCGCCGGGGACGCGCTGCGGATGATCCGGCTGCTGCCGCCCGAGGAGCTGCCGCTGCCGGTGACGGCTGTCGACGGCAAGGGCTGGCTCGCCGACCTGCTCGCCGGGCGCCTCGGCGAGCGGCTCGAGCTGCTCGACGCGCCCGGCGGCCTGGTCGGGGAGCTGCGGCCGTACCAGCGAAGGGGTTTCTCCTGGCTGGCCTTCCTCGACGATCTGGGTGTCGGCGCCTGCCTCGCCGACGACATGGGCCTCGGCAAGACCGTCCAGCTGCTCGCGCTGCTCCTGCACCGCGGCCGCGGGCCGACCCTGCTGATCTGTCCGCTGTCGGTGCTGGGCAACTGGGTGCGCGAGGCGGCCCGGTTCGCGCCGGGGCTGCGGGTGCGCGTGCTGCACGGCAGTGACCGGCCCGACCCCGCCCACCTGCTCGACGGCGCGGACGTGCTGCTGACCACGTACGCGACGGCCACCCGCGACGTCGACGCCCTGGCCGCCGTGCCCTGGGACCGGGTGGTCCTCGACGAGGCGCAGCACATCAAGAACAGCGCGAGCGGCGCCGCCCGGGCCGTGCGCCGCCTCGACGCCCGGCACCGCGTCGCACTCACCGGAACCCCGGTCGAGAACCGCCTGGCCGAGCTCTGGTCCATCCTGGACTTCCTCAATCCCGGCCTGCTCGGCAGCGCGCACTCGTTCCGCGCCCGGTACGCGGTCCCGATCGAGCGGTACGCAGACGAGGACGCCGCCGCCCGGCTGCGCCGCGCCACCCGGCCGTTCATGCTGCGCCGGGTCAAGGCCGACCCCGCGGTGATCGACGACCTGCCCGACAAGCGGCACACCCGGCACCTGTGCGGGCTCACCGCCGAGCAGGCCACGCTCTACCAGGCCGTGCTCAACGAGATGACCGACCGGCTCGCGGACGAGACCGAGATCCGCCGCAAGGGCATCGTGCTGTCCGCGATGACCAAGCTCAAGCAGGTCTGCAACCACCCGGCCCAGCTGCTCGGCGACGGTTCGCCGCTGCCCGGCCGCTCCGGCAAGCTCGAGCGGCTGGAGGAGATCCTCGACGCCGCCCTCGCCGAGGGTGAGAGCGTGCTGTGCTTCACCCAGTTCGCCCGCTTCGGCTCGATGCTGGTGCCGCACCTCGCGGCCCGTTTCGGTGTCGAGGTCCGCTATCTGCACGGCGGGACGCCGCGCCGGGCCCGCGACGAGATGGTCGCGGCGTTCCAGGCGGACCGCCGGCCGGGCATCTTCGTGCTGTCGCTCAAGGCCGGCGGCACCGGACTGAACCTGACCGCGGCCAACCACGTCGTGCACGTCGACCGCTGGTGGAACCCGGCGACCGAGACCCAGGCGACCGACCGGGCGTTCCGCATCGGACAGGACCGCGACGTCCAGGTGCACACCCTCGTCTGCCTCGGCACGCTGGAGGAACGCATCGACCGCCTGATCGCTGACAAGGGCGTGCTGGCCGAGCGGGTGGTCGGCAACGGCGAGGGCTGGCTGACCGGCCTGAGCACCGACGACCTGCGGTCCCTGCTGGCCCTGGAACCGGAGGCCGTCGTTGACTGACAGAAGGAGCAATCTTCAACCTGGCCTCGGGCCGGAGGCGTCCGAGCCGTTGACCGCCGCCGGGACCGGCCGCCCCGGCCACGTTGGGAAAGGCTCACCTTCGGCGCCGTTCATCGCCATGTTCGAGTCGCTGCGGATGGCGCCGACCTTCGCCCGCGGCCGCCGCGACGCCCGGGCCGGGCACGTGCGCCACCTGACCATCTCGAGCAGCCTGGTGACGGCGCAGGTCAGGGGGCCGGACGACCCGGCGGCGTTCCGGTCCCGGATCGCGGTGCGCGCGTTCGGTGCGGCCGAGTGGTCCCGCGTCGAGGACGACCTGGCGGCGCAGGCCCGCTACGTGGCCGACCTGCTGGCGGGCCGCATGCCGGAGGACATCGAGACCGTGTTCACCCGGGCCGGGGTGACGCTGCTGCCGCTGTCACTCGACGAGGTGGCGATGGACTGCACCTGCGAACGCTGGCCGATGCCCTGCATCCACCTCGCGGCGACGTGCTACGCGCTTGCGTCGTCCTTCGAGACGGACCCGTTCGGGGTCTTCGCCTGGCGCGGGCGCTCGCGCGACGAACTGCTCACCCGACTCAGCCGGCTGCGTGGCGCCACGGCACACGCGCCGCCGCCGGAGGCCGAGCGGGCGCCCGCGGACGGCGACCTCGGCGACCTCGCCGACTTCTGGGGCGGCCCGGCCGCCGCCCGGCCCGCCGCGGCGCTGTCGGCATCCTGGGCCTCCGGCCGGGCGCAGTCACCGCCGGCAGGGCCTGTCTCTGACGCGGTCGGCTCTGGCGCGGCCCGGACCGGCCGGCGGGCCGGGTCTGGCGGACCTGGCTCGGGTGCGGCCGGCTCGGGTGCGTCCGGCTCTGGTGCGGCTGGAGCGGGTCGGATCGGGTCCGAGCGGGATGCGTCGACGTCGGTGGCCGCGGGATGGGTGGAGGTCGCCGCGCCGACGGCCGATTCGGGCCGTCCGGACCTGCTGCTCGATCAGTTCGACCCACCGCCGCTGCGAGCGAGCGGGATTCCACTGATCGAAGCCTTGCGCCCGGCCTACCGCGCCCTTCCCCCGCACAGCTGAGCTCGCGCGGGGTGCCCGGCCGTCCTACATTTCCGCGGGACGCGAACCGTCGAGCGCCCGGACCCGCCCCGGTTTTCGCAAGGGCTGCTTCGGGGGACGAATCGTCCAGGCCGGTCGTTCTCCGAGATTTTCCAGGCGGCTGGAAATGGTCGGACAAGCGGCAGCTCAAGACGAATCTTGGCGTCGCTCACCGCCTGTGGGAGTAGGGGTGGCGCGGGTCGCGCTGTAGGCCCGGCTCGATCGCGGCGGCGGGAAGTGCCTGGGTGGGCCGGAGCCGGGGCCTCACCAGGCGATCGGCGCGTAGTCCTTCAGGAAGATGCCGTACAGGTCCTCGCCCTGCTCGCCGCGGACGATCGGGTCGTACACCCGGGCGGCGCCGTCGACCAGGTCCAGCGGGGCGTGGAAGCCCTCCTCCGCCAGCCGCATCTTCGTCGGGTGCGGGCGCTCGTCGGTGATCCAGCCGGTGTCCACGCTGGTCATCAGGATGCCGTCGCCGAACAGGTCGTCGGCGCTGGTGCGCGTCAGCATGTTCAGGGCCGCCTTCGCCATGTTCGTGTGCGGGTGCCCGGCGCCCTTGTAGCCGCGGGCGAACACACCCTCCATCGCGGACACGTTCACCACGTAGCGGCGCGGGTGCGGAGACGCCGTCATCGCCGCGCGGAGCCTGCTGACCAGGACGAACGGGGCCGTCACGTTGCAGAGCTGCACCTCGAGCAGTTCCAGGGCGTCGACCTCGTGCACGCGGTCGCTCCAGCTGTTGGTCGGTGCCAGGTCCGGCACCAGGCCGCCGGCGTCGATCGCGGTCAGTGCCGCGATCCGCTCCGGGGTCGCCGAGCCGCCGGTCAACGCCAGCGCCGTCAGCGCGTGCGGGCTGAACGACGAGCCGTCCGTCAGGGCCGCCGGATGCGCCGGTGAGGCGTGCCCGCCGAGGTACTCCAGCTCCGGAAGGGGCCCGTCCGGCAGCGGCGCCGACTCCGCCGCGACCAGCGCCGAGTAGGAGCCGGGCGAGCGCCGCACCGTCTGGGCCGCGTTGTTGATCAGGATGTCCAGCGGGCCGCGGGCCGCGACCGAGTCGGCCAGGGCGACCACCTGCGCGGGATCGCGCAGGTCGATGCCGACGACGCGCAGCCGGTGCAGCCAGTCCGCGCTGTCCGGCATCGCGGCGAAGCGCCGCACGGCGTCGTTCGGGAACCGCGTGGTGATCGTGGTGTGCGCGCCGTCGCGCAGCAGCCGCAGCGCGATGTACATGCCGATCTTCGCGCGGCCGCCGGTGAGCAGCGCGTGCCGCCCGGTCAGGTCGGTACGGGCGTCGCGGTGGCTGTGGTTCTTCGCCGCGCACGGCGGGCAGAGCTGGTGGTAGAACGCGTCGACCTGCACGTAGCGCTGCTTGCAGATGTAGCAGCCGCGCGGCTGCCTGAGGATGCCGGCGGTCGGCGCCGTCGTCGCGGTCTCGAGCGGGATGCCCGCGGTCTCGTCGTCGATCCGGCTGGGCGCCCCGGTCGCGGTCGCGGCGGTCACCGCGCGGTCGTTCGCGAGGATGGCGTCGCGGCGGTCCTTGCGGCGGCGCAGCTTCACCGTCTTGAATAGGCCGGCGGTCGCCCGCCGTACGGCGACGGCGTCCGGGTGCTCGGGGTCGAGCTCCTCGGCCTCGGCGATGACGGCGAGGCAGAGGGCGAGCCGCTCGGGATCGATGCTGGCCTCGTGGTTCACGTCCGGCGGCGCGGCCTCGGTGTGGCCGTCCGGCGCGGCGCACTCGTCAACTGTCGCGGTCATGCTCATCCCGTCCCGGTAGAACCCCAACTCTTCCCGGGGGCACTGTACTGACTGCGCCGGGCGCACGACGGATCCGTGCTGCCCGGTGGGCCACGATAGCCGCAAGAAGGCCATAACGACCAGTGGACGGGAGCCGGGCGGCCCGCTCAGCGCAGCGTGGCCGCCTCGAGCGCGACGCCGCCGCAGTCCTCGTTGAAGGCGGCGTCGGTGGTCCAGCTCAGGTTGAGCCGGCCGTTCTTCGGCGCCCGGTATGTGATCACGAATACCGCGGTGTCCAGGCTGTTGCCGCGTGATTCGAACGTGCCGCTCGCCGAGGCGCTGCCGGTCGACAGCCTCGCGGTGAGCCTGCCGCGGCCGGCCAGCGCGCCGACGTAGAGCCGCAGGGTCCGGTTCGACGTGGTCGCCGGCGCGGAGATGGTGAAACCGTTGCCCCTGCCGCAGGTCCGGATGCCGGTCGGGGTGCCGTCCGAGTCGTCGACCGGCGAGCCGCCCTCCCAGCTGAACAGCTGCCGGCTGAAGCCGTGCCGGAAGCGCGGCGCGGTCGGCGGCCCCTCGAGGATGGCGAAGTCGCCGTCCGCGCGGCGCTCCAGCGAGAACGTGCTCTGCTCGCCCCAGTGCACCCAGTCGCGGGTGCCCTCGGCGGACAGGTCGACCCGGGACGGCACGCCCGCGCGGGCCACCTTGATCGAACCCTGGTCGGGCGGGGGCGTCTTGGAGCGCGTCGGCGGCGTCGTGCGCGGGGCCGAGGTCGGGCTCGGCAGGTCGGAGGCGCTCGGCAGCGGGATCGGGAACTGGTTGCCAGGGTTGAGCGGGACGTCGCCCAGCGCCGGCGGCTGCGCCGGCGGGATCGCCTGCTTGTCGTCGTTGCGGACCGCCCGGCTGACGATGAAGCCGAAGGCGACCACGATGAGCACCCCGGCGAGGATCACCGCGGCGGGCATCAGGAACTCGCTGAGCCGGCGCTGCCGGTCGTCCAGCAGCTGGGGCGGCACGATGGCGCCGCGGCGGCCTGCGGTGCGGTAGCCGTAGCCGGAGCGCGGGGTCGCCGGGTGGGGCCGTTGCTGGCCCACACCGAACGGGCGACCCGACCCTGGCTGGCGACCTGTCGTACGGTCGTCGTCCGGCAACCGACCCTCCCCGGTCGTTCGCGGGGCGCGCGCCGACCGCCGGTGGCGGCCGGGCGGGTTGTCCCGAGTGCTGTGCTGATCTGAGTCGGTGCGGGGCGGGAGCATCCGCCCAGGTGCCTGTGGGGAGCTATACCGTCTCACCTTCCCCGAGTTACGGAGAAGAGCGAATTGAGTTACCGACCATCCGGTTGATCACCTGCCTCGGCGGTTCGGCGGAGGTTCGCCCCGGCCTGGGCGTTAACGGCGAGTACGGTGTCCGAAGTCTTCCAGTGAGCCCAGTTCGACAGGAGAGTCCAGATCAGATGAGCGCCCAGGACAAGACCGCCAGCAGCCGTCGGGGTCAGGCCATCACCGGCGCCGTTGCGGGTGTGGCGGTGATCCTCGTACTGGTGGCCGTCTTTGTCGGCATCCAGTTGTCGGACGACGACGAGCCCACCGCGGCACCCACCCCCGCGGCCACCCAGCCGGCGGAGCAGACGCCCGCCGAGCCCGCGCCGAGCCAGGCCGCGCCGGCGCAGGCGGCGCCGGACCCGGCGCTGCTGAAGCCGCCGGTGGTCGAGGCCGGCAAGGGCGACGTGAAGGAGCTGAAGGTCACCACGCTGGTGGAGGGCAAGGGCCCGAAGCTGGTGGCCGGGCAGACCGTCACCGTCAACTACGTCGGCGTAACCTACACCGACGGCAAGGAGTTCGACTCGTCCTGGAAGAACGGCCAGCCGGTCCAGTTCCCGGTCGGCGTCGGCCAGCTCATCAAGGGCTGGGACGAGGGCCTCGTCGGCGTGCCCGTCGGCAGCCGGGTCATGCTCGACATCCCGGCCGAAAAGGCCTACGGCGAGCAGGCCGAGGGCGGCCGGCCGAGCGGCGACCTGCGCTTCGTCATCGACATCCTCGCGGCGCAGTAACGCCGCTAGAGCTCCCGCACGATCACGTCCACCTGCCGGGGACGGCCCGCCGCGGCGGGCCGCTCCTCGACGGTGTACTTCAGCTCGCGCAGCACGCTCAGCAGGTCGTCCACCGAGGCGGGCGCCGCGTCCGCCTCGGCGAGGGCCCGCACCAGCCGGCCCTTGGTGGCCTTGTTGAAGTGGCTCACCACCGAGCGGCGCGGCTCGCCGTCGACGATCCGCTCGTGCAGCACCCGCAGGGCCACGGTGCGCCCGGCGAGCGCGCCCGAGGGCGCCCACATCGCCGCGTAGGCGCCCGAGCGCAGGTCGAGGACCGGGCCGTCGGCGGCCGCGCGGTCCAGCGCGGGGCTCAGCGCCTTCTTCCAGTACGCGGTGAGCCCGCCGACGACCGGCAGGGTCACGCCGACGGAGCAGCGGTACGCGGGGATCCGGTCGGTGAGCCGCAGCACGCCCCACAGCCCGGAGAACACGACGGCCCGCTCGTCCACCCAGGCGCGCGCGCCGGCGGCGAGGCCGGCGGTGTCCAGCGCCTCGTAGAGCACGCCGGTGTACACCTGCGCGGCGGGCGCGGCGGGCGCGGTCACCAGGCCGGCGTTGCGGGCGATCTCACCGTGCTGCCCGGCGCTGAGGCCGAGGATCGCGAGCGAGTCGGCGACGCCGCGCGCGCTGGTGCGCCTGGTGAGCGCGACGAGCCGGGCGAGGATCCGGCGCCGGGCCGGCGCGAGCCGGGGCAGCCAGAGGTCTGCGGGGTCGGCCCGTTCCCCGGCGGCGGGTGCGGTCTTTCCCTCGGACGGCGGCAGCAGGATGAGCACGCCGCGAGGTTACAAGTCCCGGTCGGTGGCGAGCGCGTCGGCCACGCTGGGATAGATCTCGACGTGTGGCGTGAGGCCGACCGTCTCCAGCAGGCCGAGCAGCCACGCGCTGGGCGCGGCCACCCGCAGCCACCCGCCGGCGGCACGCGCCCGGTGGTGGCCGAGCACGAAGGAGCTCAGGCCGGTGGAGTCGCAGAAGGCGACGCCGGACACGTCGACGACGACCCGCGGCGCCGGCTGGTCGAGGACCCGGTCGAGCGTGGTGCCGAGGACGGTGGCGGAATCCAGGTCGAGGTCGCCGCGGACGGTTACCACCACGGTGTCGCCGGGGTTGCCGATCACGGACACGTGCATGGCGGGGCCTCCTGAGACGCGACAGGCACTCCTTCTGCCCCGTCAGGGCGCCGTCCGAACCTGCGGCACCTTGATCGTCGTCTTGACCGTGGCCTGGTCGATCTCGCTGACCCGTACGGTGAAGCTCAGCTCGTAGGTGCCCGGCAGCGGGAAGGTGAGCGCGCCGACGGCGTCGTTGCGCGGCGTCAGCGGCAGCATCGGCGCCGAGACCGGCTCCAGGTCGTGGCCGGTCAGCCGGTTCGTCACGGTCCACTCCGCGGCCGGCAGCGGCTTGCCCTCCGGCGTGTAGGTGAAGCCGTGCACGGTGTTGTTCTCGCCGAGCTCGACCGGGTACACGTAGAACTGGAGCGTGAACAGGTCCGAGGTGAGGGTCTGCGAGACGCCCTTGCCGGTGTCGGCGGCCCGCTCGTTCGCGGCGCTGCGGGCCGGCGTGACCTGCACCAGCACGGCGCTCAGAGCGAGCACGACCACGGTCGCGGCGATCTCGATCCCGACCGTGCGGCGCAGCCGGGCCGGGCCGGTCGCACCCGCGCTCCCGCGGTGCACGAGCCGCCGGGCGAACGCGGCCGCGGTCAGCACCACGGCCAGGATCGCGACCTTGGCCAGCAGCAGGCGCCCGTACGCCGTGCTTAGCAGCGCGCCGGCCGGGCCGACCTGGACCACCGCCTGCACCACGCCCGCGCCGACCAGCCACACCACGGCCAGCGCCGCCCAGCGCGACCAGACCGGCAGGATCACCCCGAGCACCCGCGGGTGGGCCCGGCGCAGCAGGAACACGCTCAGCGTGACGAGCCCGCCGAGCCAGACCGCCATCGCGGCCATGTGCACCACGTCCGCGGCGACGATCGCGCCGGTCAGCGGCGCCTCGGCGGCGTGCCCGGTCAGCGGCCAGGTGGCGAGCCCGGCCGCGCCGGCACCGAGGACGGCGAGGCCGCGCCACCTACCGCCGGCGCCGCGCAGCACCGGCGGCAGCAGGGCGGCGACCACGGCGAGCGCCGCGAGGCGGCCGAGGAGCGTGAGGCCGAACGGGCCGGCCAGCACGTCGGCGAGTTCGGTGACGGAGACGTCCCACAGCGGCGCGCCGCTGCTGTACGGGGCCTGCGTCCAGAGCGCGCCGAGCGTCGCCGCCGCGGTGGCGGCCAGGCCGGCGCGGACCAGCAGGATCGGCCCGCGCCGGGACAACCGCCGGGGCCAGAGCAGCGCCAGCAGCAGGGCGGGGCCGACGATCAGCGTCAGCCCGGCGTACCCGAGGAACTTGAACGCGGGGACCGCGGCCGTGACCGAGCCGTGCACCGCGCCCGGGTCGCCCTCCGGCGGTCGCGCCGAGGGCGCGCCGACCGAGAAGGTCAGCGCGCCGCCGACCGGGTGGCTGTCGGCCGAGATGATCCGGTAGCTGACCAGGTAGGTGCCGAGCGGCCGGTCCGCGCGGCGGACCCGGATCCGCAGCGTCCGCCCGTCGGCGGTGACCTCTCCGGTGATCCGCTTGCCGTCCGGCGCCAGCACCTGGGTGCGGTCCGCGACCGGCGTGATGCCCTCGGTGAAGGTCACGACGATCTCGTCCGGCGCGGTGGCGACGACGCTGCCGGGCTCGGGCGTCGCGGTCAGCATCGCCGCGTGCGCCGCGGCCGGAGCGGCGGGAACGAGCAGCACGCCGAGGCCGATCACGAGCATGATCAGCACGCGCACCATCCGCGGCCCCCCGGCCGCTGCAGCCCCTGTCACGGTCAGTAGTTCGGATCCCCGGCCGGAAAGGTTCAATCCGCGCGCGGCGGCTTACCGGTCCGCGGTGCCGGGTAAGCCACGACGATACGATCCCGGGCAGGTCCACGCCCTCAAGGAGGCCCCCCGATGTCCGTGCATCCACGCGCCGGCACCCCCGCCGACTCCCGCGACACCATCGACGTCCCCCGGGTGGTCCTCAGCTACTACACCGGGCACCCGGACCCCGCGGTCGCCGAGCAGAGCGTGGCCTTCGGCACCTCCGGGCACCGCGGTTCCAGCCTGCGGACGGCGTTCAACGAGGACCACATCGTCGCCACCAGCCAGGCCATCGTCGAGTACCGCAAGGCGCAGGGCACCGAGGGGCCGCTCTTCCTCGGCCGCGACACCCACGCGCTGAGCGAGCCGGCGATGATCTCCGCCCTCGAGGTCTTCGCCGCGAACGACGTGGCGGTGCTGATCGACAGCCGCGACGGCTACACCCCGACGCCCGCGCTCTCGCACGCGATCCTCGCGCACAACCGGGGCCGCACCGCCGGACTGGCGGACGGCGTCGTGGTCACCCCGTCGCACAACCCGCCGGACGATGGCGGCTTCAAGTACAACCCGCCGAACGGCGGCCCGGCCGACACCGACGCCACCAGGTGGATCCAGGACCGGGCGAACGCGCTGATCGCGGGTGGCCTCAAGGACGTCCGCCGGGTGACGGCCGCGCGGGCCCGCGCCTCGTCCCTGGTCACCGGCTACGACTTCCTCGACTCCTACGTCGGTGACCTGGACTCGGTCATCGACATGGAGGCGGTCCGCGACGCCGGGATCCGGATCGGTGCGGACCCCCTCGGCGGCGCCAGCGTCGCCTACTGGGGCGAGATCGGCTCCCGGTACGGGCTGGACCTGACCGTGGTCAACCCGGACGTCGACCCGACGTTCGGCTTCATGACGCTGGACTGGGACGGCAAGATCCGGATGGACTGCTCGTCGCCGTACGCGATGGCGTCGCTGATCTCGCAGAAGGACCGCTTCCAGCTCGCCACCGGCAACGACGCCGACGCCGACCGGCACGGCATCGTCACCCCGGACGGCGGCCTGATGAACCCGAACCACTACCTGGCGGTGGCGATCTCCTACCTCTTCCAGGTACGCACGGACTGGCCGTCGGGCGCGGCCATCGGCAAGACGCTTGTCTCGTCCTCGATGATCGACCGGGTCGCCGCCGACCTGGGCCGCGCGCTCGACGAGGTGCCGGTGGGCTTCAAGTGGTTCGTGCCGGGCCTGCTCGACGGCTCGATCGGCTTCGGCGGCGAGGAGAGCGCCGGCGCGTCGTTCCTGCGCCGCGACGGCGGCGTGTGGAGCACCGACAAGGACGGCATCCTGCTGGACCTGCTCGCCGCCGAGATCCTGGCCGCCACCGGCCGCACCCCGAGCGAGCACTACCGGGACCTGACGGCGAAGTTCGGCGACCCCGCGTACGCCCGCATCGACGCACCGGCGACGCGCGAGGAGAAGGCGATCCTGGCCCGGCTCTCGCCGTCGCAGGTGACCGCGAAGGAGCTGGACGGCGAGGCGATCACCGCCGTGCTGACCAGCGCGCCGGGCAACGGCGCGGCGATCGGCGGACTCAAGGTGACGACCGAATCGGGCTGGTTCGCGGCCCGCCCGTCCGGCACCGAGGACGTCTACAAGATCTACGCGGAGTCGTTCAAGGGACCGGAGCACCTGGCCCGGATCCAGGAGGAGGCCCGGGCCGTCGTCTCGGCGGCACTCAAGGGTTAGGCCGGACCAGGCCGAGGTCGTAGGCGGCGATCGTCGCCTGCACCCGGTCGCGGACGCCGAGCTTGGCGAGCAGCGCGTTCACGTGCACCTTCACCGTGCCCGTGGTGATGCCGAGCGCGGCGCCGATCTCGGCGTTGGACTGCCCGGAGGCGATGGCGAGCAGCACCTCGCGTTCGCGCGGGGTCAGCCCGGCCAGCCGCGGTCCGGGCTCGGCCGGTCCGGTCAGCCCGCCGGCGGCGAACTGGTCGATGAGCCGCCGGGTCACCGCGGGGCTGAGCATGGCCTCGCCGTCGGCGACCACCCGGATGGCGGTGAGCAGGTCGGCGGGGAGCACGTCCTTGAGCACGAAGCCGGCGGCTCCGGCCTTCAGCGCCTCGTAGACGTACCGGTCCTGGTGGAAGGTCGTCAGGACCAGGACCTTCGTCCGCGGTGCGGCGGCCGTCAGCAGCGCGGTGGCGGTCAGGCCGTCCATGCCGGGCATGCGGACGTCCATCAGCACCACGTCGGGCCGTACCCGCGCCGCGAGGTCGAGCGCGGCCTGCCCGTCGGCGGCCTCCCCGACGACCTCGAGGTCGTCCTCCGCGTCGACGATCGCGGAGATCCCGGCGCGGATCATCAACTGGTCGTCCACGACCATCACCCGGACGGCGATGACGCCACCTCCTCGTTCTGGGACTGATCCGGGCGGTTCCCGTCCGGATTCGTCGGCGCCGGCAGCAGGATCTCCGGCCCGCCGTCCGCGGCGGTTTCCATCGTTCCACCCACCGCGGCCAGGCGGGCGCGGAGCCCCGCGGCGACCTCGCCGCCCGGGTCCGCGGGCATCGGCCGCACGGCGATGCGCAGCGGATCCCCGGTCAGGTCGGCCCGCACGCTCACCGGCCCGGTGTCACCGGCGAGCAGCAACTCCACCACCCGGAACGCGGACAGATCCACCTCCGGCGGCAGCCTGCGCCCCGGCTCGCGCAGGTCGAGGTCCACCTCCCGGCCGCCCGCGCGCCACCGCTCGGCCAGGCCGGGCAGGGCCGCGACGGTCGGCTGCGGGTCGCGGTCCCGCGGGTCGCGGCTCGCGTCCGGGTCATCGCGCAGGCCGCTGAGCAGCCCGCGCATCGCGCCTAGCGCCGCCCGCGCCGCGGACAGCACCTGATCCAGGTCGCCCTCGTCGGCGGCGGTCGCCACCCGGGCGGTGTCGCGCAGGACGGCGGCGCGCAGCCCGGCGGCCACCCGGACCCGTTCGCTGGCGGCCGCGGCGAGCGCCTGCGCGGTCGCGGCGGCGACCGCGTCGTGCTCCTCGGCCAGGATGCGGCCGTGCCGGCGGCCGACCAGGTACCCGGTCACCCAGGCGCCGACGACCGGCACGCCGAGCGGGATGCCGACGGCCAGCGAAATGAAGAGCAGCTCGACCTCGGGCGGGACCTCGTCGTCCCGCAGCGACGGATCCAGGACCACCAGGGCGGCGGCGGCCAGCAACGCCACCGTGAGCGCGGCCGGTATCGAGAGCGCGCTGAGACCGGGGGAGCGGGCGTAGCGGGCCACCGCGTACACGGCGATGATCTCGGCGACCACGCAGGTCAGGATCACCCAGCCGAGCGAGTGCGGCACCAGGCCGGCGACGATCAGCAGCGGCCACGCCCACGCGGCCGCGGTGACGGCGGCCAGCACGACCCAAGGGTGACTCCGGCGCCAGGCGATCGGTACCGAGGAGCCGAGCACGACGATCAGCAGCAGCGCGACCGGGGCCCGGGACACGGCGGGGTCGTCGTCCGCGGCGAGCAGCACGCCTAAGGGCAGCAGCATCGCCAGCAGGAGCAGCATCAGGTCGATGACCCGCTCGGCGCCGGGGCGCCACCGGGCCCCGGCGACGGGCGGGGCGGCGCTCGCCGGCGGCAGGACGAGCCGGACCCGCCAGCCGCCCGCGGGCCGCGGCCCGGCCGCAAGGGTGCCGCCGAGCGCCGCGGCCCGTTCCCGCATGCCGGCGATGCCGCGCCCGGAGCCGACGCCGGTCACGCCCGGTGCCCGGGCGCCGTCGTCGTCGACCGTCAGCTCCGTGCCGCCGTCCACGGCCACCAGCCGGATCCGGACCGCGCTGCCGGGCGCGTACCGCAGGGTGTTGGTCAGCGCCTCCCGGGCGATGCCGACGGCCGCCTCCGCCGCCGGGCCCGGCAGGTCGCCGGGCTCGGCCTGGACCGTCACCGGCTGGCCGAGGAGCCGGAAGCCCTCCGCCAGCTCGGCCAGGCGCTGCGCCGCCGGGCCGGGGCGCTCGTCGGGCAGCCGCAGCAGGTCGACCAGCCGGTGCAGCGCCGCCAGGGTGTCGCGGCCGGTCCGGGCCGCGAAGTCGCGCGCCTCGGCGACCAGTTCCGGCCGGGCGCCGCCGAGCCGCTGCGCCGCCGACGCGATGACGACGATCGAGGTCAGATGGTGGGCGGTGACGTCGTGCAGCTCGCGGGCCAGCCGGTGCCGCTCGGTGTCGGCGGCCCGGGCCCGGCGGTCCTCGGCCTCGGCCAGCCGGGCCGCCGCGCCCGCCCGCTCCCGGTGCCACCGGTTGCGTGCCCGGCCGAAGGCCACCACGGTCGCGTACACGACGAGCGTGACGGCGACGTCGAGCGGATAGCCCACGTCGGGGTCCGGCGGGCGGGTCGCGATCAGCGCGCACTGCCAGGCCACCGTGCCGGCCGCGGCGCACAGCGTGAGCCGCTGCCCGCGCCACACCGCGATGTTGTAGAGCACGATCAGGTCCGCGATGCCGATCAGGGCGAGCACGTCGGCGGGCACGCCGAACTCGCCGACGGTCATGGCCACCACCACGACGCACAGCACCGGCAGGGGCGCCGAGCGCCGCCACAGCAGCGCGACCGCCACGACGAGCGTGACCGCCACGCCCGTCGCGACGGCGGCGCCGGAGGCAGGGCCGGCGGCGCCGGGCCAGATCGCGAGCTGCGCGGCGGCGAGGGCGAGCGGCAGGAGCCAGACCCGGATGCGATTCATGACACGTCGACCCTAGAGGCCCGCGGCCGGATTCCGCGTCGGCCCGCGGGCCGACCGGCACCTATATCCAAGGGAATGGACGGGCTCCCGCCAGGGTGACGGAACACTCAGCTTCCATTCCCGTTCGCCGACTGGTACTGCGCCACAACCAGCCACAGCACGGGGAGCCGAGCGCAGCGATGAGGGCAGCCGACAGACGGGTGGGCCGCAGGCGGGCGCCGAGGCGTGCCCGTCCCGGCCTCCTTAGCGTCGCGGCGGCGCTGCTGGCGGTGGCCGGCGTGGTCGGCTGGCTGGTGGTGCGGGACGGCGGCTCGGTAATGCCCGGGTTCGCCGGTGGGCCGGTGGCCATGCTTGCGGCGTTCGTCGCGTGCCGGCGGATCGGCTCGCTGATCGTCGTCGCGCGCCCCATCCGCGCCTTCTGGCGGCTCCTGTCGCACTCGGCCGTCTGCATCGGGATCGGCTCCGTCAGCGCCCTCGCCCTCGCCAACAACGACCGCGGCATGACGCCGTACACGGCCGCGCCGGTCCTGCTCGGCGTCGCCATGTCGATGCTCGCCTTCCTGCGGCTGCCGATCGAACGGCGGTCCGGGCTGCGCTGGACGCAGCTGATCCTCGACGGCGCGACCGTCGCCGTCGGCGGCGGCCTGGTCTACTGGTACGTCGTTCTCGGCTTCGCCGACGATTCCCTCACCGCGGTCACCCGCATCGGCGCCGCCGTCGTCGGCGTCGGCGCCCTGATCTCCCTGATCGTCATCGGCCGGGCGGCGATGAGCCCGGTCAGCGCCGTCGACTCGCTGTCGCTGCGGATCCTGGCCGTGCCGCCGCTCGTCGCGGTCGCCACCACCGTCCTGCTCATCGCCGGCGGGGACACCGGGCGGCTGGTCATCTCGGTGCTCGGCCTGCCCGTCGTGGGCGCGGCGATGGCGCTGGCCGCGTACCGGCAGCAGCTCGTGCTGGCACGGCCCGCGGGCGCGCCGGCCGCGCGGGCGACCCGCAGCCTCCTGAACGCGCTGCCGCTGGTTGCGGTCATCGCCACCGCGGCACTGGTGATCAACGAGGCGGCCCGCCAGCTCGGCTCGCACCAGCGGGTCGTCATCATCGGCGCCGTCCTGATCGCGGCGTTCGTCGCCGCCCGCCAGCTGCTCGGCCTGCGCGACAACGACCGGCTGCTGGTCGGCGTCCGCCGCCAGCAGGCCGAGCTGGAGCACCTGGCGATGCACGACCCCCTCACCGGGCTGGCCAACCGGGCCCGCTTCGGCACCGTGCTGGCCGAGCGCCTCGACGCGCACCGGCCCGCGAGCGTGCTGCTTATCGACATCGACGACTTCAAGATGGTCAACGACACGATGGGTCACGCCGTCGGCGACCAGCTGCTCTTCGAGGTCGCCCAGCGGCTGCGCAACCACAGCACGGTCAGCTACCTGCCGTCGCGGCTCGGCGGCGACGAGTTCGCCGTGCTGCTCGACGTGGACGAGGCCGCGCAGGCCGAGGAGGCCGCCGCCCGCATCCTGGCCGCGCTGGCGGTGCCGTTCAAGGTCGGCGAGCACCAGCTCCTCGCGCACGCCAGCATGGGTGTGGCCCTGGCCGGCCCCGGCGACAGCGCCGACGAGGTGCTGCGCAACGCGGACATCGCCATGTACGCGGCGAAGGCCGCCGGCAAGGCGTCCTGGGCCCGGTTCGAGCCGCGGATGCGCAACGAGGTCGTGAACCACGCCCGCCTCGGCAGCGAGCTGCACAACGCGATCATCCGGCACGAGCTGTACCTGCAGTACCAGCCGGTCTTCGACATCGTCACCGGCCGGATCGCCGGCGCGGAGGCGCTGGTCCGCTGGCGGCACCCGGTCCGCGGCAACGTGCCGCCCGGCGACTTCATCCCGGTCGCCGAGCGCTCCGGCCTGATCGTGCCGCTGGGCTCCTGGGTCCTGCGTGAGGCGCTGGAGCAGCTCGCGGAGTGGCACGGCGAGTACGGCGCCGCCTCGATCCAGTCGATCAACGTGAACGTGGCCGCCCGCCAGCTGCGCGAGGCCGGCTTCGTGGACGAGGTCGCGGCGGTGCTCAGCGACACCAGGCTGATGCCGGCGAACCTGGTCCTCGAGGTCACCGAGTCCTCGGTGCTCGACGGGCGGCAGGTCCGCGAGACCCTCCAGGCGCTGCACGAGATGGGCGTACGCCTGGCGCTGGACGACTTCGGCACGGGCCAGTCGAGCCTGAGCCTGCTGCGGGCGTTCCCGGTCGACGTGCTGAAGCTGGACAAGTCGTTCGTCGACGGCATCTGCGACGGCGAGGACCGCGGCCGGCTGGCGGTGGCCGCGGCGGTCGCCCAGCTCGCCGAGTACCTGGACCTGTACGCCGTCGCCGAGGGCATCGAGACGGCCGCGCAGATGGAGCGGCTGCGCGCCATGGGCTACCGGCTGGGCCAGGGCTACCACATGGCCAGGCCGCTGCCCCCGGACGAGATGGCCGCCATGATGGTGCGGACCGCCCGGGCGGTCACCACCGCGTGACGGCCCGGCCCGCCGAGGCGGGACCGGGCCGGCCGCGAGGCTCAGGAACCTACGCGGGTACCTCGTTGCGGTCGGCGCCCCACATGGTGTGGAAGGCGCCCTCCTTGTCGATCCGGTGGTACGTGTGCGCGCCGAAGAAGTCGCGCTGGCCCTGGATCAGGGCGGCCGGCAGGCGCTTGGCACGCAGGCCGTCGTAGTACGCCAGCGACGAGGCGAAGCCCGGCGCCGGGATGCCCTGCTGCGCGGCAGTGGCGACGACCCGCCGCCAGGCCTGCTGCGCGCCGCTGACGGCGTCCAGGAAGTAGTCGTCGACCAGCAGCGTGGCCAGCGACGGGTTCTTGTCGTAGGCCTGCTTGATGAAGTCGAGGAACTTGGCCCGGATGATGCAGCCGTCCCGCCAGATCTTGGCCATCGCGCCCGGGTCGATGTCCCAGCCGTACTCCGCGCTGGCCGCCTGGATCTGCTGGAAGCCCTGCGCGTACGCGACGATCTTCGACGCGAACAGCGCCTGCTCGACGTCGGCGACCAGGTCGGAGCCGCCGGCGCCGGCCGTGGCGGACGGGCCGGGCAGCTCGGCCGCCGCGGCGCGGACCTGCGGGTCGCCGGAGAGGGCGCGCGCGAACACCGACTCGGCGATGCCGGAGACCGGCACGCCCAGGTCGAGGGCCGCCTGCACGGTCCAGCGGCCGGTGCCCTTCTGCTCGGCCCGGTCGACGACGATGTCGACGAACGGCTTGCCCGTCTCCGCGTCGACCTGCTTGAGCACCTCGGCGGTGATCTCGATCAGGTACGAGCCGAGCCGGCCGTTGTTCCAGTCCTTGAAGATCTCCGCGATCTCTGCCGGCGAGTGCCCGCCGACGGAGCGGAGCAGGTCGTACGCCTCCGCGATGAGCTGCATGTCGGCGTACTCGATGCCGTTGTGCACCATCTTGACGAAGTGCCCGGCGCCGTCGGGCCCGACGTGCACGCAGCACGGCTCGCCGTCGACCTTCGCCGAGATGTCCTCGAGTAGCGGGCCGAGCGACTCGTACGACTCCTTGGAGCCGCCGGGCATGATGCTCGGGCCGTGCAGGGCACCCTCCTCGCCGCCGGACACGCCGGTGCCGACGAAGTGCAGCCCCTTCTCGCGCAGCGCCGCCTCGCGTCGCCGGGTGTCCGCGAAGTGCGCGTTGCCGGCGTCGATGAGCATGTCACCGGGCTCGAGCAGCGGCGCGAACTCGTCGATGACCGCGTCGGTTGCCTTGCCGGCCTTGACCATGATCACCACGCGCCGCGGGCGCTCCAGGCTCGCGACGAAGTCCTGTGCGCTCTCCGAGGGGATGAACGAGCCCTCGTGGCCGTACGCCTCGACCAGCTCCTTGGTCCGGCCGTAGCTGCGGTTGTGCAGCGCGACCGTGTGGCCGTGGCGGGCGAAGTTACGGGCCAGGTTGCGGCCCATCACCGCCAGACCGGTTACGCCGATTTGGGCCTTTTCCGTCATGAACGTCCTTCCTCCATGCGAGCGCCGGGTCGGGAACCCGCGGCGTCGCAAGCCGTCGCGCTCATTGTTACGTGTCTACAACGCCGGGGGTTCAGGGGTGCGCCGGACGTCTCGATACCCGGCGGAAACCGGCACGCGGGTCCGGCCGGGCCGGGTACCGGACGGACGACACCACCATGCGGCCCCCCGACGCCCCGGTCGCCGAAGATCGGTCCGACGGTACGCTCGGCGCGTGAAACGCGGCGAGATCTGGACCATCGGCAGCCGCACCGACCTGCGTTACCGGGTCCTCGTGCTGTCCAGCGACAGCTACAACGAGCGCACCAACCCGTCGCCCTTCTGCGCCCCGATCGTTCGGCAGCGCGGCGCGACCGAGCTGCCGCCGTACGCGGTCGCCCTCACCGAGCAGGATCCGATCACGGGCGTCGTCGTGGTGAACCGGATGCGCCGGCTGCCGGCCTCGGTCGGCGCGGAGCGGATCGGCATGGTCACCGGCGCCAGCATGGCCCGTCTCGCCGAGGCGATGCGCGACCTCTTCGAGCTCTAGACCCGCTCCCGGTCGATGCTGGTCACGGTCACGTCACGGGTGCCGGTCAGGGTGCCGCCGGGCGCGCCGACGTAGGTGCCGGAGGTCGGCGCCACGTCCGCGTAGTCGCGGCCCACCGCCACCGTCACGTAGCCGTTGCCGGCCCGGCGCCCGTGGCACGGGTCGAAGGCGAGGGCCACCGCCCGGTCGCCGCGCGGCACCAGCACCTCCACCCAGGCGTGTGTGCCGCCCTGGCCGATCAGGTGCCCCGAGACGTACCGGGCCGGCAGGCCCAGCAGGCGGCACATCGAGAGCATCACGTGCGCCGAGTCCTGGCAGACGCCGGTGCCGCCCGCCAGCGCCTGTGCGGCCGTCGTGCTGACCGTCGTCGCGCCGAACCCGTAGGTCAGCGCCGCGTGCGCGACCGAGCACGCCCGCGCGGCCTTCTCCTCGGCGTCCGCGCCCGCGCACCGGCCCGCGAGTTCGCGCAGCGCCTCGTCCGGCGCGGTCAACCGGGTGGCGCGCAGCAGCCGGGGGTCCTGCAGTGCCGCGAGCGGCAGTGCCGGCGGGCCGTCGCCGACGACCCGGTCCAGGTCCGCGGTGAGCCGGAACTCGACGGCCCGCTCGACCCGCGCCGCGACCACCCGCACCACCGTGTTGCCCGCGGAGTCCAGCCGGTCGCGCCTCGCGTGCGCCGCGCCGGTCACCGTCAGGCGGTGTGCGCGGCGGTACAGGTCACCGTGGCGGCGCCGGGGCACCACGACGAGGCGCTGGGCGAGGGCGGTCACCGGCGCGTCGTAGGCGTACCGGAAGGTCTGCTCGACGCGGTAGCCGATCCGTCGTGCGCCGTCGAGGTCCATCCATCCATGATCGGTCATCGCTGTTTCCGGCGCGTGACCGCGCGCCCGGCGCGTGGCCTGGTCGTACGTTCGCCCGAGGCCACCCGCCCCGGGTGGCCGGGGCCCACCGCCGGACGGCCCGCGGGCCCGGTCGCCCTTCCGGGTGACCTGCCCCCGGTGCGCCGCAGGTGGGACGGAGGGGGAGGTGAACGGGGGATGACGCCGCGTGGCGCACTGGCGTATGCAGGGATACGGATCGGCGGCTTTCAGCAGGCGGGAGCGGTATGGGCGGCGGGCAGCAGGCTTACCTCGAGGCGAGGGAGAGCGTGCGAACCGCCGCGCGCCCGTCCTCCGCCGAGGAAGGCCGCGCCACCGTCGACCGGGCCGTCGGCCTGCTCGCCGGCCGGACCCGCTGCCGGCTCGCCGAGGCGCACCGGCACCTGCTGCGGATGGCCGCGGACCAGAACCGTGACGTCGTCGACGTCGCCGCCGGTGTCGTCAGCATGCTGGACGTCGCGGAGCCGGCCGACGTACGCGACGCCGACGCCCCCGCCGAGAGCGACCGGATCGCCGTCACCGAGCAGCTGGGCAACCTCGGGTGGGCCGAGTGGGACCTGGTCAGCGGCGAGGTGCGCTGGTCGGCGCAGCTGTACCGGATCTACGAGCGCGATCCGGCCCTCGGCCCGCTGACGCGCGAGGAGTCCGAGGCCCTCGAGGTCGCGGAGGACCTGCCGCTGCGGCTCGCCGCGATGGCGGCCTTCGAGCGTTCCGAGCGGGCCGACGTCACGTCCCGGATCAGGATCAACGGCCGGATCAAATACCTGCGTACGGTGGCAGACGCGGTCTGCGACGGCGCCGGCCGGCCGCTGCGGATCTTCGGCATAGTGCAGGACGTGACCGTCCGCGAGACGAGCGCGCGGCGGCTGGCCGACATCGAGGAGCAGCTCGACGAGCAGCGGCGCAGCCTGCACGCCGAGCACGAGCTGGCGGCCCGGCTACAGGAGATCATCCTGCCGATCCCGGAGTGCCCGATCGAGCTTCCCGGCGTCAAGGTCGCGGTGCGCTACCTGCCGGCCGGCCAGGAGTGCCTGGTCGGCGGGGACTGGTTCCACGCGGCCGCGCTGCGGGACGGCTCGGTGCTGCTGGCCGTCGGCGACGTGGCGGGGCACGGCACCCAGGCGGCGACGACGATGGCGCAGCTGCGCTACTCGCTGCGCGCGCTGGCGGTGACCACCACCGATCCCGCGTTCCTGCTCGGCCACCTGAACAGGCTCACCTGCGACCTGGAGCGCGAGCGCCCGGAGACCGCGGCGACCGCGATCGTGGCCCGCTACGAGCCGGAGCACCGCCGGCTGACCTGGGCGCAGGCCGGTCACCCGCCGCCGCTGCTGAGCCGTGGCGGGCGCACCGCGCCGCTGCGCCGGCCGCCGGGCCCGATGCTGGGCGTGGTAGAGGACCCGAGGTACGAGTGCGCGAGCCTGCGGATGGAGCTCGGCGACCTGCTGCTGCTCTACACCGACGGCCTGGTCGAGCACCGCCGTCGCAGCCTCGACGACGGCCTCGCGGCGGTGATCCGCACCGTCGACGAGTCGGTCGCGGCGGCACCGCGCCAGCCGCTGGCAGAGCTGCTGAGCCGGCTGCGGCAGGCCAACCCGGACGACGACACCTGCATCCTGGCGGTCCGCCCGGTCACCGGCGAGACCAAGGACCTGCGCCGCTACCTGCGCCCGCGCTGAGCGGCGCTCAGCTGAAGTGCGTCGACGGGCGCTCCAGCGGCACGCCGTCGACCCAGATGTCGACCTTCTCGTTGTAGAAGCTGATCAGCCCGGCGATCGGGTACAGGTCGCGGGTCGGGAAGTCGTAGGACCAGGCCAGATCGGCGTGGGTGGTGCCGCCGGCCTCGACCGACCAGTACCCGGTGGTCCGCCCCTTGTACGGGCACGCGGTGACCGTGGCGCTGGGCCGCAGGTGGGTGAAGTCGACCTCGGTGCGGTTCAGGTAGTAGCGGGTCGGCAGCCCGGTCTCGAAGACCATCACCGGCGCCGCCGACTCGGCCAGCACCAGGCCCTCCAGCTCGATGAGCACCCGCCGGGTGGAGCGCAGCGCGTCGACCCGCGCGTACGGGTTGCGCGGATGCACGAAGATCTCCTCGTCCTCCTCGAACCAGGCGTCCAGCGCCTCCCAGTCCAGCCGCGCGAGCCCGGCGAGCCCAGGCAGGCTGTCCTCGGTGTACACCCGGCCGGCGGCGGGCCGGCTGAGCTCGCCGACCCGCAGCCCCACCCGGCGGGCGGTGCCGCGGTGCAGCTTCTCCGGGCGGTCCTCGTCGATGAGCACGTCCGGATCGATGTCCGCCGCGGGGATGTAGAACTGCGGGTACGGCGGGAACTCCCACAGGTACACCGCGCGGGTGGTGTCCAGCACGACGCGGCCGCCGAGCACGGCGCGGATCCGGCGCGGCACCGGCTCCATGTGGCCGACGGGCGTGATCAGTCCCGGGTAGTCCGGCATCGCGGCACCTTCCCCTCGTGTGGGTCCTCCCGACACACGTTAGGTCCCACGAGGTCCGGGGCGCCGAAGACGCGGCCGGGGATCAGGGCAGAACGAACGAGCCCCGGGGGGTGCCGCCGTGATCGTCGTGCGGGCGGCTGGAGATCGATGCGGCGGCCGGGTTCTGGAGGTACAGGCATCCCCGGGACCTGCCGAGGGCGCGCAACCCGTTGAGGTCACCGGCGCCCCAGACCGCGGTCTTGCGCAGGATCACCGGGTACATGATCTGCTTCTTGTCGTTGATCCTCGGGTGGGCCAGGCCGACGGCGTGGCCGATCTCGTGCATGAGCAACTGTCCCCGGGTGCCGCTGCGGTCGCCCGCTCCGAAGCCCGCGGGCAGGCGCATCGCGGCGTTCAGCACCACCAGCCCCTTGACGTACATCGCGGTCCGTTCACCGGTACCGGTGTACGCCGCCAGGTACGCCGCGCCGCCCCTGCCGGCGAGCCTGCCGGCGTTCTTCGGGATCTGGGTGCTGTGCTTGCCGGGGCTCGCCCACGCTATGACCAGGTCGGTGTCGGCCGGGTACCTCCCCGGGTATCCGCGCTTGGCGTCGGGGATGACCTTGGTCGCGCCCCGGTACACGAACCGCAGCCCGGTGGCCTGGTGGATGCGCTGGATCGCGCCCTTGACGTCCTTCAACGCCCCGGCGCGTGACCGATCGAGGTTGACCCGGTAGTTGATCGGCTTGCACGGGTTCCACCGGGCGATCGGGTCCGTCGGCTTCGACCGGCTGAGGAACGCGAACGCCCGCGGGTTGCCGCGCGCATTTCCGGCCGCGCTCGCGGTGGGCCCGTCGTCCGGCGCTGCGGCCTTCGCCGCGCTCGGGGCCGTGACCAGGGCGAGGGCCAGCGGCAGCGCGGCCACGGCGAGCCGGCGGCCCAGCCGGTTGCGCGTGCCGCCGGTGTCGGATGCCTTGTTGGTCACGGGAGAAGAAATCGACTCACCGGGGACGGTTGATGAGCCGGGGCGCGGTTGCGCTTCGGGTGTGATTCGGGCACCGCGCGGCGGGACCGGCGGAATCGGTCCCGCCGGCCCCCCGATATCTGTACGGCCTCAGGACAGCGGACAGGTGCTGCGGTAGTCGGAGATGGCCGAGCCGCTCGGCCCCGGGCAGATGAACTGGTCGTAGCGGGTGTCGTCGTCGACGAAGCGCTTCAGCCAGGCCACCGCCGACCGGCCGGTCGGCGTGTTGGTGGTCTGCGGGAAGAAGTGGCTGGCGTTGTTGAGCTCGAGGTACGCCTTCTCCGCCGACGCCGGGATGCTGTTGTAGAACGGGATGGAGTGCGACGACACCGACGCGATGGTGTCGCTCTCGCCGCCGATGATCAGCGTCGGCACCCGCAGGCCCGACCAGGACTTGGTCAGGTTCCACGGCGCCAGCGGCACCGCCGCCTGCAGCGACGGCCGGTCCCGGGCGGCCTCCAGGCTGCCGCCGCCGCCCATCGAGTGCCCGGCGACCGCGAGCCGGGAGGCGTCGATCCGGGTGCGGACCGAACTGCTCCTGGTCAGGTAGTCCAGCGCCGCGAGCAGCTGGTCGCCGCGGGAGCCGGGCTGGTCCAGCACCGAGTTCGTCTCGATGCCGATCACCACGAAGCCGTGCGAGGCGATCCGCGGGCCGAGCCAGCTGATGCTCGACCACGACGCGGTGTAGCCGGGGGAGATCGCGACGGCCCCGAAGGTGCCCTCGCTGGTGCTGGTCGGGTAGTAGATGACGCCGCCACCGAAGCCGGAGACGGCCGAGGAGACGGACTGCTGCGAGGTGGCGAACGGGCCGCGGCTCGCGTCCAGGGCGGCGGCGGTGGGCGCCGGCCCGCGCTCGTACGGATTGGCGGCGGCCTGTGCGCCCGTCGCGCCGGCCAGGGAGCCGGCGACCAGGGCGAGGGTGGTGGCCGCGGCGACGAACAACCGGCGGGCCCGGTGGCGCTCGGGGATGGACGGTGACTGCACGTCGGACTCTCCTCAGGTGGATGGAATCGACGAGCGTCAGTCTTTGGTCGGGTGCCGCGCGGACACATCGGCGAAACCACCGGCCTTGACAGGGATCGGCCCGGGCCATTGAGTGTTACCGGGAGGTATTCCGTGGACCTCGTCCGGAAACAGTTCAGTCTCGCGCTGGCGGGAACCCTGCTGCTCGGCGTGCTGGCGTCCCCGGCCTCGGCGGCGCCCGCCGCGTGTGCCGCACCCGTCGCCAGCACGAACCAGCCCGGCTATCTCGTCGCCGATCCGGACTGCGATCCCGACGGCACCCCGTTCGCCGGCACCCCGGACTCCGATGTGTACACCGGCATCCGGGACGGCGCGGCGTACCGGATCGAGGTGCCCCGGTCCTGGAACGGCCGGCTGGTCGTCTTCGCGCACGGCTACCGCGGCACCGGCCGGGTCGTCTACGTCGACAGCCCGGACCTGCGGGCACACTACATCGCCGGGGGCTTCGCGTGGGCGGCCTCCAGCTACCAGACCAACGGCTACGACGTGGGGCGGGGCGTCCGCGACTCGTACGCGTTGATCGAGGTGTTCCGGCAGGTCACCGCCAAGCGCGCCCGCTCGGTCCTGATGACGGGCAAGTCGATGGGCGGGCACATCACCGCGGTCGCCGTGGAGGAGTATCCGAGGGCCTTCTCCGGCGCGATGCCCTACTGCGGCGTGCTGGGCGACACGGAACTCTTCGACTACTTCCTCGACGCCGGGGTCACTGCCGCCGCGCTGTCCGGCGTCACGCCCGGATTCCCGGTCGAGCCCGGCGCGTGGCAGTCGCAGGTCGACCGGATCCTTCCCGCGCTCGGCCTCACCACCGGCGCGCCGCCCGCGCCCACCGAGGCCGGCCGCGCCTGGTCGGCCGTGCTCGAGCGGCGCAGCGGTGGGGTGCGGCCCGGCTTCGCCGGGGCGTTCGCCTACTGGAACACCGCGCGGTCGTCGGACCCCGCGCTGCGGATGCCGTTCCTGTTCGGCCTCTACCCCGGGCTCAGCGGCGGCACGGCCGGAATCGCCGACGGCAACGTCACCGGCAACCGCCTCGAGTTCTACCGGAGCACCGACGGGTGGCCCACCGCGGCCGAGTGGCGGCTCAACGCCCGGGTGCTGCGGGTGACGCCGACCGACCGGGCCGACCGGGGTCTCGACGGGATTCCGCGGGTGGACGGCCGCCCGCCCGTGCCGGTGCTGTCGCTGCACGACATCGGCGACCTGTTCGTACCGTTCTCGATGGAGCAGGTCTACGCGCGGCGCGCCGCGCGCCAGGGCCGGTCCGGGCTGTTCGTGTCGCGGGCGATCCGCGGGGTCGGGCACTGCGACTTCACCCAGCCGGAGCTGCGGCAGGCCTTCGACGACCTGGTCGGCTGGGTGCGCACGGGGCACCGGCCGGGCGGCGACGCGATCCTCGACCGGCGGGCCGTCGCCGCACCGGACTTCGGCTGCCGGTACACGGTCGGCCGCCGGGCGGTGTTCGGCGGCGACTGCGGCTGACGGCATATCACGCCGCCCGGGCGGCCGCCGCGATCGCCTCCGTCGTAGCGGCCGGGGATCGACCATTCACAATGGACCCATGAGCTTGACGGAGCACGAGAACCGGGTCCGCGAGGCGTTCGGGTCCGGCGAGCGCACGGTTTTCACGGCCGCGGAACCCGTACGCGGCTCGGTGCTGGCCGCCCTGCTCCTCGAGGCGCCCGGCGGCAGCCGCGGGCTGTGGATCTCCGGCGCCACGGTCACCGGAACGCTCGGCCTGGGATTCGCCGAGGTCACGCACGCGATCCGGCTCGAGGACTGCGACTTCGAGCAGCCACCGGAGCTGTCCTGGTCGAACCTGCGCTTCGTCAGCTTCACCGGTTCCCGCCTGCCCGGCCTGCACGCCTCCGCCGCGGTCGTCGGCGGCGACCTGTCGCTGCGCGGCTGCGCGGTCGACGGCGAGATCAAGCTGTACGGTGCGAAGATCGCGGGCAGCCTCCGGATGGCGGGGATCCGGGTGAGCAACACCGCCGGGCCCGCCGTCATGGCCGACCACAGCACCGTCGGCGGCGACTTCTCCGGCAACGACGGCGAGTTCGACGGCCCCGTGCACCTCTACCACGCCCGTTGCGCCGGCGGCGTCGAGTTCGACGACGCCCGGATCACCGCCCCCGGCCGGATCGCCCTGGCCGCGGACAGCGTGCTGGTCGACAGCGCCTTCTTCGCCCGCCGCTGCCACGTCGAGGGCGAGGTCCGGCTGCGGCACGCCCGGATCAGCGACGCGCTGGTCTTCTCCGGCTCGACGCTGCGCAATCCCGGCGCGGTCGCGGTCCGGCTCGACCGGGCCACGATCGACGGCGGCCTGTTCCTGGGCCACGGCCTCTCCGCGCACGGGGAGGTACGCGCCGTGAGCGCCCGGATCGGCCGGACGCTGAGCCTGACCGACGCCGGATTCGAGGCGCCCGGCGCCGTCGCGCTCCGCCTCGACGCGGCGGTGGTCGACGGCCTGCTCGACGGCGGCGAGGGGCTCTGCGTCCGGGGCGAGCTGCGGATGGAGGACGCCACGGTGCACGGCCCGATCCGGCTGCGCGGCGCCGACCTGCACAACCCGGACGGCGTCGCGCTCAACGCCATCGGCGTGCGCGCCGGCTCCACGTTCCTGTGCTGCGACGGCTTCTCCGCCGACGGCACGGTCCGACTCGACAACGTCGTCGTCGGTAGCAAGCTCTGCTTCGACGGCGCCGCGATCGACACCCCCGGCCGCGTCGCCCTGAGCTGCTGGCGGGCGCAGGTGACCGAGCTGACGCTGCGCTGGGAGCGGGCACCCGACGGCCGGGTGGACCTGCGGCACGCGCGGGTCGGTGTGTTGCGCGACGACCCGGACACCTGGCCGGAGCAGATACACCTCGACGGGCTCACCTACGAGATCCTCGAGCCGCAGACCGGCGCCGCCCGGCGCGTCGGCTGGCTGGCCCGGGACCCGGACACCCATCACCGCCAGCCGTACGAGCAGCTGGCGGCGGTCCTGCGCGGGCAGGGCCGGGGCGACCAGGCGCGGCTGGTGCTGCTGGCCCGGCAGCGCCGCGACACCAGCGCCGGGTCAGGGTTCGCCCGGCTCTGGGGCCTGCTGCAGGACGCCACCGTCGGATACGGCTACCGCCCGCAGCGCGCCGCCGCGCTCTTCGCCGCCCTGCTCGGCGTCGGCACGGTCGTCTTCGGGCTGCACCCGCCCGCCGCGGCCGAACCGCCCAAGGCGCCGCCGTTCAACGCGCTCGTCTACACCCTCGACCTGCTGCTGCCGATCGTCGACTTCGGGCAGCAGAACGCGTTCGTGCCGCGCGGCGGGTACCAGTGGATCTCCTACGTCTTCATCGTGGCCGGGCTGGTCCTGGCCACGACGATCGCCGCCGGCCTGTCCCGCTCACTACGGCGCACGTGACGCTTCCTCGGTGTCGGTGTCGGTGTCGGTGTCGGTGTCGGTGTCGGTGTCGGTGTCGGGGCCGCCGTGATGCCGCTGGGGCCTCGGCCGGGCAGCGCGCTGACCGGCGAGGCCGGTCCGCCCAGTGGGAGTCCGCACGGTGGCAGCGCGCCGGCGACGGATACTACGGGCCGTTCTCTGCCGGATCGAGGCCCGAGAGCTCCTGGAGCCGATCGAGGCCCAGGACGCAGCCCGTGACGCGAGCGCGGGTGAGCTCAGTGACGGTCTCACCCTCGACGATGATCCGGCAGGTCACCTCGTCGGTGCTCGAGGACCTGACAATGAGGGACGCGATCCCCTCGTAGTCGTCCGCAGTCACGGTGGTCGACCACGGGGTCGCGAAGGGCTCGCCCGGCTTCTTGCCGGCTTTCTGGCCGACGTGCCTGATGCCGATGGTCCACTGCGCCGTCAGGGCGGTGCCGCTCGCCGACTCCACCTCGAAGCGGACCTGCGTCCCGCGGTACCGGTGGATCAGGAACGCGGTCGTCCCGCCGGCCACGACCAGGACGGCCACGGCCGCGGCGACAAGCGCCCGGACCCGGGAACGCCGCCGGGGCTGTGGTTCCTCACTGACATCAAGATCGATCACGGAGGCAGTGTAGGTGGGGTGGTAGGTAGGCACCCACTGGGCCGAAGGTCGCTTGATCCTTGACCGGCCGGCGCACATGATCGCCAGACTGGCGCAGGCACGCTGGTCGGCTCTGACGTCAGCTTGATCTCCTTCCCGCGCTCAAAGCTCAGCAAGACTGCGGTGCATGGAGCGCACGAAGGAGCGAGCTGCGCAGACTCAGGGCATGATAACTGGTCCCTTTCATAAGGTGTTCGTCTAATCACGCAGCCATTCCTCGCCCAGTGTTGACTGTCAGCAGCGAGAGCCCGGCGCAGCACGGCGGGGCGGTGATAAGTTGGCATGATCGACAGTGGATCGGAAAGGATAAACGTCGGCCGGTCCGGGATAATGAATACATGCGGCAGCTTCAATTGTTCGGAATCAGCGAACTGGCCGCCATGCGTGACCGCACCGCATCCCGTGACTATTCCCCCGAGCGTGACGAGTTCCGCCGCAACCACGAGCGACACCGCGCCTGGGGCCTCGCTCAACGCCATGTCCGGCGTCTACGCCAACTGCGCAGCCGCGGCGGCGAGCACACCACGGGCCCGGACGAACCGCGCACAGCGAGCCCGCAACCGGCACGCCCGGCCGGACCCGCCCACGCCGAACCGGCCCGACGCCCGGCACCGGACCACACCACCCCGACCCACCACCACCTGTCACAGCGCCCCAAGCCGGCTGGCGGCGACCAAGCCGAACCCGCAGACCGGACGGAACCCGCCGAGGCGCACCGGCCCAGCAGCGCCACCAACCAGGGGAAACCCGCCAAGAACCACCCCGCCGAACCGAACCACCGGCCGGGCGGGCTTGGCTTGGTTGTGCCTGCTGAGCGGATTCGCTGGCCGGGCGGGCTTGGCTTGGTTGTGCCTGCTGAAGGGATTCGCTGGCCGGGCGAGCCTGGCTTGGTTGTGCCCGCTGAGCGGATTCGCTGGCCGGGCGGGCTCGGCTCGGTTGTGCCCGCTGAAGGGATTCGCTGGCCGGGCGGACCTGGCTCGGTTGTGCCTGCCGAGCCAGGTCCGCCCGGCCAGGCGGGCCCCGCCCAGACGTGCTCGCCGAACCGAATCGCCAGCCAGGAGAACTCGCTCAGACCCGCCACACCGAATCGAACCACCGGCCAGGCAAGACTCGCCCAGACGTGCCCGCTGAACGAGACCGTCGACCCGGTGATAGCGGCCGAGGCGCAGCTGTGCAACAAGGCCGCTGGTCAGGGGAAGACCGCCCCGGTCTGGTCGCCGAACGAGACCGCCGGCCGGGAACCCGCCCGCCGGACGAGACCGTCCGCCAAGCGAAGCCGCCCAGACACGCCTGCCGCACGAACACGCTGGTCAGGTGGGATCTGCCCGGAGGTGCCCGCGAGGCGAAACCAGTCGGCCGGTTGGGACTCGCCGACCAACACCCAGCCGCGATTCCCGCGCCTGCTTGACGGGCGACACCAGCCGGCGCCCGCAGCCCGACCCGCGAAGCGACGAGCAGCGACGGAGATGGGGGAAAGGTGGGGAGACGCCGGCAGGCGACGCCACCGCAAACGGCCGACCCGAACCAGCGGCGACCCGCCGTCGCCCGCACCGCACCACTGCTGTCGCCG
>NZ_JBEZDY010000001.1:76600-188553 GCF_040648555.1 Actinoplanes sp. NPDC049118
ACCGCACCGCACCGCACCGCACCGCACCGCACCGCACCGCACCGCACCGCACCGCACCGCACCGCACCGCACCGCACCGCACCGCACCGCACCGCACCGCACCTAAGATCATCGCTAGTAGGCCGGCGGCGCTGCGGAATCCTTACGGGGCGATCGGCGATCCGCGAAATCAGCCGGCACAGCAATCATCGGAATGCCAGATGTCCGCTCCCTCCGAAACCACACTTCACCCGAGTCTGCGGCGAATAAGTCGCCTCGTCGCTCGGGTACACAAACGTTTCTGGCGACCCGACGGAAGCATTCTCATCGGCATGCGTGTGAATTCGGAGCCGTGGGCGCGAGTGCGACAGGGGTGGCATGGCTCTGCCGATCACCGCGCGGATCTGTGGCTATGTCTTCACCTGATCAAATGGTGTCGTGCCCGGATGACACTTCTGCATGCTGGTTCAGCGGCGGCAGTGGGGAGCGGTCCGGTCACGCAGCTGCTCTGCGGCCGGGTGGTCGGCGTGCACCAGCCGTCGCCTGCGTGGATCGGGCGTTTGGGTGGGCGTCGTCGCGGTCGCCCGCGTGGATCCGGTGTCCGGGCTGCCTTCGTGGGTGGGGCAGAATTCACCGGGTGACTTCTGAACCGCGTGTCTCGTGCGTTTTCATCTGCCACGACGGTGGCGGCAAGATCCTGCTGGCGCGGCGGTCCGCCGGCGCGCGGGACGAGCCCGGTGCCTGGGACACCGGTGCCGGGGCACTGGAGTTCGGTGAGACCTTCGAGGCCGCGGTTGGGCGGGAGGTCGCCGAGGAGTACGGGGCCGCCCCGCTGGAGATCAACCTGCTCGGCGTGCGCAACGTGGTCCGGGTCGAGCCGCTGTCGCACTGGGTCGCCGTGGTCTTCTCCGTGCTCCTCGATCCGGCAGCCGTCAAGATCGGGGAGCCGGACAAGTTCGATGAGCTGGGCTGGTTCGGCCGGGACGCGCTTCCGTCGCCGCTGCACTCCCAGCTCGAGCCCACCCTGGCCATGCTGTAGCAAGGGTTTTCGAAAGACTGGATTTGGTTTCGTCGATGTTACATGCTGTCGATGGGAGCGCTCCCACGTACCCATCGGAGGAATACACGCATGTTCTCGACTCGAAGTCGACGGCGGCTCGCCGCCGTGGCCGCGGCGGTCCTCGCCGCGCCGCTGCTGTGGTTCGCCACATCCGGCATCTCGCAGGCCGCGGCCGCCGTGCCGGCCAAGGACTGGCTGCACGTGCAGGGCAACCAGATCCTCGACGAGGCCGGCAACCCGGTCTGGCTGACCGGCGCGAACTGGTTCGGGTTCAACGCCGGCGAGCGGGTCTTCCACGGCCTCTGGTCCGCGAACCTCACCGAGGTCACCAGGTCGATGGCCGATCGCGGCATCAACCTGGTCCGGGTGCCCATCTCGACCCAGCTCCTGCTGGAGTGGAAGGCCGGCCAGGCCGCCGTGCCGTCCGGGGTCAACACGTACGCGAACCCCGAGCTCACCGGGAAGACCACCCTCGAGGTCTTCGACGCGTTCCTGGCCCTGTGCGAGCGGTACGGCATGAAGGTCCTGCTCGACGTGCACAGCGCGGAGGCCGACAACTCCGGGCACGTCTATCCGGTCTGGTACAAGGGTTCGGTCACGCCGGAGCTGTTCTACCAGGCCTGGGAGTGGGTCGCGCAGCGCTACCGCACCAACGACACGCTTGTCGCGATGGACGTCAAGAACGAGCCGCACGGCCGGCCCGGCGAGAGCCCGCGGGCGAAGTGGGACTCGTCGACCGACGTCGACAACTTCAAGAACACCTGCCAGACCGCCGGCCGGCGGATCCTGGCGATCAACCCGGACGTGCTGATCCTCTGCGAGGGTGTCGAGGTCTACCCGAAGGACGGCGTGAGCTGGTCGTCCACCGACGGCAAGACCTACGACAACGTCTGGTGGGGCGCCAACCTGCGTGGCGTCCGGGACCACCCGGTCGACCTGGGCGCCAACCAGGACCAGCTGGTCTACTCGCCGCACGACTACGGGCCGCTGGTCTACGAGCAGCCGTGGTTCGCAAAGCCGTTCGACAAGGCGTCGCTGACCGCCGACGTGTGGACGCCGAACTGGCTCTACGTGCACGACTCGAACACCGCGCCGCTGCTGGTCGGCGAGTGGGGCGGCCGGCTCGGCCAGGACGCCCGGCAGGACCGCTGGATGACCGCGCTGCGGGACCTGATCGTGGAGAAGCGCCTGCACCAGACGTTCTGGGTGCTCAACCCGAACTCGGGCGACACCGGCGGCCTGCTGCTCGACGACTGGAAGACCTGGGACGAGCAGAAGTACGCCTTGCTCAAGCCGGCCCTGTGGCAGTACGGCGGCAGGTTCGTCAGCCTCGACCACCAGGTACCGCTGGGCGGCGCGGGCAGCTCGACCGGCATCAGCCTGGCGGCCCGCTACGGCGGCGGCGTCGAGCCGTCGACCTCGCCGTCCACGTCCGTCCCGCCGTCCGGCGCCTGCGGCGCCACGTACACGCAGACCAGCGCGTGGTCGGGCGGCTTCCAGGGCGAGGTCACGATCCGGAACACGGGTACGACCCCGGGCCGCGCCTGGACCGCGACTTGGACCTTCCCGGCCGGAACGTCGGTGGCGTCGCTGTGGAACGGCGTGCTGAGCTCGACCGGCACGGCCGTGACCGTGCGAAACGTCGCACACAACGGCACCCTGGGCGCCGGGGCGGGCACGAGCTTCGGCTTCGTCGGCTCCGGTCCGGCGGTGACGCCCGCGATCACCTGCGCGCTGTCGTAGGGCGCCCGCGTCCCGGCGCGGGCGGCGGCCCCCGCCGGGACGCGCGAAACCGCGCCTCAGGTCGGCCCCGGCGCGGCCGATAGGTCGGGGACCACGACTGGAGAGAGGTCCCCGCGAGCATGTTGCCCTCGGTGCCGAAGGGGACCGCGTCCCCGCGCCAGGGCAGAATCAGAGCCGGCGCGCTACGTACGATCCTGGGTCCGGCCTCGGCGATGATCTACATCCTGGGCACCCCGGACGGGTCGAACCGCCGGCTCATGGTCGCGGTCGCGGCCGGCATGGTCGGCCTCGGGCTGCTCACGTTGGCGACCGCCCCGGCGATGGCAAGGTCGCGCCTGCGGGTACCGATCCAGCTCGCCAGCGCGATCGTGACCCTCCTCGGCGCCTCCGCGCTCGCCCTGCTCGACGGCGGCGTGACGAGCCCCCTCGCGGCGCTGGAGCTGTACTCGCTCGTCTTCTTCGCGGCCGTGCTGCCGACGCGCCATTTCGTCCCGATGGGGCTGCTCTGCGTCGCGGCGTACGCCGCGGTGGCACTGGCCGGCGGCGCCGCACCGGCCGGTCTGGCTTGGGCCTTCGCCCTCACCTACGGCGGCGTGGCGTACCTGACCATGCGCCACACCATGGTGCTGGCCTCGCTGCGCCGGCGGCTGGCCGAGGTCTCCCGGATCGACGCGCTGACCGGCTGCCTGAACCGCGGCGGCTTCGACGAGCGCCTGGCGGCCGAGTTCGCCGCCGCGGAGCGCCGCGGCGAGCCGCTCACCCTGATCCTCGCCGACCTCGACCGGTTCAAGGAGGTCAACGACCGCCACGGTCACCGCGCCGGCGACGAACTGCTGGCGTGGACCGGCCGGACCCTGGCGCACGGCGTCCGCGGTCAGGACGCGGTGGGCCGGATCGGCGGGGACGAGTTCGCCGCGGTGCTCGTCGGCGCCGACGCCGACGACGCCCGCGCGGTGGTGGATCGGCTGCGCGCCGACCTCGACGAGGTGTCCCCGGCCAGCCTCGGCTACGCCTGCTATCCCGCCGACGGGGCCGACCTCGCGGCGTTGCGGCAGCTCGCCGACGAGCGGGTCTACGCCGACAAGCTGACCCGGCAGACCGGGCCGACGTCGCACGATCCGGCCGCGCCGGCACCGGTGCCGGTCGTACGGCGGGCGGCACCGGCGGTCTCGGGACGGGAGCGGCGCCGCCGTTCGATCGCGGACGGCGGCCGGCTCGGCATGTCGGTCTCCGGGGTGGGGCTCGGCTACGTCCTGATCTTCGCGGAAGGGCATCCACACCGGCTCTGGATGGGCACGGTGCTCGCGGCCATCTGGCTCCTGGCGGCCGCGGTCATCGCCGGCGCCGACCGGTTGAGCCGGCTGTCCGGGCTGCGCCTGGTGATGGCGGGCTACGGCCTGTCCCAGTTCGTGCTGTCCGCGGGCGTCATCGCCCTGTGCGGCGGCGCGGCCAGCCCGCTGGCGGTCGGCCTGCTCGCGCCGATGCCGCTCATCGCGCTGAGCACCCCGCCCCGGGTCGGAGTGCCGCTGCTCGGCCTCATCGGCGGCCTCTACCTCGCCATCGGGGTCTTCGGCGCCCCCGCCAACCCCTGGTACGTCGCGGTGCATCTCGGCGGCACCATCGCGCTGGCCGTCGTCTGCGGGTCGCTGGGCGCCGAGGCCGGCCGGCAGCGCCGGCGGCTGACCGAGCTGTCGCGCCTCGATGCGCTGACGGGCATCCTCAACCGGCGCGGATTCGAGGAGCGGTTCGCCGCCCAGCTCGCCGGCCCCCACTCCGGCGTCTCGCTGCTGATCCTCGACCTGGACGGGTTCAAGGAGGTCAACGACCGGTACGGCCACGCGGCCGGCGACCAGTTGCTCGCCTGGGTCGCCGCCACCCTGCGGGCCGGCGTGCAGCCGGCCGATGTGGTGGGCAGGCTCGGCGGCGACGAGTTCGTCGTCCTGCTCGCCGCCGCCGACGCGCCGGCCGCGGCGGCGACCGCGGACCGGCTGCGGGCGGCGCTGGCCGAGCGCACCCCCGCGAGCATCGGTACGGCCACCCTGGGCGCACACGGCGGGGACTTCGACGCCCTGTACGCACACGCCGACGCCGAGCTGTACGCCCGTAAACGCCGCCGCCACGCGGACACGGCCCCGGAGCCGTCCCAGGACGAACTGAGCAGTGCCTGAAAGACCGCCGGTCGCCGCGGTCACCTGACGTGGCGTAGCGCCGTCAGGCCCTCGACCGGCGCCCGCCCGCGCAGCGCGCCCGAGGCGGCGTCGAGCCAGACGATCTCGCCGGCGCCGCCCGCGTAGACCCGGGTGCCGGCGCCGTTGAGGGCCAGCCCGCGGACTCCGGCGGGCACGGACCAGCGGGCGGCCACCGTGCCGGCGCGGTCGTACGCGGTCACGGCGGTGCCCGCCCCGATCAGCACCCGGCCGGAGTCCGGCGTGAACGCCAGGCTCGCCGCGTCGCCACCGGCCGCCGCGGTGACCACCCGCTCGATCTTCAGCGAGGTCGTGGCGGCGTACGCCAGCGAACCCGACGTCACGTCGGCCACCGCGAGGCTCAGCCCGTCCGCGCTCGCCGCGAGGGCGTGCCCGGCGGCCGGGCCCTCGCCGAACGGGTGCGGCAGGTCCAGGCAGTAGGCCCAACCCTGCGCCAGGTGCAGCACGTGCACGAATGCGTGCACGCCGCCGGGCCGCCCCGCGATCAGGTCGCGGGTGTGCCGGTGACCGGGCTGGTGGGTGTAGAGCGTGTAGAGCACGTCGCGGCCGGGGGAGAGCACCGCCTGCCGCCCGTCGCCGCGCATCTCCTCCTCGGCGCCCGGGGGCACCGGCGCCTTGTCGCGGGTGAACAGCGGGCGCAGCTCGCCCGAGCCCAGGTCGAGCAGCCGCACCCGGTACCGGTCCGGCGCCTGGCGCGGCAGCCACTCCAGCACGAACAGGCCGGTGCCGTCCGAGCTGAACGCGTCGGGCTCGACGACGCCGCCGAGGTCGTACCGGCGCTGCCGGACGCCGGTCGTGACCAGCAGCGCGGTCCGCTCCCGCCCGGCCGGGCGGGCCGACGCGGGCGTGCGGGTCAGCGCGCACGACGCGCCGTCGGCGGAGATCACCCGCGGCACCCAGCCGGGGGCGAGCGGCACCCGTCCGTCCGGCCCGCCCTTCGCCGGGTCGAGCCGCAGCAGGACCGGGGCGCCGGCGTCGTCGCGGGTCACCGTGCAGGCCACCGCGCCGTCCGGGCTCAGCACCGCCTCCCGGCCGAGATCACGGGGGCGTTCGCCACCGAGCACGACCAGGCCCCGGCTGCCCTCGGCCACCACCACGTCCGGTACGGACACGGCGGCGTGCGCCTGCTCGCGGCACGCGGCCGTCAGGGCGGCGCCGCCCGCGATGATGAGAAGGTTCCGCCTTGTCGTCATGCCCTGTCGACACCGCCCGGCCGGGTGCGGTTCCCGGGAACCTCATCGCCGTACGCGGTGTCATGAGGTTGTCGGCGACCGGATCAACCGCGTGGAGGTGTCGAGGCCGGACATGGTCACCGAACTGGACGATGCGGCGGCGGTCACCCGCGCCCGCGACGGCGACCTCGACGCGTACGACGTCCTGGTCGCCCGGTACACCGTGCCCGCGCACCGGGCCGCGGTGCTGCTCGGTGCCGGCGCGGACGCCGACGACGTGGTGCAGGAGGCGTTCGTGAAGGCGTACCGGCAGCTCTCGCGGTACCGCGGCGAGTCGGGATTCCGGCCCTGGCTGCTCGCGATCGTCGCCAACGAGACCCGCAACCTGCACCGTTCCCGGCGCCGCCGCGACGGCCTGGCGCTGCGTGCCGCCGCGCACGAGCCGCCGGAGCGGGTCGCACCCGATCCCGCCGACACGGTGCTGGCGGACGAGCGCCGGCAACACCTGGTCGACCAGCTCCGGCTCCTCGACGCCCGCGACAGCGAGGTGCTGATCCTGCGGTTCCTGCTGGACATGTCGGAGGCCGAGACGGCGGTGGCGCTGGGGCTGCCGAAGGGGACCGTGAAGTCGCGGACCTCGCGGGCGCTGGCCCGGCTGCGCGGCCGGCTGGCCGTGGGGGAGGTGCGCGGTGCCTGACCACGAGGACGCCCTGGTCGCCGAGCTCCGCGCGCTCGGCGCCGAACTGGACGTGGGGCGGGCAACGGACCAGCGGGCCGCGGTCCGGGCCCGCCTCACCCGGCCGGCCCCGGCCCGGCGCCGCGCGCGGCGGTGGATCCTGGCCGGTGCCGCGGCGCTGGTCGGCGCAGTCGCGGTGGTCGCGCCGGCCCGCGCGGCCGTGATCGACGCGGTCGGCGGGCTGTTGCGGGTCGCCGGGATCGAGGTGCGTGACGGCGGCGGGTCCGGCGGCCTGCCGGCCACGCCCGGCCCGCTGCCGTCGCTGCGCGAAGCGGGCCTCGAGGAGGCCCGTCGCGTCGCGTTGTTCCCGGTGCGGGTGCCCGCCGGGCTGGGCGCACCCGAGCGGGTCACGCTGGCCGATCCCGACGCCGGCGGCGCGCCGCGGGTGGTCACGATGGCCTTCCGCGGCGGAGCCGTCCGGTTCGACCAGTTCGACGGCGCGCCGTCGCCGGCCTTCTTCAAGACGGCCTCCGGCGCGGAGTGGGTGCAGGTGGGCACCGGCGGCATCTGGCTGCCGGGGCCGCACCCGGTCACCTACGTCGGCCGCGACGGCGCCGAGCGCGCCGAGACGGCCCGGCTGGCGGCGCCGACCCTGATCTGGGCCGACGCCGACGTCACCTACCGCCTGGAGGGGATCCCGACGCTGGAGGAGGCCCGGCGGATCGCCGGCTCGCTGCGCTGAGGCCGAACTTGAGGCTTTTCGCCTGGCCGAACCGAACGGCAACCGTGGCGCGCCCGTTGTGCACTCCGGGGTGGTGGTGGGGACCCGAAGGGGTTGGCATGACCGACACGATGATCGTTGAGCTCGGACTGCAGGCGATGACGGTTGCGGCGAAGATGTGTGCGCCGGTGTTGGTGACCGCGTTGCTTATCGGTTTTGCGATCTCGTTGTTCCAGTCGGTGACGCAGATTCAGGAGGCGACGCTGTCGTTCGTGCCGAAGGCGGTGGGTGTCGGTGCGGCGATTCTGTTGTCGGGTAACTGGATGTTGCATGAGATGGTGACGTACACGACGCAGCTGTTCGAGCGGATCCCGACGCTGCTCTCCTGAACCGACACCCACGAAGAACGCCTCAGCTGATCTTGATCAGGTAGGCGTCCAGCGCCGCGTAGCTCTGGTTGGCGCCCTGCTCCATGCCCGACTGGAGCATGCCGTCGCGGTCCTCCTGCGACGTGAAGCGCGTCGTGCTGGTCACCGTGGTCCTGCCCGCCTCCTCGGTGAAGACGAAGGTCTCCACCGCGACGTGGCCGGCCATCGGCTCGTACTCGAACGTCCAGGTGAACGTCTCCGGCGCTGAGATCTCGCGGAACTCGCCGCGGAACGGGTGCTCGGTACCGTCCGCCGTCTCGACGAAGCGCCACGTGCCGCCGACCCGGAAGTCGATCGTCACGTCCAGCGGGTTTCCGCGGCCCCACCAGTGGCGCAGGTGCTCGGCCTCGGTGTGCGCGGCCCAGACCAGGGCCCGGGGTGCGTCGAACGTCCGGCTCATGACCAGTTCGGTGGGGCTGGGGGTGCTGATCGCGATGGTGTTCACTGCTGCTCCCTCTGCAGGTCGTCCAGGTAGGTGCCGAGCGTGTCGTAGCGCTCCTCCCACAGGAGCCGGTACTGCGCGACCCAGCCGGCGATGTCACGCAGCGGCGCCGGTTCGATCCGGCATCGCCGCCACTGCGCCTCGCGGGTGCGGACGATCAGGCCCGCCTTCTCCAGCACGTTCAGGTGTTTCGAGACCGCCTGCACGCTGATCGGGAACGGCGCGGCGAGCTCGTTGACCGTGGCCTCGCCCTGCGCTAGCCGGGCGAGGATCGCCCTGCGGGTCGGGTCGGCGAGGGCGGCGAAGACGCCGCTGATCGGGTCCGCTGTCGTCATGCTCAACCACCTGGCTTATAAACCGATTGGTTTACCAACCGATGGGTTGAGAGTACGCCGCGTGCCGGCGCTGTCAACCCCCGGCCGTCGCGGGCTGCCGATCCGGCTCCGGCCTGGTGTGATGGTCGGCATGAATATCTGGCCCGGGAACCCGTACCCGCTCGGCGCCACCTACGACGGGGGCGGCACCAACTTCGCGTTGTTCTCCGAGGTCGCCGAGCGGGTCGAGCTGTGCCTGTTCGACGACGACGGCATCGAGACCCGGATCGACCTGCCGGAACGCGAGGCCCTGGTCTGGCACGGCTACCTGCCGCGCGTCGTTCCCGGCCAGCGGTACGGCTACCGGGTGCACGGCCCGTACGACCCGGCGGCGGGGCTGCGGTGCAACCCGGCCAAGCTGCTGCTCGACCCGTACGCGAAGGCGATCGAGGGGCACAACGAGTGGAACAACGCCCTCTACTCGTACAACTTCGGTGAACCGGGGAGCCTGAACACCGCCGACTCCGCGCCGTACGCGATGCGCTCGGTGGTGATCAATCCGTTCTTCGACTGGGCCAACGACCGGCCGCTGCGCATCCCGTTCCACCAGACGGTGATCTACGAGGCGCACGTAAAGGGCATGACCGCGCGGCACCCCGGAATTCCCGAGGACGTGCGCGGCACCTACTCCGGCCTGGCGCACCCGGTGATGATCAAGCATTTCAAGGAGCTCGGGGTGACGGCGGTCGAGCTGATGCCGGTGCACCAGTTCGTGCACGACAGCGGCCTGATCGAGCGCGGCCTGTCGAACTACTGGGGCTACAACACCATCGGCTTCTTCGCGCCGCACAACGACTACGCGTCGTTCGGCGGCCGCGGCGGCCAGGTGCAGGAGTTCAGGTCGATGGTGAAGGCGCTGCACGCGGCCGGCATCGAGGTCATCCTCGACGTCGTCTACAACCACACCGCCGAGGGCAACCACCTCGGGCCGACCCTGTCGTTCCGCGGCATCGACAATCCCGCGTACTACCGGCTCGTCGACGGCGACAAGCAGTACTACTACGACACCACCGGCACCGGGAACAGCCTCAACGCGCGCCACCACGAGTCGCTGCGGCTGATCATGGATTCGCTGCGCTACTGGGTCACCGACATGCACGTCGACGGCTTCCGCTTCGACCTCGCCTCCGCGCTGGCCCGCGAGTTCCACGAGGTGAACCGGCTGGCCGCGTTCTTCGACCTGGTCAACCAGGATCCGATCGTGTCGCAGGTCAAGCTGATCGCCGAGCCGTGGGACGTCGGCGACGGCGGCTACCAGGTCGGCGGCTTCCCGCCACTGTGGACGGAGTGGAACGGCAAGTACCGCGACACCGTGCGCGACTTCTGGCGCGGCGAGCCGGCCAGCCTCGGCGAGTTCGCCTCCCGCTTCACCGGCTCGTCCGACCTGTACGAGATCGACGGCCGCCGCCCGATCGCCTCGATCAACTTCGTGACCGCGCACGACGGCTTCACGCTCAACGACCTGGTCTCGTACAACGAGAAGCACAACGAGGCCAACGGCGAACAGAACCGGGACGGCGAGAGCCACAACCGGTCCTGGAACGGCGGCGTGGAGGGACCCACCGAGGACTCGGACGTGACCGCGCTGCGCGAGCGGCAGAAGCGCAACTTCCTCGCCACGCTCCTGCTGTCGCAGGGCGTTCCGATGATCGCCCACGGCGACGAGCTGAGCCGCACCCAGCAGGGCAACAACAACGTGTACGCCCATGACAGCGAGCTGAGCTGGATCGACTGGGAGGACGCCCGCCACCACGACGTGCTGACCCTGTTCACCGCCCGGCTGACCAGGCTGCGCGCCGAGCACCCGATCTTCCGCCGCAGGCGCTTCTTCACCGGCGACCCGGTGGCGGACGCGAAGATCCCGGACATCGCCTGGCTGCGCCGCGACGGCGAGCCGATGACCGGCGAGGACTGGACGGCCCGGTCCGGCATGACGATGACCGTGTTCCTCAACGGCCACGGCATACCGGAACGCGACGCGCTGGGCGAGCCGATCAGGGACGACTGCTTCCTGGTGCTGTTCAACCCGCTGGCCGACCCGGTGACGTTCACGCTGCCGCCCCGGTCGTACGGGCGCACCTGGGAGCCGGTCGTGCACACGGGCGACCCGCTGCTGCTGGCCCGAAAGCGCACCACCAAGGCCGGCGGCAGGCTGGACGTCGGCGGCCACACGATGGTCGTGCTGCGCTGCCGCTATTGAGCGGCGCGCCCGGGCCCGGTTCGGCTACGGTGCTTCGATGACCGACCTGTCACGTTTCGTCGCCGCGCAGGAGGGCGTCTACGACCGGGCCCTCGCCGAACTGCGGGCCGGCGCCAAGCGCAGCCACTGGATGTGGTTCGTGTTCCCGCAGATCGCCGGCCTCGGCTCCAGCGCGACCGCGCGGCGCTACGCGATCGCGGACCTCGACGAGGCGCGGGAGTATCTCGCCCATCCGGTGCTCGGTGCCCGGCTGATCGAGAGCGCGCAGGCCCTGCTCGGGGTCGAGGGGCGCACGGCCGGGCAGATCCTCGGCTACCCGGACGACCTGAAGCTGCGGTCGTCCATGACCCTGTTCGCCGGCGCGGCGGACGACCCGGCCGTGTTCCGGGCCGTCCTGGACCGCTACTACGCCGGCGAGGACGACCCGGAGACGATTCAGCGGTTGTGACGCTCCCGGCGTACGCCCGGCTTGCGGCCCCGGATCGTGGCCTTCTGCAGCGCGGCGATCACCATGTCGGCGGCCGCCTCCGGCACCTCGACCAGCGAGAAGCGGTCGGTAATCTGGATCGCGCCGATATCGCGGGCGCTGAGCCCCGACTCGCCGGCGATCGCGCCGACCAGGTCCTGCGGGCGCAGCCCGGCCCGCCGGCCGATGCCGAAGAACAGCCGCGCCACCCCCGCGCCGGAGGGGCCGCCGCGGCGCTCGGGCCGCCTGCCCTCGCGGTCCGGCTCGCGCGGCGGCCGCGCCACCGACGGGATCTCCTCCTCGTCGACGTCACCGCCGGCCGCCTCGTGCGCCAGCTTCACCGCGGCCAGCGCCACGGTCTCGATGTCGAACTCGCTGGTCAGTGACTCGATCACGACCCGGAAGCGGTCCAGGTCGTCGGACTGCAGGCTGCTCTCCAGCGCCGAGCGGGTCAGCTCCAGGCGGCGGGCCCGCAGGTCGGTGACGGTCGGCACCCGCTCCACCGTGATCCGCTGGCGGGTCAGCCGTTCGATCGCCTTGAGCATGCGCTGCTCGCGCGGCTCGACCAGGGTGATCGCGGCGCCCTCCCGGCCCGCCCGGCCGACCCGGCCGATGCGGTGCACGTAGGCCTCCGGCGCGGACGGGACGTTGTAGTTGACGACGTGCGTCAACTGCTCGACGTCGAGGCCGCGGGCGGCCACGTCGGTCGCCACCAGCAGCTCGGTGCTGCCGGCGCGCAGCCGGCCCATGACCCGGTCCCGCTGGTCCTGGCTCATGCCGCCGTGCAGCGCCTCGGCCCGGTAGCCGCGCCCGTTGAGGGTCTCGGTGACCTGGTCGACCTCCTCGCGGGTGCGGCAGAAGACGATCGCCGCGGTGGGTGCCTCCACGTCCAGCACCCGGCCGAGCGCGGCCGACTTGTGCGCGCGGGCCACGACGTACGCGCTCTGCCGTACCAGGGGGATCTCGCCCGGCGCCGACTCCTCCCGGCCCATCTGGATCCGGACCGGGTCCTTCAGGTGCCGGCGGGCGATGCCGTCGATGCGCGGCGGCATCGTCGCGGAGAAGAGCACCGTCTGCCGGGTCTGCGGGGTCTCGGCCAGGATCGCCTCGATGTCCTCGGCGAAGCCCATGTCGAGCATCTCGTCGGCCTCGTCGAGCACGACCGTGCGCACGTCGCCCAGGTCCAGCGTCTCGCGGCTGATGTGGTCCAGCACCCGGCCCGGCGTGCCGACGACGACGTCGACGCCGCGCTGCAGCGCCTGCAACTGCCGCCCGATCGGCTGGCCGCCGTAGACCGGCAGGACGCGTACGCCCAGGTCACGGCCGTAGCGGTGCACCGCCTGCGACACCTGCTCGGCAAGCTCGCGGGTCGGCACCAGCACCAGGGCGGCCGGGCCGCCCTTCGCGTCCGCCTCGAGCCGGTGCAGCAGTGGCAGCGCGAAGGCCGCGGTCTTGCCGGTGCCGGTCGCGGCCTGGCCGAGAAGGTCGTTGCCCGCCAGTAGCGGCGGGATCGCCTCACGCTGGATCGGCGTCGGCTCCTCGTAGCCCAGGCTGGTCAATGCCTTCAGCAGCTCGGGCCGGAGCGCCAGACCGGCGAAGCCTGTCGCGTCCGCGAACAGGTGCTCGCTCATTTTCTCTGCTCCGGATCCTTGGTGCGCCGGTCACGGTGGTGTCCGGCATCAACGACAAGAAGGATACGAGGCCGCCGTTTCGCCTCAGCCGGCCGGGACCTTGAACGGGTCGTGGTCGGCCAGCAGCTTGTCCAGCCGGGCCTGGTCGACGCGGCGCACGACCGTTCCGGCGTCCTGCATGTCCCGGACGCACTTGGCCAGGGTGAAGGCGGACGTCACGACGTAGAGCAGGCCGACGGCGAGGAAGGCACGGATCCAGGTGCCGACCGGCAGGTACAGGATCCCCGCGGCGACCGCGGTGAGCGAGATGCCGAACGAGGCGATTGCCTGCACGTAGAAGGCGGTGGTGGTTCTCGGCTGCGGTGTGGTGTCCATGTCGCAGTCTGGTCCGGCCGGTCATAGGTCCGACTGAGTGCGGGTACTCAGTGCCCGGTTACGACAGGATTACGGGCATGGCTGACGTGATCGTGGTGGGCGGCGGGATCATCGGGCTGACGGCGGCGACGCGGCTGCGCGAGCGGGGCGCGGACGTGACCGTCTGGACGCAGACCGGGCCCGAGCAGACCGTCTCGGCGGTCGCCGCGGCGGTCTGGTACCCCTCCCGGACACTGTTCGAGCCCCGCGTCCTGGCCTGGGCCGCGGCCACCTACGACCAGTTCCGCCGGCACGCGTTCGCCCGGGTGCCCGGGGTGCTCGTCCGCGAGACCCGCAACCTCGAACGCGACGGCGCCACCGGCGAGCCGTGGTGGGCGCCCGCCGCCCGCGGCGTGCGATACCTACCGATCGACCCGCCCTGGACCCGCGAGATCCGCTTCCAGGCGCCGCTTGTCGAGATGGGCGTCTACCTGCCCTGGCTGCGGGACCGGCTGGTCGCCGCCGGCGCCCGGGTGGTGCGCCGCCGCGTCGACCGGCTTGAGGAGGCCCTGGTCGAGGCGCCCGTGGTGGTCAACGCCACCGGCCTCGCGGCCGGCGCCCTCTGCGGCGACCCCGAGGTCTTCCCGGCCCGCGGGCAGATCGTGCGCGTCGCCAACCCCGGAATCATCGTCTCGGTGCGCGATCAGGGCGAACCGGGCACCTACGTGCACCCGCGCAGCCGGGACGTCGTCCTCGGCGGCACCTGGCAGGCGAACAACTGGAACACCACGCCGGACCCCGCCATCCGCGACGCGATCCTGGAGCGGTGCGTGGCGCTGGTGCCGGAGCTGGCGGGCGCGCCGATCGTGGGGGAGGAGGCCGGGCTGCGCCCGGTGCGCCGCGGCGGGCCGCGCGTCGAGGCCGAGAAGTGGCCCGCCGGGACGGTCGTGCACGCGTACGGGCACGGCGGCGCCGGCATGACGCTCTGCTGGGGCTGCGCCGACGACGTTGCCGCGCTGGCGCTGTGACGACGGGTAGGTCCTCACTCGCAGCGCCATATCGTCGCCTGGCTGTCCGATACCCCCGCCACGATCCGCCCGTCCTCACTGACCACGTTCAGTACGACGCCCCACTTAGCCGACGGCCGCGGCAGGACGTGGGCAGTCCTGCCGATGATGATCGACGCCTGGCTGTGCGCGAAACCGAAACCGGGAAGCTGCCCGGTTCCGGTCGGGTCGTCCACCGTCTGCCACGTGCCGCTCGCCGGTTCGTACCGATAGACCTGCCGGTCGGAGGAATCGCCCGTCGGGCTGGAGAACACCATCTCGCCGTAGATCCAGCCGTAGTGGAAGCCCCTCGGTTCGAACCACTGCCGTTTCGCCGGGTCCGCGGTCGGCGACGAGACCTTCTGGATCGATCCGTCGGCGAACCACAGGTAGGTCTGGTCCGCCATGACGACGCTGCGGAGCGTGACGAGGATCGTCCCGTCCTCGTTCATGTCCAGGGCCTCGCCGTCGGTCGCCCCGTCGATCAGGGGCATCAACTCCGGTTCGGCCGTCGTCGAGGACCAGCGTTGCGGGCGGCTCCGGGCGGCGAACTCGTATTCACCGGCGATCGTCCCCGCTTCGTTGACGGCGACCGCACGCCCGCCGCCGGGCAACCGCCGCACCTGCCCGTCGCGGTAGAAGTACGGCCGGGGTGCGTATCCGTCCGTGCCGCCGACGGCGAGGCCCGATCCGTTGATGTCGCTCATGGTTGCCGGTGCGCCGGACTGCTTGATCCGATCGATCAGGTCACCGTCGCGCCACACCAGAACGTCCATCTCGCCGCCCGCGACCGGCTCCGTCCTGCCGACCAGGTATCTGCCGGTGGGATCCCCGCCGGTGACGTCGGACGACCTGGCCTTCCTCGTCGGCAGGCCCTCGGCCGTGCAGGAGGACGGCAGCGCCGGGTCGCGCGGTAGCGCAAGGCCGGACGACCCGGTCGGCTCCGGCCGCATCACCGGGCCGGGTGGCTTCGCATAGCCGGACGGCACCGGGGGAGTCGACGGCGTCAGCGGCGGGTCGACCTGGAACGACGACGAGGGCACCGGTGTCGGCGCCGGCATCGGCATCGCCTTGTCGCCGGTCGGTCCGGCCGCCAGCACCCCGCCCGCCGTGGCGGCAGCGATCACCGCGGTGACCCCGGCCCCCACCGACCAGACCCGCCACCGGCGTCCGCGCCGGCCGTCCCGCACAGCCTTCGCGAAATCCACCCGGCTCGGTGTGTCCGGCTCCGCGTCCAGCGGCCGCAGCAGCAGCCGGCCGTACTCTTCCTCGTTCATCGCCGCACTCCTTCGCCGTCGGTGACGGGAATCCGGTCGCCGAGGATCCGGCGCAACGCGTTCAGGCCGTGCGAGGTCTGGCTCTTCACCGTGCCTGCCGAGCAGCCGAGAATCCGGGCCACCTCGTCGACCGGCTTGTCGCAGAGGAAACGCAACACGAGAACGGCCTGCTGGCGCGGTGGAACCTGGGAGAGCGCGGCCCGCACCACGGTGCGCTCCTCGACGCCGGCCTGCTCCGAGGCCGGCCGTTCGGGTGCCGAGGCGAACAGCCCGACCCGCCACCACCCGCGCCGCTTCTCGTCCAGGAACGAGCGCACGATCATCGTGTGCACGTACGCGTCGACGTTCTCGGCCCGGGAGATCCGCGGCCAGCGCGCGTACAGCTTGGTGAAGGTCTCCTGCACCAGGTCGTCCGCCTGGTGGCCGTCCCCGCACAGCAGGTAGGCGAACCTGCGGAGGGCGGCCACCCGCCCCTTTACGTACGCCAGATACTCCGTGTCGCTTTCGTCGTCCATCCCGCCCCCGTCCCTGGTCAGAAGGTAGACGGGGATTCGTTCGGTCTGGTTGTACGGCCCATGAGACTTTTTGGTACGGGCACTTTTCGTAACGGTGAATTAACGTCAGGTCATCGATCCACCACGATGCAACGACGCCTTGTGAGGAGATCAGTCCGGTGACCGAAGAACCCCGCCTGCTTCCGATCCTGGGACACCGTGGCCGTGACGCGAAGACCTGCCTGTACCGCTGCGGCAACGCCTGCGACCATCCGGTGCCGAACGAGTCCGCCAACCCGTACCTCGGTGATGTGGTCAACACCGCGCTGACGCGGCGCGGCGTCGTGCGCGCCGGCGCCGTCGGCGCGCTCGTGCTCGGCTTCGGCGCCACCGCGGCCGCACCGGCGGACGCCGTCGGTGTCGAGGCCGCCACCGCGGAGGCCGTGCCGCCGCCGGACGCCCCCGGCCGCGCGGGCGCCCTGACGTTCAAGCCGATCCCGCCGAACGAGCTCGACAGCCTGATCGTGCCGAACGGCTACGACTCGACCGTGGTGATCCGCTGGGGCGATCCGATCCTGCCCGGCGTGCCCGGCCTCGACGTGCGCCGCCAGACGGCGCAGCGGCAGTCGGCGCAGTTCGGCTACAACAACGACTTCATCGGCGTGCTGCCGCTGGGCCGCGACGGGCGGCGCGCGCTGCTGGTGGCGAACCACGAGTACACCAACGAGGAGCTGATGTTCCCGGGCTTCACCAGCCAGGAGGCGCTCACGGTCGAGCAGGTCCGGGTGGCCATGGCCGCGCACGGGATGTCCGTGGTGGAGTTGGAGCGGGTCGGCGGCACGGGGCAGTGGCGACCGGTCGGCGGCCGGCACCGGCCGTACAACCGGCGGATCACCATGCTGGACACGCCGTTCCGGTTCACCGGGCCGGCCGCTGGGGCGGGCCTGCTGCGTACGGCGGCGGATCCGAGGGGCACCACCCCGATCGGTACGTTGAACAACTGCTCGGGTGGGGTCACGCCGTGGGGCACGGTGTTGTCGGGCGAGGAGAACTTCAACCAGTACTTCGTCGGCGGGGACGCGGCACCGGCCGAGCTCAAGCCGAAGCTGGCGCGGTACGGGATCTCCACGACGGTCCGGGTGCCGAGCGGCTCGCGGCGCTGGGACCGGGCGCAGCCGCGGTTCGACCTGGCCCTGCACCCGAACGAGGCGCACCGCTTCGGCTGGATCGTCGAGGTCGACCCCTTCGAGCCCGGTTCGCGGCCGCGTAAGCACACCGCGCTGGGGCGTTTCAAGCACGAGGGCGCCAACGTCATCGTGGCCCGCAACGGCCGCGTCGTCGCGTACATGGGCGACGACGAGCGCTTCGACTACCTGTACAAGTTCGTCTCCGACCGGGAGTTCCGGCCCGGCGGGTCGGCCTCGGCACGCCGGCACAATCTGACGCTGCTGGAGTCCGGCACGCTGTACGTCGCCAAGGTCACCGGCGACAGTCCGGCGTCCGAGATCGACGGCTCGGGCCGGCTGCCGTCCGACGGCGCCTTCGACGGCACCGGGCGGTGGATCCGGCTGGTGTCGGGGGAGCGCTCGTACGTGCCGGGGATGTCCGCGGTGGAGGTGCTGACCTTCGCGCGGCTCGCCGGGGACGCCGTCGGTGCCACCAAGATGGACCGGCCGGAGGACGTGCAGCCGAGCCTGCTGACCGGCAAGGTGTATGCGGCGATGACCAACAACACCAACCGCGGCGTCGGCACCTTCGCCGGCGCGGACGAGGCGAATCCGCGCAACGCCAACCGGCACGGGCACATCTTCGAGCTGGTCGAGGACCGCGGCGACAACACGGCGGAGTCGTTCACCTGGTCGCTGCCGATCGTCTGCGGCGACCCGGCCGACCCGTCGACCTACTTCGCGGGTTACGACAAGGCGGCGGTGTCGCCGATCTCGTGTCCGGACAACGTGGCGTTCGACAGCGCGGGCAACCTGTGGATCTCCACCGACGGCAACGCACTCGGCGCCAACGACGGCCTGTTCGCCACCGCGATCGAGGGTTCGGAGCGCGGCCACCTCAAGCAGTTCCTCACCGTGCCGCCGGGCGCGGAGACGTGCGGCCCGTTGATCACCGGCGACGACCGCTCGGTCTTCGTCGCCGTGCAGCACCCCGGCGAGATCACCGGCGCGACGCTGGACGATCCGGCCTCGACGTGGCCGGACGGCGACTTCGCCAAGCCGGCGGTCGTGGTGACCTGGCGCGTGGACGGCGGCGCGATCGGCAGCTGAGCCGGGGCTGCCCGGCGCGGGCGAGCTACACCGTACGCAGGTCGACGGTGTGCCAGACCAGCGTGTCCTGGTCGCCGGTGGCCCACCACAGCACGCCGTTGCGGCTGAACGCTCCGTTCACGGCCGCGCCGATGCCGACCGTGCGCGCCGCCGCGATGTCGTAGACCAGCAGCCCCGCGTTGCCGTTCAGGTCGGAGTCCGGGCCGGGCTCGGAGAGGATCTCGAAGCGGTCCAGCACCGCCACGTCGGCGATGGCCGCGCTCGCCGACCCGCCGGCGATGCGCTGCCGGGCCGAGCCGTCCGGGTGCATCACGTCGATGCGGGCCTGGCCGTCGCCGGTCATCACCTGCACCCGGCACCAGAGCGGGCCACAGGTCGCCAACTCGGCACCGGTGGTCCGCACCCGGGTGTCGCGGTTGGCCGCCAGGTTGCGCAGCCGGGTCGTCCCGGAGCGGTCCTCGCCGCCGTTCTCGGCCAGCCACGGCCAGGCCGACAGCGCCCAGATGCCGGGCTCCTCGCGGCTGCGGACCGCACCGCCGGCCAGCGCGACCGAACGGATCTCGGTGACTTTCTCGCCCTCGGGGGCGGCCGCGGCCCAGTGCACCTCGCCGTCGGCGATCACCAGGTCCCACTGGGAGCCGAAGAACAGCGCGTTGCCGGTGTCGGTGGTCAGCCGCCGGGCCGGGCCGCCGGTGGTCCTGGCCGTCCAGATCTCCACCGGCACGCCGTCGGCGGACTCGGTCCAGGCCAGGTCCTCGCCGTCGACGGTGAGGTTGCCGAACTCCGGGTTCGACCCGAGCGGGCGGCGGCGCAGTTCGCGGATGGAGCCGTCCGCGTTGCGCACCAGCAGGCGTACCGCGGTCCCGTCCGGGGTCGGCGCGGTACCGACGCCGGTGCGGGCGTCGAGGAAGACGCCCGGCGCGAAGATCGGCCCGTCGCCCAGGTTTCCGGCGATGTCGGCCCGCTGCGCGCCGGGCCACGCCGTGGCGAGCGGTACGGGCCCAGTCGGCGGCGCGGCCTGCTCGTCGTCCGGGGTGAAAGCGAGCAGCGCGGCTCCGGCGGCGAGCGCGACCGCCGTCCCGGCGATACCGCGGGCGGCCCTCACTCGTACTGCTGCTTCGGTGCGGTGATCTCCTGCCAGCCGGTGACCTGGAGATACGGGACCTCGGCCTGGTTGACCGGGTCCTTGGCGACCCGGCTGGTCCAGGCGCCGACGACCTGCACCCAGGTGTCGGGCGCGGCGGTGACCCGGGTGTCGCCGTCGAGGCCGACCTTGATCGGCCGGCCGTCGGCGGCGCAGCAGGACACCACCATGCGGGCCAGCATCGGCTCGCCGTCCGGGCCCGGGGTCACGAAGCCGGTCAGCCGCACGGTGCGGCCGGTCAGGCTGCGGCCGCCGTCGAAGACGGCCCGGGACGCGTAGTCGAGCAGTCCGACGTCGACCGGGTCGCCGGCCGGCAGGGCGGGGTAGTCGGAGTCCGAGCCCGGCGCGGTGAGCACCGTGCCCGACTGGCCGGCCGCGTACGAGCCCAGCGCGGGCGGCGCCACCAGCAGCAGGCCGAGCACCGGGAGCAGGAGCAGCCAGCCGACCCGCGGCTCGTGGTGGTGCCCGTGCCCGTCGTGCTGGTCGCCTCCGCCCCGCAGGTCGTACCAGAGGGTCAGGACCGCGGCGGCGACCAGCAGGATCCCCGCGCCGATCAGGAACGGCTGCAGGGCCTCCTTGACGTAGCGCAGGTAGAGGTCGGAGAGGCTCGCCTTGAGGACGGCGCCACCGAAGAGCAACATGATCACGGCCTGGGCCTGCCGGTTCACAGCAGCACCGCCCCGACGCCGGCGCCGACCAGGACCGCCGCCGCGAACGTCGCGGGCGCGAAGCGGATCGCGAACCGGCGGCCGAAGACGCCGGTCTGCATGGCGATCAGTTTGAGGTCGACCATCGGCCCGACCACCAGGAAGACCAGCCGCGAGGTGAGCGAGAACTGCGACAGCGACGCGGCGACGAACGCGTCCGCCTCGCTGCAGATCGACAGCAGCACGGCGAGCACCGCCAGCGCGATGATCGACAGGACCGGGTTGTCGGCCACGCGCTGCAGCCAGGCCTCCGGGACGACCACGTTGATCGTGGCGGCCGCCGCCGCGCCGAGCACCAGGAAGCCGCCCGCGTGCATCACGTCGTGCCGGCAGGCGGCGACGAACGCCTTCAGCCGGGAGCCGTCCTCGTGCGGCCGGGGCGGCATTTTGATCCACTCGGTCTTGCCCAGCCGCAGCCAGAGCCAGCCCATGGCCACGGCGACGACCAGGCTGGCTCCGGCGCGGGCGACGACCATCTCGGGGTTGCCCGGGAAGGCGACCGCGGTGGCGGTCAGCACGATCGGGTTGATGGCGGGCGCGGCCAGCAGGAACGCGAGCGCGGCCGCCGGGGTGACGCCCCGGCGGATCAGCGATCCGGCGATGGGCACGCTGCCGCACTCGCAGCCGGGCAGTACCACCCCGGCCAGCCCCGCGGCGGGCACCGCGAGCGCGGGGTGCTTCGGCAGTGCCCTCGCCCAGAACGAGCGCGGCACGAAGACGGCGATGACCGCGGAGAGCACGACGCCGAAGACCAGGAACGGCACCGCCTGCACCAGCACCGAGACGAAGACCGTCGTCCAGGTCTGCAGCCGCGGATCGGAGATCAGCGCGGCGAGCGGGTCACGGACGACGACGAGCAGCACCAACAGGACGGCGAGCAGTTCCACGGAGCCGAACCGGCGCCCCCGTGGCGGGGGCTGCGGCGCGGCGGTGGACTCGGGATCGGCCTCCGGACGGGTGCCGAGGCGGTCGGTCATGCCGTCGGTTGCGGTCAAGGGGGTCACTCCGGGTCGCGGTGCGGTCGGCGGGCGCGGCCCACCCTACCGGGTACCGCCGGTTCTCCACCGCTCCGCTAACGGGTGAGTTATCCATGGTGAGCTGCACATATGCATATATGCACATCTGACAATGTGTGTCGCCGACCCGCGCCCGGCACCGGCCCCTAAGATCTGCCCGTGACCGCCATCGCCTCGCACGAAGCCGCCCTCGCCGCCGCCGCCCGGGTCGCCGCGGCGCTCGCCCCCGGCGTCGTCCGGCGCGACCGGGACGCGGGCGCCAAGGCCTTCGCCGGCGAGGTCGCGGTCGAGACCGCGTCGGAGCTGTTCGCGATGTGCGGCACGAGCTCGACGGCGGCGAAGTACGACCTGGACCGGCACTGGCGCAACGCCCGCACGCACAGCGTCCACGACCCGGCGGACTGGAAGTACCACCACCTGGCGGCCTGGGAGCTGGCCGGCGTACAGCCGCCGAACCACGGCCAGCTTTAGGGAATACGGTAGGAGGCGAACTCGATGTCGGTGCGCAGGACGAAGCCCAACTGCTCGTAGAGGCGGATCGCGCCCGTGTTCTGCGCGGCGGTGTGCAGGAAGGGCACCGCGCCGCCCTCCTGGATGCCGGCTGACACGGCCCGGATCAGCCGCGAGGCCAGGCCCGCGCCGCGGAAGGCCGGGTCGGTGCAGACCGCGGAGATCTCGGTGTAGCCGGGCAGTCGCATCCGCTCGCCGGCCATCGCGATCAGCGCGCCGTCGCGGCGGATGCCGAGGTAGGTGCCGAGGTGGGTGGTCCGCTTGCGGAAGGGGCCGGGCCTGGTGCGCTCGACCAGGTCGAGGATCTCCGGCACGTCGGCGTCGGTCAGCACCACCGCCTCCGGGTCCGGCGCCGCCGCCACGGACGCCGCGACGAGCTGCACGCCGGGCACCCCGCCGGTCCAGGTCCAGCCGGGCGGCGGCGTCAGCGTCGGCGCCGCCACCAGCGCCTCGCCGCCGGGGCCGGCCAGGGTGCCCAGGTCATGCCACGCGCCCGGGTCGGCGGGATCCTCAAGGGCTGCGAACATGCTGACGTCGGCGGGGAAGCGGGCGCTGCGGCCGTACCGGTCGGCGAAGGCCGCCTGCGGACCGGTCAGCGCGGCCCAAGCCGGGTTGTCCAGGATCTGCACGCCGGGATTGTTTCAGGGCCGCCGGCGTGCGGCGAGCCGGTTATGCCGCCCGCGCCGTAATTCGGTGGCGGGCCCGGTCGCCGGTCTCGTCGGCGGCGGACTTCCGGGGCCTGGCACCCGTGGTCTTCCTGCGCGCCCTGCGGGCGGCGGGCACCCGGATCTGCGAGCCCTGCGCGGCGTTCGAGCTCGAGGTCCCGGCGGCCACCCTGAGCGCCGTCCTGGGCAAGCTGGCCGGCCTCGGCGCCGACGTGACGGGCTCCGAGGAGAGCGGCGCCGCCTGGACCGTGACGGGTGACCTGCCGGTCCGGCTGGTTCCCGAGCTCGCCGCCGCCGTGCCCGGCCTGACCCGGGGCGAGGGCGCGCTGTCGAGCCGTCCGGGTACGGACCGGCCGCTGCGCGGAACCGCCGTGCGGCGGCCCCGGCTCGACGGCAATCCGCTGAACTACGAGGAGTACCTGCGTTTTCTGAGCTCCCGGCTGCCGGTGAAGGCCACCTGAGCACGGCACCCGTCAGGCCGCGACGGCCACCGGGCGGCCGAGCAGCGCCGGGATCTCGGCCGGCCAGACGGGCTCGGAGAACAGGTAGCCCTGCCCCAGCACGGGCCGCCCTCAGGCCGACCCAGACCTGGTCAGCGTCGCGCAGGACCAGGTTCTCGGTGATCCCCAGCAGCAGCCATTCGGACCGGGCGCCGGCGTCGTCGAGGGCGCGGCGGACCTGGTCGACGAAGCCGGGCTGGCGGAACTTGCCGGCTTGCCAGGAAATGGCCAGTCGCCCTCAGCGGGGCGGACTGGCGCATATGCCGAGGTCTGCGGAGAGATCAGGGCCGGGGGATCAGCTCGACCTCGATGGCGAGTACGCCGAGGGCTTCCTTCTCGGGGCCGTAGATTCGGCGGATGTTGGCGAGTTGCTGGTGCTTCGGACTGTCGGGGTTGACCTTGGACGGCCCTTCGGCGTCGAGCATCTGCTCGAACGACTCGTACCGGGCTACTCGTTTGACCTTGGTAAGGGCCTCGTCACGGCCGCAGACGAACCGTATGAGCTGGCCTGCGGCGAGGTTGCGCAGGTTCGGGTACTGGACGCGGACCTCGATGGTCTTGCGGCCGGCTGCGAGTAGGTCGAAGTAGCGGCGGTAGAGGTTCATCTCCCGGGCCCGCGGCGGGGCTTCGGTGACGGGGTGCGCGGTCATGATCCGGTTCAGCTCCTGGGTGGTGTAGCTGCGGTAGAAGTGCTTCGGGTCGGACAGGAACTTCGACACCAGCCAGACGAGGGTGTCGACATAGTCGTCGACGCCGCCGGTCCAGGCGGTGCTGTCGAGCATCCACGGCTGGGTACCGGGCGGCAGGGCGACGCGGCCTTCGCGGATGAGGCTCTTGGACAGCTTCGCGCCGGTGTCGGTGAGCACCATCGGGGTGAAGATCCGTGGTGGGGCGAGCAGGCCGCCGAGTTGCTGGTGGGCTTCGTCGACGAGCTGGCATCCGAACGCCCAGTCGCCGCCCTTGACCATGACCGACAGGGTGACCGGGTCGCGGGCCAGGACGCGTTCCTTGACGAGGTTGCGGTACAGGGTGGCCAGGTCGAGGTAGCCGCCGCCGTCGGCGGCGACGTTCACCTCGTACGGGCCGTGGTCGGTGCAGACGGCGGCGAACGTGGCGTCCATGCGCCGGTGCACGACGACCTTGGTCCGTTCGGCGCGTTTCTCGGCCCAGCCGCACTGCAGGCACGGGATTCGGATGTGCACCACGCCGTGCGACGGGGCGAGCGGCCACCGGATGGTTTCGAGGCGGTCGAGGGTGTGCAGGAATTCGGCCCGGAACGCTGGTTGTTCCTGCTGCTCGGTGTAGGTCTCGACTTCGTAGTCGACGCCGGTCGCGTCGGCGAGGGAGTCGAAGAACGCCCGGTAGTAGCGCTCGATCAGCTCCCCGATCTGCGTCTTGCCCAGCGCGTGGAAGTAGGTCTGCTGGTACGAGTGCAGGGTTTCCGGGTCGAGCCGGATGTCGTGCGGGGCGTTGTCGAGCGCGCCGAAACGGACCACCGCGTCGACGTTAAAGGTGCGGCGGATCGCCTTGGCGAGCAGGAACGCGGCGGTCTGTACCAAGCTGGTGCCCAGGTGCGGCGCTCCGTTGATCTGCGTGCCGACCGTCAGGGCGACCCGCTCGGGGCGGGTCGCCTGCAGGCGTGGGCGGATCATGTCGACGGCGCGGAGCATGGCGTTGGCGGTGACGTTGTTCGGGCTGACGAGCTCGATTCCGGGAGTGGTCACTGCGCGGGTCCTCCAGCTCTACATGGCGGTGGGCACGTTGGCGAGGATGAAGTCGACGCGGGCGCCGGCGTCGTTGGCCGGCACGAAGATCGGCGAGTAGCCGGCGTCGTAGTAGCCCTGGATGATCAGCTGGTGGACGCGGACGATCTCGCGTTCCTTGGCCCAGACCAGGTCGTCCTCGCTGTTGAAGTCGTCGAGTGGGTCGAGGATGAACACCCCGTCGTAGCGGAACTTGTCGGTGGCCGCCCGCAGCTCCGGGTAGGGCTCCAGGCCGAACGCCCGGTCCCAGCCGTCGCCGTCGGGGATGCCTCGGTTGTAGAAGTGCAGGCCGTCGACGTGGCCGCGGTACTCGGTGATGAACGCCTCCAGCACCTCGCGGGAGTACGCCCGCCGGTCGGCGACTTCGAGGTGGCGTCCGAGGCGGGCGCGGTGGATGCGGTAGATCTCTCTCGCCGGTTCGCCCTCGGTGATGGGCAGCCCGCGGTCGTCCAATTCGGCGAACACGGCCTCCTTGCCAGCGGACGGCCCGCCGGTGATGACGTACCGCTGCGCGGTCACGATGTGCTCCTCATGGGTTCGGTTTCACTCCTACTCGGATCGGTGGCGTGGATCAGGGGGGTTTCGGGGGTCATGCCGCTGGCGGTGCCCGGGTTGAAGCCGGTCAGAGCCTCGCACCAGTGGGCGGTCACGTCGCCGGGTACGGCGGCCAGAAATGCCAGTTCCGTCGTCGTGTCGGCGGCGTCGGCCAGCGCCTGACGGTGGACTGGCTCGAGTGTCGGGGTCCAGCCGGCGAGGTTGGCCAGCCCATCCGGGGTGAGGCCGGTATCGGCGTGCAGCAGGACGTCGCCGTACGCGGCCCGGTAGCGCTGTGCGAGGGCGAGCAGTTGCGCGTACCGGCGCAGCGCCGTGCACGCCGCGGTGACCAGGGCGGCGGGTTCGGCGCGCATACTGCGCGCCCGGGCCAGGCCGAGCAGCTCGGCGCGCAACAGGTAGACGCCGCTCCACAGCCGTGACAGCAGCTCGGCGTGTTCGGCGGACTCCCATGCGAACGGGTCGGCGGGCATCCGTGGGCGGGCCGACGCTGGCGCCAGCGGCGGGGCGACCGCCCGGGTCATCGTGTACTCGTCGCTGTCGCGGCGCAGCGCCCAGGCCAGCTGGCCGAGCAGGCGCGGCTCGATCCGTTTGCGGAAGTGGTGCACCTCGTGTCCGGACGCCGCCGAGGCGATCTCGCGCCGCTGGGTCAGCGTCGTCCCGCTCACCCCCGGCCGGATCCCGAACAGGGCGCGAACCGCGTCGGTTAGGGACTCGTCGCCGAAGCGGGCCAGGCACCAGCGCAGCAGACCCTCGAACGCGGCCGCTCGAGAATCACGGTCATCCGGGTTCGTCGCCCGCGCCCGGACACCGGGCAGCTCGAGCAACACATCGTCGACAAGCTCGGGAGCGAAGGGCAGGCCAGGACGCAGCAGCAGGCGCAACGCGGCGATCATCGCCTCGTGAACGTCGTCGGGCGTCTCGGCGAGATGAGGGGCGATCGACATGGGACCTCCTCGGGTTCCACCTACCAGTCAACCAGAGATGCCCAGAAAATGCCCAGTAGATATGCCCAGAAAATGCCCAGTCGCGGTTAAAAATCTTGGAAAGGAGAGTGGCGGGTAATCGGCGCGGCCGCACACAGGAGAGGACGTCCGGTGAGTCCTTCAACGGACGCACCGCACCGAGAAAGGCGCCATGCACTCGGAAGCCGACGAGCCGACGGACGGTGTGGCGGGATCGGGACTACCACGGGAACCGACCCGCCGCGACGTCGCTGTCCCCGCCTCCTGGCTCGCCGATTTCGCCGACACCCGCGAAGACCACGACCTGGACGAAACCGTCCGCGCTCTATCCGTCGGGAACGCCTCGCCAGGACGCCGACCTGGTCGACTGGCTGAGCCGGTCTGGCTTCACGGGCCGCGACTACGACTTGTTCGCCACCGAGCTGGCCCGCTACGGGTACGCCGTGACGGTGGTCTGGATCCGCAAGGGCGCCATCTTCGGCAAGTGCCGTGAGCGCGGCGCCGGCCTGCCCGAGCCGCCCCCGAGTCACTCAGCCGGCCCGACGTCGCCGAGGAACTCGCCAACGAGACCGTGGCCACTACGGCAAGAGCGGTTCAACCGAGACCGCAACCACCGAAGGAGATGATCCACATGGCTCGAGGCGGTTCCCGCAGCGTGTCCCGTAGCGCGAGCACCGGTCGGTTCGTCAGCGGCCGCACCGCGGCCCGGTCGCCGCGGACCACGACGACCGAACGCGTCGGACGCGGCACGAGGAACAGCCAGACCGTCAACCGCGGCGCCGGCACCGGCCGGTTCGTCACCGCGGCCACCGCAGCCCGGCACCCGGGTACGACGACCACCCAGCACGTCTGACGCGAACCTCGATCGGTGAGCCCTCTCCGTGCCGGGGAGAGGGCTCGGCCGTCGGAGCCCCCGCGGGTGCCGGGGTTTGTCGGTAGTCCGCGGCGCGGAAGTCGTCGTAGCAAAGATTGAACAGGGCCACGACGACCGCGTCCTTGTCGTCCTTCATGGCGATCTGGTTGACGTCCAGGAAGCGGCCCACCTCGGCGACATCGGGCCCGGTTGGGCCGCCAGCCTGCCGCCCCGAACGGCCTCGACACCGGGCCGCCTGCAGGATCGGTCGCCGATCTTGTCGTCGGCGGACTTCCGGGGCCCGCCACCCGTGGTCTTTCCTGCGCGCCCTGCGGGCACCCAGCTCCGTAAGCCCTGCGCGCGTCCTCGGCATACTGGCCGGCCTCGCCACCGACCTGCTCGGCCTGACCCGGGGCGATGACGCGCCGTCCAGCCGGCAGGTCCGGACCGGCCGCCGTGCGGAACCGCCGTGCGGAACCGCCGTGCGGAACCGCCGTGCGGAACCGCCGTGCGGAACCGCCGTGCGGAACCGCCGTGCGGAACCGCCGTGCGGCGGCCCCGGCTCGACGCTCCCGAATGCCGGCGCGGTGGGGTTGCGCCGCCTTCAGGCCGCGACGGCCACCGGGCGGCCGAGCAGCGCCGGGACCTCGGCCGGCCAGACGGGCTCGGAGAACAGGTAGCCCTGCCCGTACGGGCAGCCCATCCGCTCGAGCAGCGCCCGCTGCGCGCCGTCCTCGACGCCCTCGGCCACGACCGCCAGGTCCAGGTTCTGCGCCAGCGTGACGATCGCGTCGACCAGGGCGCGCTGCTGCCTGCTGGCCAGGATGTCGTCGATGAAGGACTTGTCGATCTTCAACACGTCGACCGGCATGTGCCGCAGGTAGCTCAGGGACGAGTAGCCGGTGCCGAAGTCGTCGATCGCGATCCGCACGCCGAGCGCGCGCAGCGCCCGCAGGTCGGCCCAGACCTGGTCGGCGTCGCGCAGCACCAGGCTCTCGGTGATCTCCAGCAGCAGCCATTCGGGCCGGGCGCCGGCGTCGTCGAGGGCCCGGCGGACCTGGTCGACGAAGCCGGGCTGGCGGAACTGCCGGGCGGAGACGTTGACGCTGACGTAGCCCAGCGCGAGGTCCGGGTCCGCGGCGCGCCAGGAGGCGAACTGCTGCAGCGCCTCGCGCAGCACCCAGGCGCCGAGGCGGACGACGGCGCCGCTCTCCTCGGCGAGCTCGATGAAGTGTGCCGGGCTGAGCGAGCCGCGCTCGGGGTGTTGCCAGCGCACCAGCGACTCGACGCCGACGGCGGCGCGGGTGCGCAGGTCGACGATCGGCTGGTACTGCAGCACGAACTGCTCGGCGTCGATCGCCTCGAGCAGCGAGGTGCGCAGCGCGAGCCGCTCGACCATCTCGGTGTGCAGTTCGGTGCGGTAGCGCTGCCAGGTGCCCTTGCCGACGCCCTTGGCCAGGTAGAGGGCGAGGTCGGCGTGGCGCTGCAGCTCGGTCGGGCTGGTCGCGTCGTGGCTGGTCGCCACGCCGACGCTGGCCGCACCGTTGAGCAGGTGTGTGCCGCCCATGCCGTCGCTCACCTCGACGGGTTCGGACAGCGCGACGACGATGCGCTCGGCGACCTCCTCGGCCACGGCCGGGTCGGTGGCGTCCTCGATGAGGATGGCGAACTCGTCGCCGCCCATCCGGGCCGCCGTGTTCGAGGCTCCGATGGCGTGCGTGATCCGCTGGCCGATGACGATCAGCAACTGGTCGCCGACGGCGTGCCCGAGGGTGTCGTTGACCTCCTTGAAGTCGTCGAGGTCGACGAAGAGCACGCCGATCTTGCCCGCCTCCTGCTCGGAGCGGGCGAACGACTGCTCGAGGCGGTCGCGGAACAGCACCCGGTTGGCGAGCCCGGTGAGCCCGTCGTGGAAGGCCTGATGGGCCAGGTCGTTCTCGAGCCCGCGGCGCTCGGTGACGTCCCGGACGGTCAGCACGAGGCCGGCGACGGTCGGGTCGTCGCGCAGGTCCCGGCTGGCGCACTCGACCTGGCGCAGCCTCCGGTCGGCGCAGACCGCGGTGAGGTCGGCCTCGGACTCGCCGTGGCCCGAGCGGGCCCGGGCCAGCGCGTCGGACAGGGCCGGGTGGTGGGTGTCGGCGATCAGGCCGGCCAGCGGCCGGCCCTGCAGCTCGGTCCAGCCGAAGACGGTGGTCGCGGACGGGCTCGCGTACCGGATCCGGTCGTCGTCGCCGACGATCAGGATGACGTCGGACGCGCTCTGGATCAGGGTGCGGAAGTAGGTCTCGCCGTCGCGCCGGCTGATCTCGCCGGCCATGTCGATCCGCTCGACCACCATGGTGATCTGATCGAACAGCGACTGGACGGCGGGCATCACGGCGCGCAGGACGGGCGCCGGCGCGGCCAGGTGGACCGAGCCCAGCCGCGGCGGGCTGCCGGGTAGGACCATCCCGGCGCGCAGGGCGTGGTTGGAGCCGTACCCGGGCGCGGGCACCAGGCTGATGCCCACCTCGGCCGCCGCCGCGTGCTCGATCGGTGCCGGCTCGCCGAAGGTCAGGCGGTAGCGCCGGCCGGCCGGCATCAACTCGCCGATCGCGGTCCGGATCGCCGTCACGATGTCGTCCTCGGTCGTCGCGGCCGAGAGCGCGGCATTGGCGCGGCGCAGGGCGCTCTCGCGCAGGTTGGTCTGACGCTGGTCGGCGAGCAGCCCGCCGACGCGGCCCATCACCAGCAGGAACATCAGCGCGGAGACGGCCGCGATGACGGGCGCGTTGACGACGCCGCCGTTGAGGTGCTGGGTGAGCAGGACGGCCGGGGCGATCAGCGCGGCGACGGTCATGAGGAACAGGCGGCGGCCGCCGGTCTCGACGGTGCCCGTGCCGGGCGCGGCGTCGGTGAGCTGGATCATCGACGGGTGCAGCGCGGCATAGCCGGCGGTGGCGTAGAAGACGATCAGACCCAGGACGACCGGGCCGCCGAAGGCCCAGTCGCCGTCGAGGCGGGCCATGCCGTAGACGACGTCGGAGACCAGCACGCCGACGATGCTCACGGACAGCAGGTGTACCGCGAGCGGCTTGCGGCCCGGGGCGGTGAGCAGGCGCAGCATCAGGGCGAGTGCCAGGGCGTCGCCGAGCGGGTACCCGACGGCGAATGCCTTCTCGTGCAGCGCCAGGTCGGTGACCAGCGTGTAAGGCGCGATCAGGTAGATCCAGGCGAGCAGCCCGAGGCCCACCGTCGGCACGAGCGCGTCGAGCAGCGCGGCCCTGTTCGCGCCGCCCGAGCGGACCCGGATGAAGATCGTCAGCCCGGCCGCGAGCAGGGAGTAGCCCAGCAGGTAGAGCACGTCGGACAGGCCCGGGAAGGACGTGACCAGGCCCAGCGCGGCGTTTGCGTAGCGGACGGTGTCGGCGGCGACGAAGAGCACCAGGGTGACCGCGATCAGATACCACGGCAGGCGGCGGGCGGGCCGGTTCACCCGGACGCCGACGACGATCGCCGCGGCGCCGGAGAGCCCGATCAGGGCCCACGTGAAGGCGTGCCACTGCGGCCAGGCGTAGGTGGCGGCGGTCAGCACGGCCATCCACGCCGTGAAGCACGCGCGAGCGGGTCGCGTGGTCATTCGGGCTCCGATCGGAAGACGGCGGCCTGTCCACCTCTCCGATCGGTGTGTCGTCACCCACGCTGAACGCGGGCGGCCCTTCGCAACCGGATTACGCCCAGGGCTCGGTGCCGGTGGTGACGGTGCGGTCGGTGTCGGCGGCCTCCTCGATCGCGAGCGCGAGCAGGTGGTCCTGTGCGCCGTCGGCCAGCGGGTACGGCGCCGTGGCGGCACCGCGGACCCAGGCGGCGGTGGCGTCGAGCAGCGTCGCTATGGCGATCTCCTCGTCGCTCCACCGGCGCCCCGGGTACGGGTTGCGGTAGAGCACCTCGCCGCCGAGCGTGATCGTGTCGGTGTCGAAGCCGTCCAGGTCCAGGTCGTAGCCCGTCTGGCGGCGTACCAGCGCGGTGCGCACCACCGTGCGGGGCGCGGGGAGTCGGACCACCTCGTCGTCGCGCAGTTCGCCGTGGCTGCCGCGGACCAGCAGGCGGCGGAAGCGCAGCTGGTTGTGCCACTGGTTGTCGGTGAAGTCGTAGAGCCCCGAGCGCCCGTCGCCGAAGTCGAGGGTGGCGACGGTCGTGGTCGCGGGCCTCGGGTCGTGGTCGTCGGTCCAGCCGTCGCGGGTCAGCGGGTCGACCAGCGGCGCCGTGGTGCGGCTCGCTCGCACGCTCGCCGGCCCGCGCCCGGCCCCGAGCATCCCGCGGATCAGCGAGACCGCGTGGTACTGGTGTGTCGAGGAGACCTGCACCTGGGTGGCGACGCCGATGAGGCCGGAGCGCACGGCCGCGAGGCGGGCGGCGTGCGAGGGCATCAGCAGGTACTGCTCGGCGACCTGCACCAGCCCGGACCCGCCGACGGCGGCCCACAGCTCCCGCAGGCCCGCGACGTCCGGCGCGGGGGGAGTCTCGGCCAGCACCGGCAGGCCGCGCTCGACCGCCTCGACGATCAACGCGGGCCCCGCCTGCCACGGCACGGCGATCACCACGAAGTCCGGCGCCGCCCGCTCCACGCACTCGGCCAGCGAGGCGAACGTCGGCACCGGCAGGTCGCGCGGGCCGCGCACCACAGCGCCCACGCATTCCAGGGGGATGCCGGCGGCGATCCGCCAGAACATCTCGGCGCGCCAGCCGGCGCCCACCACCGCGAACGAGGTCACCGGCGCACCATATCCGCGGCGACGGCCCCGGTGGAGTCCCGCACCACCAGCTCGGTGGCGAGCTCGACGTGCAGCGCCTCCAGTTCGTGGCGTTCCAGCAGGCGGGCCAGCAGGGACACCGCCATCCGGCCGAGCTCCGCGAGGGGCTGGCGCACGGTGGTGAGCATAGGGGTGGTGGCCCGGCTCAGGTCGATGTCGTCGAAGCCCGCGACCGAGACGTCGTGCGGCACCCGCAGTCCCCGGGCGCCGGCCGCCTGCAGCGCGCCGACGGCGGCCTTGTCGTTGAAGCCGACCAGGGCGGTGGGGCGTTCGGGCAGGTCGAGCAGCTCGCCGGCGGCGCGCCGCCCCCACTCGACGGTCGGCTCGACGTGCCGGATCAGGCCGGGTGCGCTCAGGACCCCCGCGTCGGCCAGGGCGGCGTTGTGCCCGGCCAGCCGGGCGTCGCTGGCCAGCCACTCGCGCGGGCCCGCCACCACCCCGATCCGCCGGTGGCCGAGCCCGGTGAGGTGCGCGGTGAGGCTGCGCGCACCGGCGGCGTGCGCGGCGGACACGGCGACGACGTCGCGCGGCGGCGGTAGCCGGGGATCGACCACGACGAACGGGAACCGGTGGGTGCGCAGCGCCTCGATGTCGGCCGCGGGCTCCGGCGGCAGGATCAGGACCGCGCCCGCCAGGCCCGAGCGGCCGGGCAGCCTCGGCAGCACGGGGGAGCGCTGTGCGGACTCCCCGGCGTCGAGCACGAGCGGGCGCCCGTACAGCAGCAGGGTCTCGGCGATGGAGGAGACGATCACGCCGAAGTAGTCCGTCAGCACGTACGGGCAGCGCACGAAGACCGAGCCCGCAATCGGCCGGGCCGGGCCGCGGGGTCTCGGCCCGGGGCCGCGCAGCCGGGCCACGGTGCTCTCCACCAGCTCGCGGGTCTCGGGGGCGACGTTGCCGCGGCCGTTCAGCACGCGCGAGACGGTGGCGATGGACACGCCCGCCGCGGCGGCGACGTCCCGGACGGTGTTGCGCCCCGAATTTGTTACATCGCCTTGTTTCATGTTTCCACAGCGTACCGACGTGCTCGAGGTCTTGACAGAGGGGTTTCGAGATTGTTTCCTGTCGATGGAAACGAAAACTCTTGTTCCATTTGTTACACGGCGGCGGACAGGGAGCAGGCCCATGAGACGGCGAGCATTCGGTGCGGCGGCCGGCGCCGCCCTACTGATCCTGACGACGGCACCCGCGCAGGCGCACGGCGGCCGCGCGCCGCAGGCCCGGGTCTGGGTGACCACCACGGACCGGGCCGAGCAGCTGCACGAGCGGGCTCCCGCGACGTTCGCCCGCGGCGGCAGCGCCGAGACCACCATCACCGTCGATCCCGGCACCCGCTACCAGCGCATGGACGGCTTCGGCGCGTCGCTGACCGACTCGGCCGCGAGCGTGCTCCACCGCCTCGACCCCGCCGCGCGCGACCGGGCGATGCGTTCGCTGTTCGACCCGCGCGACGGCATCGGCGTCAGCTTCCTGCGCCAGCCGGTCGGCTCCTCCGACTTCACCGCGACGTCCGCGCACTACAGCTACGACGACGTGCCGGCCGGCGAGACCGACTTCGCGCTGCGGCACTTCAGCATCGCGCACGACCGGGCCCAGATCCTGCCGCTGCTGCGCCGGGCGCGGGAGCTCAACCCGCAACTGACGATCATGGGTACGCCGTGGAGCCCCCCGGCGTGGATGAAGACGAGCGGCTCGCTGATCGGCGGGCACCTGAAGGACGAACCGCGTATCTACGACGCCTACGCCCGCTACCTGGTCCGGTACGTGCAGGAGTACGCGAAGGCCGGGGTGCCGATCGACTACCTGACGGTCCAGAACGAGCCGCAGAACCGGCACGACGGCGGCTATCCGGGCGCCGCGGTGCCCGTCGCTCAGGCGGCGAAGGTCATCGAGGCGCTCGGCCCGCTGCTGCGCCGGGCCAGCCCGCGCACCCGGATCCTCGGCTACGACCACAACTGGGCCACGCACCCGGGCGACGTCGCCACCACCCCGCCGGGCGAGGATCCGGAGACCGACTACCCGTATCGGCTGCTGGACTCGCCGGCCGGCAGGTGGCTCGCCGGCACCGCCTACCACTGCTACTCGGGCGAACCGAGCGCCCAGACCGCGCTGCACGAGGCGTACCCGGACAAGGGCATCTGGTTCACCGAGTGCTCCGGCTCGCACGGCGAGAACGACACCCCCGAGCAGATCTTCCGGGGCACGCTCACCTGGCACGCCCGGACCCTTGCCATCGGCACCACCCGCAACTGGGCGAAGTCCATCGTGAACTGGAACATCGCCCTGGACAGCACCGGCGGCCCGCACCTGGGCGGCTGCGGCACCTGCACCGGCCTGCTGACCCTGCAGGCCGACGGCTCGGTCACCCGCGACGCCGAGTACTTCACGATCGGGCACCTGGCGAAGTTCGTGAAGCCGGGTGCGTACCGCGTCGCCAGCACGTCGTTCGGCACCACCGGCTGGAACGGCCAGATCATGGACGTGGCGTTCCGCAACCCGGACGGCTCCACCGCCCTGGTGGTGCACAACGAGAACGACGACCCGCGCACCTTCGCGGTGGCCGTCGGCGACCGCTCGTTCTCCTACACGCTCCCGGGCGGCGCCCTGGCCACCTTCACCTGGCCGCGCGGCCTGGACCCGGACCTGGACCTCGTGCCGATCGAGGGCGCGACCGCCACCGCCTCGCCGGCGGGCGAGACCCCGGCGGCCGCGGTCGACGGCGACGGCTCCACCCGCTGGTCCAGCGGCGCGCCGCAGGAACCGGGGCAATACCTGCGGGTCGACCTTGGCGCGACCCGATGGCTGCGCCGAGTGGCGATCGACAGCGGCGGCCACACCGGCGACTACGCCCGCGGGTGGACGCTCTCCGCCAGCACCGACGGCACCGGCTGGCGCACCCTGGCCCGGGGCGAGGGCACCGGCCAGCTGACCAACGTCGACGTGCCGCCCACCCGGGCCCGCTTCCTGCGCGTCACGTCGACCGGCAGCAGCGGGAGCTGGTGGAGCATCGCGGATCTGCGCATCTACCGGTGAGCCTGCCCCGGCATATCGCGGAAACTTTCCCCCGATGATGGGAGATTGTGGGGGGAATGTCTCCTCTGTGGTGAAGGTGGTGCGCGGCGTGCGTAACAGATCCCGGTTGACGACGATCGGTGCCCTCGCCGCGCTCGGCGTCCTCGCGCTCGCCGCGCCCGCGGCCGCCCACGTCGAGGTCAGCGCGGACAAGAAACAGGCCGGCGCGCGGAACGTGACGCTGATCTTCCACGGCGAGGCCGAGAACCCGTCGGGCATCGCGAACGAGCGGGTGGTGCTGCCCGCGGGCATCGCACCGGGCGCCGTGACCCCGGTGAAGGTGCCCGCCGGCTGGAAGTTCGCGACGACCTCCGACGGCTTCACGGTCGGCGGCGAGCCGCTCGCCCCGGACCGCGACGCCGAGTGGAGCGTCATGGTCGCGAAGCTCCCGGACGGCGAGACCCGGCTGGCGTTCAAGACCCTGGAGACCTACGCGGACGGCGAGGTGTCCCGCTGGATCGAGATCCCTCAGGAGGGCGCGGCCGAGCCGGAGAACCCGGCGCCGCTGCTCATCCTGGCGCCCGCCCCGGCGGCCGCCTCGGGCGCCACCGTGGAGCCTTCCTCCGCCGCCCCGGTGATCTCCGGCGCGGCGTCGCCACCGGAGATGTTCGAGCCCGCGCCGACGGAGCCCGCCGACGGCCCGTCGCCGGTGTGGATCTGGTGGATGTGGGCCGTCTTCGCCATCGTGCTGGTCGGGGGCATCGCATTCGGGTGGAGGTACCTGCACCGCAACTCCGCCTCGCGCCGCGGCGACGGCTAGCCCGGCCCGAGCCGGTGCCGCAGGGCGAGTTGCAGCGCCAGCCGCGAGTCCGGGTCGTCGAGGGCGGCGCCGAACAGGCGCCGGATCTTGCGCATGCGGTACCGCACGGTCTGCGGGTGCGCGTGCAGGGCCGCGGCGGCCGGGATGACCTGCCCCTGCGCCCGCAGCCACGCCAGCAGCGTCGGACCGAGCACGTCCCGCTCCGCCGCGCCGAGCGGCGCGAGGTGGCGCGCCGCCAGCCGGTCGCCGAGCCCCGGCTCCCAGGCGGTGATCAGCGTGACCAGGTGCTCGTCGCAGCGCAGCGGCGCCTCCGCGGGTAGCACGCCGTCCTGCTGCAGCAGCAGCGCGCGCCGCGACAGCCGGAACGACAGCCGGGCCGCGGCCAGCTCCACCGACGGCCCGATCGCCGATCGCCGCCCCGCCAGCACCGAGGCCAGGTGCGCGAGCCGCCCGGGGGTGCCCGGCTCCGGCACGACCAGCCGGGTGGCGTCGTCGATGACCGTGGCGATGGAGCCGCTGCCGGCGAGCCGGGCCACGTGCTCGCCGTCGGTTCCCTCGACGCTGACCACCGCGACGGACTCCGGCAGCGGCCAGCGGGCGGCGGCCGCCGCGGCCCGGATCGCGGCGACGCCGGGATTCGGCTGCACCAGCAGGGTGATCAGCCGGCGGCGGGTGGTGTCCCAGTCCCGGGCGTGCCGGCGCTGCTCGTCCAGGTACCCCTCGGCGGCGGCCCCGGCCAGCATGTCGGTGAAACCGAACAGCGCCGACGCGAGCACGTAGAGCACGTCCGGCGGCAGCTCCCGATCGACCAGGTACGCCCAGATGTCGCGCCCGCCGAGCATGAGGATCGAGCGCAGGGCGTCGACGGTGTGCCCCTCGCGGTACTCGGTGCGGCCGAGCCGGACGAACACGTCCCGGGTCGGCGCCAGGTCGGCGCCGGGCTCGGCCACCGCCCCCGCGAACGCGTCGACGGCGGTACGCACCCCGAGGGCGAGCCCCCGCCCCTGCCCGCCGCTCAGCGGCCGGCCCTGGGCGCCCATGGCCGCCTGGATGGTCCGCAGCACCCGGTCGCGCAGCTCGCCCCGGACGGCCCGGACCTGCTCGCCGACGTCCGCCGGCAGCGAGGCGAGGCGGGGCTCCAGCGCGGAGAAGTGCACGTTGTCACCTCGGTGATAAATCTGCGGCGAACCTAAGCGCCGGGGGACCACTATGTTGGCATGACGGTGCCTAGCGTGGGGGCATGGACGCAGATGTGATCGTGGTGGGCGCGGGACTGGCCGGGCTGGCGGCGACGGCCGAGCTGGCCGACGCGGGACGAAGGGTGCTGCTGCTCGACCAGGAGCCCGAGCAGAGCCTCGGCGGTCAGGCGTTCTGGTCGTTCGGGGGGCTATTCCTGGTCGACACGCCCGAGCAGCGCCGGATGGGCGTGCGCGACAGCCTCGATCTCGCCTGGCAGGACTGGCTCGGCAGCGCCGGCTTCGACCGCGACGAGGACCACTGGCCACGCCGGTGGGCGGAGGCCTACGTGAACTTCGCGGCCGGCGAGAAGCGGGCCTGGCTGCGGGCCATGGGGCACCGGCTGTTCCCGGTGGTCGGCTGGGCCGAGCGCGGCGGCGGCGCGGCGGACGGACACGGCAACTCCGTGCCGCGCTTCCATCTGACCTGGGGCACCGGACCCGGCCTGGTCGAACCGTTCGAGCGGCGGGTCCGCGCCGCGGCCGAGAACGGCCTGGTGACCTTCGGCTTCCGGCACCGCGTCGACGGCCTGGTCAAGACCGGCGGCGTGGTCACGGGGGTGCGGGGCCGCACCCTGGCGGCCAGCGGCGCCCGCCGCGGCGAGTCCAGCTCGCGGGAGGAGACCGGCGACTTCTCGTACGCGGCGCAGGCGGTGATCGTCACCTCGGGCGGCATCGGCGGCGACCACGACCTGGTCCGGGCGGCCTGGCCGGCGCGCCTGGGCGCACCGCCGAAGCGGATGGTCTCCGGCGTGCCCGCACACGTCGACGGCCGGATGCTCGGCATCACCGAGGCGGCCGGTGGGCAGATCATCAACCCGGACCGGATGTGGCACTACACCGAGGGCCTGCGCAACTGGGACCCGATCTGGCCCGGCCACGGCATCCGGATCCTGCCCGGCCCGTCGTCGCTGTGGCTGGACGCCACCGGCCGGCGGCTGCCGGCGCCACTCTTCCCCGGCTTCGACACGCTGGGCACGCTCAAGCACCTGATGGCGACCGGGTACGACTACAGCTGGTTCGTGCTCACCCAGAAGATCATCGAGAAGGAGTTCGCCCTGTCGGGCTCCGAACAGAACCCCGACCTGACGAACAAGAGCATCCGGCAGGTGCTGGGCCGCGTCCGGCCCGGCGCGACGCCGCCGGTGGAGGCGTTCAAGCGCAACGGCACCGACTTCGTCGTGGCGCCCACCCTGCCCGAGCTGGTGGCCGGCATGAACAAGCTGGCCGCGCAGGAGGGTGGCCCGGACCTCGACCTCGACCTGGTACGCCGGACGATCGAGGCCCGCGACCGCGAGATGACCAACCCGTTCAGCAAGGACGCCCAGGTCACGGCCATCCACGGGGCACGCCGGTACCGGGGCGACAAGCTGATCCGGGTCGCCACGCCGCACCGCCTGCTCGACCCCGCCGCCGGCCCCCTGATCGCCGTGCGCCTGAACATCCTCACCCGCAAGACCCTCGGCGGCCTGCACACCGACCTCTCCGCCCGGGTGCTCACGCCCTCCGGCGAGCCCCTTCCCGGCGTCTACGCGGCCGGCGAGGTCGCCGGGTTCGGCGGCGGCGGCATGCACGGCTACAACTCGCTGGAGGGCACCTTCCTGGGCGGGTGCCTCTTCTCCGGCCGGGTCGCCGGCCGCAGCGCCGCGGCCGCACTCGGCTGACGGCCCGCGGCATGGGCTGCCGCGCTCAGCAGCCGCCCATGCCGCGCAGGATGCGGTCGCTGATCTCGCCGAGCTGGCGCAGCTGCGCCGGCGTCAGCACGTCGACGACCAGGCGCCGGACGTCGTCGACGTGACCGGGCGCGGTCGCGACGACCTTGGCGTAGCCCTCGTCGGTGAGGATCGCGTTGGTGTAGCGGCCGTCGGCGCGGTCCAGCTCGCGGCGGACCCAGCCGCGCTTCTCCAGCCGCTTGACCAGGTGCGAGATCCGGGAGAGCGAGCCCTGCGCGAACCGGGCGAGCGCGCTGATCCGCATGGTGCGGCCCGGCGACTCGGAGAGCCCGGCCAGCACGGCGTACTCGAACTGTGTCATCCCGGCCTTGCGCTGCATCTCGCCGTCGAGCTCGCCCGGCAGGACCACCAGCAGGGCCGCGAAGCGCATCCAGGACTGGAGCTGCTTCTCGTCGAGCCAGTTCACCTCGTCGCTCACGGGCCGATTCTAGCTGAACGTTCATGTCACATTCAGTTGACCATTCAATACGGGAAGCCTACCTTTCACTGGAACGTTCAACTCTCTGGAGGTCGTACCCATGAACATCGCGCTCTGGATCGTCGCCGGCCTGCTGGCCGCGGCCTTCCTACTGGCCGGCGGTATGAAGCTCGTCCGCAGCCGCGAGGACCTGCTCGGTGCGGGCATGGGCTTCGTCGAAGACTTCCCGATGGGTGCGGTGCGTGCCATCGGCGCCCTCGAGGTGCTCGCCGCGATCGGCCTGATCCTGCCCGCCGCGCTCGGCATCGCCCCGATCCTGGTCCCGCTGGCCGCCACCGGTCTGGTGCTGATGATGGTCGGCGCGACCATCGTCCACATCCGCCGCGGCGAGACGAACGGCATCGCGCCCGGCATCGTGCTGTTGCTGCTGGCGCTCTTCGTGGCGTGGGGCCGCTTCGGACCGTACGCGTTCTGAGGAGGCACCCAGTTCGCGGCGGGCGGATCCGATCCGTGCCACGATGAACCCGAGACTTCAGGTAAGCGGAGGGTATGGCATGAGCGAGCACGTTTCCGACAGCGCCGAGTGGCAGGCCGTGCAGGGGCACGCCGAGAAGTTCTCGGGCGTGCACCTGCGCGAGCTGTTCGACAGCGATCCACGGCGCGGCGAGCGGCTCACCGCCGGGGTGGCGGACCTCTACGTGGACTACAGCAAGAACCTGGTCACCGACGAGGTGCTCGCCGCCCTGCTCGCCCTCGCGGAGAAGGCGCGGCTGCGCGAGCGCATCGAGGCGATGTTCTCGGGCGAGCACATCAACGTCACCGAGGACCGCGCGGTGCTGCACACCGCGCTGCGGCTGCCGCGCGACGCCGTCCTCGTGGTCGACGGGCAGGACATCGTCCACGATGTGCACGAGGTCCTCGACCGGATGGGTGCCTTCACCGACCGGGTCCGCTCCGGCGACTGGCTGGGCGCCACCGGGGAGCGCATCAGGACCGTCGTCAACATCGGCATCGGCGGGTCCGACCTCGGGCCGGTGATGGCGTACGAGGCGCTCAAGGCGTACGCGGACGCCGGCCTCGAGTGCCGCTTCATCTCCAACATCGACCCCACCGACCTGTACGAGAAGACCCACGACCTCGACCCGGCGTCGACGCTGTTCGTGGTCGTCTCGAAGACGTTCGGTACCCAGGAGACGCTGACCAACGCGACCGAGGCGCGCAACTGGCTGCTCGCCGGGCTGGGCGGCGACCCCTCCGCGGTGGCCCGGCACTTCGTCGCGGTCAGCACGAACGCGCAGCGGGTCGCCGACTTCGGCATCGACACCGAGAACATGTTCGGCTTCTGGGACTGGGTCGGCGGCCGCTACTCGCTGCCCTCCGCTGTCGGTCTCTCGGTGATGCTGGCGATCGGCCGGGAGCGCTTCGGCGAGCTGCTGGCGGGCTACCACGCCGTCGACGAGCACTACCGCACCGCGCCGCTGGAACGGAACGTCCCGGTCCTGATGGGCCTGCTGAACGTCTGGTACGACACGTTCCTCGGCGCGCAGTCGCACGCGGTGCTGCCCTACTCGCAGTACCTGCACCGCTTCGCCGCCTACCTTCAGCAGCTCACCATGGAGAGCAACGGCAAGCAGGTGCGCCTGGACGGCGCGGCCGTGGACTACCAGACCGGCGAGGTCTTCTGGGGCGAGCCGGGCACCAACGGCCAGCACGCCTTCTACCAGCTGATCCACCAGGGCACGAAGCTGATCCCGGCGGACTTCATCGGCTTCAGCGTGCCCAACCACGACACCGGCGAGATGCACGACCTGTTCATGTCGAACTTCTTCGCGCAGACCGGTGCGCTCGCCTTCGGCCGCACGGCCGAGCAGATCGCGGCCGAGGGCGTGGCGGCCGAGATCGTGCCGCACAAGGTGATGCCGGGCAACCACCCGACCACCACGATCCTGTCCGAGAAGCTCACCCCGGGCGTGCTGGGCCAGCTCATCGCCCTGTACGAGCACATCACGTTCACGCAGGGCGTGATCTGGGAGATCAACCCGTTCGACCAGTGGGGTGTCGAGCTCGGCAAGGTCATGGCCAACCAGCTGGCACCGCTGCTGACCGCCGCCGAGGCGCCGGCCGGGTCGAACGACTCGTCGACGGACGCCCTGATCGCCCGGTACCGCGCGCAGCGCGGCCGCTGACCGTCAGGCGGCAACGGGGTGGCCCGTGCGGGCCACCCCGTTTCTTGTCGGTGCCCCGGCATAGGCTGCCGTCGTGGACTTGACGAGCTCGCAGGCGCTCGCCCTGCGGATGCGCAGCCTGCTGCTGACGGCCGGCGACGGCCCGGACTCCGTGGCGGGCGTCGTGCAGTGGTTCGGCGCGATGCAGGCGCAGGACATGGCGAGCGGCCAGTGGTCCCTGGGCGTGCGGCTGCCCGCGTTCACCCTCGACGACGTGAACGCGGCGCTGGAGCGCCGCGAGGCGATCCGCACCTGGCCGATGCGCGGCACCGTGCACCTGGTCCCGCCCGCCGACGCGCACTGGATGCTCGACCTGACCGGCGTGCGGGCCCTGGCGGGCGCGGCGAAGCGCCGCGCGACCATCGGCCTGGACGAGCGGGAGGCCGAGCGCGGCGTCGAGGTCCTCGCCACCGTCCTTCAGGGACGCCGCCTCACCCGCGCCGAGTGCCTGGCCGCCCTCGCCGACGCGGGCGTCGAGCTCGTCGGCCAGATGGGCTACCACCTGCTGTGGTACGCGGCGCAGAAGGGCGTCACCTGCATCGCGCCACACGTCGGCAAGGAGCAGACGTTCGTGCTGCTGGACGAGTGGGTGCCGGAGCCGAACAGGCCGTCGCGCGAGGAGGCGCTGTCCATCATCGCGCACCGCTTCTTCCGCAGCCACGGCCCGGCCACCAGGGCGGATCTGGCGCGCTGGACCGGGCTCACGATGACGGACGTGAAGGCGGGCGTCGCGGCGGCGGGCGAGCGCCTGACGACGGTCCGGGTCGACGGCGCCGAGATGCTGGCCACACCGGAGCTGCTGGGCGGCGGGGCGGCGCTACCGGCCGGGCAATGGGCGGCGCTGCCGGGCTTCGACGAATACATGCTGGGCTACAAGGACCGCTCCCTGATGATGGACGACGCACACCTGCAGGCGGTCGTCCCGGGCGGCAACGGGGTGTTCCAGTCCACGATCGTGCGCGGCGGGCGGGTGGTCGGCACCTGGAAGCGCACCCTCGGCAGGAAGGCGGTGACCATCGACGTGACCCCGCTGGTGCCCCTGAAACCGGCCGACCGCGCGCGGGCGGAGCGGGCGTTGCAGCCCTACGCGACGTTCCTCGGGCTGCCGGCGCAGGTCCGCTGGCCCTGAGGCACACCTAGATCTTCAGCAGGCCGGCCTCGATCACCGCGCGGCTGATCCGCTCGGCGAGTTCCGCGAGCCGCGTACAGCCGGCGTTGCCCAGCACCGCGTACGCCGGCGCGGCCAGCAGGTCGGTCCGGTCCTCGACCCACTGCCGCTGCGCCAGGCCGGTCTCGGTCAGCGCCGGCTCGTCGCCGGCCTCGAGCAGCCCGCCGGAACGCAGCTGATCGACGGCGGTGTCCCACTCGGCCGGGCTCCAGCCGCGGGTCCGCCGCAGGACCTCGGCCGCGACCCTGCCCGTGGCCGCGTGCATGACGAGTGCCTCGATCCCGGAGCGTCCCGAGAGGAGCAGGGCGGCGACGTGGCCGTCGCCGCGGTACTCGCGGAGCAGCGTCTGCGCATGCCATAGCACCAGGTGCGGCTCGTCCGGCCACGGCAGTGCCGAGGTCGCCGCGAACAGGGGACGCCCCTGGGGGTGCCCGCTCGCCGACTCGGCCGCCCGCCTGGCCAGGCCCGCCGCCTCGGCCATCTCGGGCGAGGCGAGCAGATCCGGTCCGCAGGCCCGCCGCAGCGCGGCGTCGGCCGCCTCGAAACGGGTCCGCAGGATGTCCTCCGGTGCGGCGATCCGCCACGCCTCCGGAATCGCGGCCCGTACCAGCGCGGGGTTGAAGTTGAAGAACGTGGCGATGACGGTCTCCGCGCCGACCGGCCCGAACGCTGCGGCCCGGGAGGCGAAGTAGCCCATCCGGTCGCGCAATCCGAGCGCGGCATACCGCCGGTGGGCCTCCGGCGCGAAGTAGATCATGCCGTGGATGGGCTCGGCGGTCCGCCAAGCCGTGCGGGCCAGCGCCGGTTCAACGGCTCGCGCCGGACGCTGATCGAGCTCTGCCATCCCGTCCTCCGTCGATCGATAACGATGCATCTCATCACCATTTGACGCCCCTGGCCGGACGAAAGCAACGAATCGGTAGGGACGGACGGGCCACGACCCTGGTGAAGCGGGCTCAGATCAGGTCTCGGACGAGCTCGAGGACGCTGTCGGCGCAGCCCCAGGAGAGGCTGACTCCCGCGCCGCCGTGCCCGTAGTTGTGCACCACGTGCCGGCCGTCGCGGTTCTCCTGCTCCAGCCGGATCCGGGGGCGGTCGGGGCGGATCCCGGTGCGGTGCCCGAGCACCCGCGCGGTGGCGATCGCGGGCACTATGCCGGCGCAGCGCTCGATGATCCCCTCGGCCACGGCGAGGTCGGGCTCCGGATCGAACCGGCCCTTCTCCTCGCTGCCGCCCAGCAGCAGGGTCCTACCCTGCGGCAGCAGGTAGGTCAGCTCGTCGAGCTGGGCGGTGTGCTCGGCGAAGAACTCGGTGACCCCGGGATTGCGGACGGCCACCAGCTGCCCGCGGACGGGTGCCACCTCGGGGTCGGGCACCAACTGCCGGGCGCCGATCCCGCTGCAGTTCACCACGACCGGCGCCGGCGCACCGTCCAGGGTGTGCACCTCGGCGATCTCCAGCGCCCCGCCGGCCGCGAGCAGCCGCCGTTCCAGGTAGCCGAGGTAGGGCGGCATGTCGATGATCGGCGCGGTGTAGCGCCAGCCGCTGCCGAAGCCGGGCGGGAGCTCGCCGGGGTCGCACTCGCGGAAGCCGGGCAGGTCGTGCGCCCAGCGCGGCGACGGGATCGGCGTCCGGGAGGCCTCGATGCCGTGCACCAGGCTCACCTCCGGGCGGCCCGCCCGCACCATCTCGCGGAACACGTCGTAGGCGCGGCTGCTCCACTGTGGCACCAGCGGGTGGGTGGCGCAGATGGGATCCCAGATCGCGCCGGCTGCCGCCGAGGTGGTCTGCTCGGGTCTGCCGCGCGCCCGGACCAGGACGCGCACTCCCTCCTCGGCGAGCCGGACGGCAGTGGTCAGGCCCGATACGCCGGCGCCGATCAGCAGCACGTCCCATCGCGCCGGGCTCACTTCCACACCCTAACTCAGGGTCGTCACCCAAGAGCACCACGTATTGCGGTCGCGCATGCGGTGCGGTGCAATCGACAGGCCGGCGGTCGCTCCCGGCGGCCACGGAGGAGGGACGATGTTGATCGCCGGCGAGGTACAGACCGCGTTCCTTCGTGGTAGCGATCCCGTCGAGCCCGGCCGGGCGCGGCGCCTCGTCGACCTGGTCGTCGGTGAACCGGTGCTGGTCTCGACGCGGCCGATCGCCCACGTACGCTCGCCTCAGATCCCGGTCGGTGTCGACTGCAGACTGGGTACGGCCGGCTCCACCCGCCAGGTACGGGGGGTCGGCACGGCGCTGCAGCGGGCGGCGATCACCGGCGGGCACATCCTGCAGGGCTCGGCCTATGCGACCTTCGCCCACGGCGAGGGCGGCGCGCGGCGGCCGTGGTCGCACTACCTGGCGCGTCCCGGGGTCATCGAGACGCTGAGCCGGGTCGGCTGGGACGAGCTCGCTGTCGCTCTGACCGGGGTGGAGGCGTCCGGTGCGAGCCTGGACCTCGCCGCGATGGCCGGGCGGGTGGCCGACCGGGTGCAGCGCTCCGTGCCTCGCGGCGGCACGGTGCGGCTCCGCTCGGCGCGGACCCGGCTGCGCTGGGTGGCCTCCGTGGAGGCGTCCGGCGCGGTCCGCGTCGGCTTCTCGGTTCGCGGCGGGGACCTGCGGACGCTTCGGCTGACCGTCCCGTTCGGAACGGCCGGGGAGCTGGCCGCCGCGTGCGAGGACGTCGCCTTGCACGACTGGCTGCTGAGCAGCCTGCTGGAGATCACCGACAAGAGCGCCATCGGCGTCCTCCCGCGCGAGCAGGCCCTGACCCGCCTGCTTCCCGCCATCGACTATCTGCTGCACCTGTGGATGCCGGGCGCGCGCGGCGTCGCGCTCACCGACGAGATCTGGAGGGCGCTCGAGGCGCGGCCGGGATTCACCCGGCAGTGGGACAGCGTCGTGCACCGGATCCGCGACCAGCTGTCGGTCGGCGCGGTGGCCTCGCTCGCGGCATCCAGGGCGAGCTGATGCCCGCCGCGGCGGCGCAGCCGTCGAGTCTCGTGCGAAGGGCGTTGCCCCCGGTGGCCGCCGGCGGACGACCCGGCGGTGCGGCAGGCCTGCGAGGAGCAGCGCCGGATGAGCATCGAGGTCCGGCTGCTCGACCGCGGCGCCGTGCCGCCGCCGCAACAGGTCCAGGTGCGCGACATGATCGTCTTCGACGACACCCTCACGTACGAGACGAACCCGACCACCGCCGACCCGCAGCGCGCCCAGATCGCCGAGACCCGCCTGGTGTTGACCGACTCGCGGGTCAAGGAGCGCGCGCGGCTCTTCCGCGAGCTGTGGGAGGTCTCCCGCGCCGTCGGCGGCACGCACGAGCCGCCGCCTCACAGGAACGCGTAGCGGATCCGGTCGACCACCTCGTCCGGCAGGGTGAGCCCCTCGCCCTCGGCCCGCTCGCGCACCTGCGCCGCGACGGCGGCATCGACCGCGACCTGGCCCAGGATGGTGCGCACGGCCAGCTCGATCGGCAGGAAGCGCGCGTCGAGCGCCGAGAAGGTGCGGTACGCGCGGAAGGGCGCCGCCCGGGGATTGAGCCGAACCACCGCGGGCATCCGGTCCCAGTCGTCGGCCAGGTCGTCCGCGCTGCCCGGGCGTGGCTCGGCGACCGGCTCACCGAGATGCCGGATCAGGCCGAGACGCTGCAGCTGCCAGACGGCCGCGAGGAACGGGCAGGACCAGAGCACCCCGCCGTCGGGGCCGTTCCACAGCTCGATGTCAACGAAGATCGAGTGGTTCTGCACGGCGCTCTGCCGCGGCGGCTGCCAGGGGCGCGGCGCCGCCATCGCGGCCGCCGGGCCGGGGCCACCGCGTTGGCCGTTGCTCAGCCAGCCGCTGACCGCCGTCGCGGGCCGGCCGCCGTTGTCGCCCTCGGGCGGCTCGGCCACCAGGTGCTGGCGCACCAGGGTCGCCAGGTCGACGCCGTCGGCGCTCGCACACCCCGATTCCCGGGCCACGTAGTCGATCGTCAGGCCGGCGTCCTGCGCGGCGCTGACCAGGGCGCGGACGACCTCGGCCGGTGTGCCGAACCGGGTGAAGTAGTCGTCGACGAGGAAGCAGGTGCTGATCCGCGGCCGGCCCCGGTGCACCTCGTCGGCGCAGGCCTGCTCCGCGGTCCGCACCCAGGGCAGCACCCGCCGGAAATGCTCGCGCAGCCGTTCCCCGCCGGCGCGGAAGTCGTCCATGTAGAGGTGGCCGAGCTCGATCGAGAGATGGGACAGGGCCACCCGCCGCACCACCGGCGTGGCGCTGTCCTCCGTGAACACCCCGGGGTGGGCGTTCACAGCCCGATCCAGGCGGAGTCGTCCACGATCTTCTTCGCGAGATCGTCGAACGCGTCGACCGTGCGCTGGTTGGCCGTGCGGTGCAGCCACACGTCGTCGTTGGAGAGCAGCTGCTCCTGCCACTGCAGCACCGGATCGAGGGGGATCTCGGCCAGCACGCTGGTGCGCCCGGCCCGCTGCCGGCTCGCCAGCTCCTGCAGCCGCTCGTTGCAGACGCCGAGCCAGGCGAGCTGCTCGGGGCGCAGGCCGGCCTGGCCGGGGGAGGCCGGATCCAGGACGGCGGTGCGCACGAAGCGGATGGCGTCCCGCATCGCCGCCGGATCATGGCCGAGCCCGGTGGCGGTCTCCAGGATGCCGTGCCTGCCGTTGACGAGGCCGCTTGCCGCGAGGATGTGCTGCCGGGTCCAGCGGTGGAACACCAGCCAGCGCGCCACCACGCCGCGCAGCGCGGTGGCGGCGGTGGCGGCGAGCACGATCTCCGTGGCGTACGAGCGGCCGGCGCTGAGGTCCACGATGACGAGGTTGAACTCCTCGTCGGCGCGCAGCAGCAGGTCGACGCAGCGCTCGACGATCTCGGGGGACGACCGGAACTCGCCGCCGCCCCGGTCGCCCGGGTACAACGCCAGGCGGCCGGCGCCCTGTGGTCGCCCGCGTAGCACGTCGCGCTCCGACTCGGCCCAGATGTCGATGCGGCGGGGCTCGGCGGCGCCGTCCGTCAGGTGGCTGTGCAGGCCGCCTTCGGTCACCCCGGCGAACGCGTCCGAGAGTTCGAAGATCGCGCCGGAGGTGGGCGAGCCGAAGTCGAAGTCCAGGTAGCAGCAGTCGCCGCCCTGCAGGGCGTGGCGGTAGGCCACGTTGCTGCTGGTGACGGAGCGTCCGGTGCCACCCTTGTCGGAGGTCGCAAAGACGATCATGGCTAGCTCAGTCCGCTGTCGGCGCGGCGGGCGGCGGACAGGCGGTCGAGCCTGCGCAGCACGTCCTCGGTCACGGCGACCGCGACGCCGGGGCGCTCCCGGTGCACCGTCCGGGCCCGTTCCAGCTCCACGCCGATCCGCGTGAGCTCCTCCCGCAGCGTCTGGCCGCTGTAGGTGGAGCCGTTGAGCCGTTCTCGGTCGTAGAGGTGTGCGGCCTCGTTCAGCAGCTCCGCGGCGACCCGGGCGAGTAGTTCGCTGCGCACCGGCGGCTCGTTGATCACCCGGGCGGCGGTGACGAGGCAGTCGACCACCCGCTTCGTGTAGTACCAGGACGGCTCGGCGAACCTCGCGTCGACCTGTGGGAAGGCGCCCGCCGGCTGGTCCCAGACGCCGCGCGCGGTGCCGTCGAGGATCACCCGCTGCTGCAGGTGTCTCCACAGGTCGTCGGAGAGGTCGAGCAGCCGGCTGCGGGCGGCGCCGTCCGACAGCAGGCCGGCCAGGTTTAGGGTGCGCCTGAGCAGCAGCGGCGAGATGTCCGCGACCGTCCAGCCCAGGCGCGTACCGCCGACGTTCTCGCTGCCCTCGAGCGGGAAGCACAGGCCAGGATGGTGCACGTTCAGCGCCGGCTCCCGCGGGGTGGGGCGGCGGGTGATGCGGCTGCGGTTCGCCAGTTCGTCCAGCACGCCGGCCACCCGGGCCAGGTCCGCGCCGGACGCCCGCACGGCCACCATGTTCCGCACGACCATGCCGCTGACCAGCAGGCTGAAGTAGTCGAACTCGACGCCGTCGGTGGTGCGCCAGGGCAGGTCCTCCAGCGGCCACCGGCCGGAGCCGAAGGTGGCGACGGTCGCCCAGTAGGACCGGGTCAGTTCGAAGCGCAGCTGCAGCGCCTGGGCGAGCTTGAGCTGAGCCTCGTCGAGCAGGCCGAGCAGCCGGGTGCGCTCTGACGACAGCGCCTGGATGGCCTCGAGGGCCACGGTGGTGAAGTACAGGTAGGGCGCGTTCTGTGCCAGGCCGGGGCGCTGCGCGCCGATGTCGGCGGATGTCTCGATCTCGGGCGCGTCGGTGACCAGCCCCCAGCTCCAGCCGCACTCGAAGAGCCGGTTGGGCAGGTCGAGCTCGCTGCCCTCGGCGGCGCCGGAGCCGATGGTGACGTCGTCGCGAAGCCGGGCGTTGATCTCGCGCAGCGCCTCGCGGAGCTCGTCGACGACCTGCCGGGACGGGCGGCGCTCCTGGTTGACCGTGCGGATCAGCTCCCTGCCGTAGGGCTCGTCGGCGGAGAAGACGTTGACGGAGAAGCTGCGCAGCAGGCCGACCATCGCGGCGGTGAGCCGCTGGTTGGCCCGTTCCTCGAGCTCGTCGACCTGATCGAGCAGCCGCGGCCGGGTGACGACCTGGCGGAGGATCCTGGTGAAGCCGACGACGGCGAGCATCAGCGTGACGGAGACGGCGAACGAGTCGACGACGTCCAGCTCCTGCTGGGCGGTCTTGACCTCCTCGCCCTCGAGCTCGGGGCGGAAGTAGGTGCCGCCGGCGAAGCTCGGCGTGCCGTCCGGCGCGGTGTACCGCTTGAGGTACGCGGTGAGCGCCTCCAGCAGCCGCTGCGGCACCTGGATGTCGTCGCCGAGCGCACCGAGCGCGTCGAGCACGTCCCGGTTGGCGGCGTCCGGGTTGTCCAGCCGGAAGATCGGGATCTCGGTCGCCGGCGCCATCAGGCAGAGCAGCTGCTCGGCGTCGCTGATCGAGTTGGCGCCGTCGCGGCCGCCGAACCGCCACGAGCCGTCGACATAGGAGAGACGCGCCGTCGCCCGCCAGATGTCGAGGAGCTGTTGACGTGGCTGGATCTGCATCGGTGTGCCGTCACCTACCCGTCCGTGGGTCTGTCACGTCCTCTTGTGTCCGGTGGCCACAATCATCCCGCAGTAGCCGTCGCGGAGGTCCTTGCTGTCGACTGTCTGAATTCTGACATCGGTGGCGACCGGAAGCAGCGCCTGCCGGACGTCGCGTTCGTCCACCGAGCAGGCGGGGAAGCTGCGGCCGCCGACCCGGTAGCCGGAGGAGTCGCGCATGAAGGCCGCGGCGAAGGAACCCCTGGGCACCAGCGAGTTCACGAAGGACTGGGTGGCGCGGACGAACTCGTCGTTGCGGGTGGTGATGGACTCCGCGACGAAGAACATGGTGCCGATGTCGAACTGGCCGGGTTGGAGGCTGAAGATGTTGCCCTTGACCACTCGCGCCCGCCGGCTGAGCAGATCGAACGGTTCCTTGATCGGCTGATATGCCGAGCGTCCCGCGTTCATGTGCGACCAGAACTGCCACCACGACGCGTGGGGCCTCTCGATCTGGGCATTGAGCCACTGGCGGTTGGTGAACGCGCGCTCGTAGAGGATCACCTCGGCGGCGAGCGGCAGCATGGTCAGCGCCGGGTAGAGGTTGGCACCGGCGCCGACGTCGATCGCGCGTGCGGAATGTGTCCGGCGGTAGGTCTGGAAGAAGTCGGCGACGATCTCGATGATCCGCTCGTCGTCGCCGCGCATGGTGCCGTAGTTGTGCTCGAAGTATGCCGCCGAGTCGAAGGCGTCCCAGTCGAAGTCGGCGTTGCCTACCCGCTGCGCGATGTCCATCGCGGAGTCGAGCCACGGTTCGGGTCGGGTCACGGGACTTCCTCCGGCGGCTGGTGGCTGTCGCGGTAGTGGGACCCCGAAACGCTACTTCAGCCGGGTTGGGGGCTGGGGCTCTCGCAGGATTCTGGTGTCCTGCGCCAACGCATTCACGGCTCTCCGGGACGCGCTGTGCAGAACGATGTTCCTCCGCAGTCTGCTGCAACGCGCCGATTCTCGTCTCGTCCCTCATACGAGCACGCCTGTGCGACGAACGACAGCACAGAAGCATGCCGGGCGTCCGGGGTCAATCGAAGCGGATCTGTTAACAACCCTTGATATTTCTTTACGCGAACGTGAAGATGTGGGTGACCGGGATGGTCATCGATGCGTCAGGGAGCGGCCATGAGAAGACGACGTACCGTGTCAGCACTGGTGGCGGGCGCCGCGGTGACCGTGGCGACCGCCGTGGCCTTCGCGCCGAACGGCATGGCCGCGGTGTCCGGCGTACCGCTGCGGGCGGCCGCCGTCGCCTGCACCGCGCCCGCCTGGGCCGAGGGCAACACCTACACAGTCGGCACCCAGGTGACGTACGGCGGCAAGCTCTACTCCGCTCTGGTCACTCATACGGCGTACGCCGGTGCCGGATGGAATCCCGCCGCGACGCCGTCACTCTGGCGCGACCTCGGCACGTGCACCGGCGGCACCACGCCACCGACGACTCCGCCGACCACCCCGCCGACCACCCCGCCGACGACTCCGCCGACCACCCCGCCGACCACGCCTCCCACGAGCCCGCCGGGCGGCGACACCTGCGCCGTCAAGTCGAGGCCGGCCGGCAAGGTCCTCGTCGGATACTGGGAGAACTGGGACGGCTCGAGCAACGGGGTGCACCCCGGCTTCGGCTGGGTGCCGATCAACGACAGCCGCCTGAAGCAGCACGGCTACAACGTCATCAACGCGGCGTTCCCGGTGATCCGCTCCGACGGCACGGTGCTGTGGGAGAACGGCATGGACGCCACCGTGAAGGTGTCCACGCCGGCCGAGATGTGCGCGGCGAAGGCGGCGGGTGCGACGCTGCTGATGTCCATCGGGGGCGCGGCGGCCGGCATCGACCTGAGCTCCAGCACGGTCGCCGACCGCTTCGTCGCGACGATCGTGCCGATCCTCAGGCAGTACAACTTCGACGGCATCGACATCGACATCGAGACCGGCCTGACCGGCAGCGGCAACATCAACACCCTGTCGGCGTCGCAGTCCAACCTGATCCGGATCATCGACGGCGTACTCGCACAGATGCCGTCGAACTTCGGCCTGACCATGGCGCCGGAGACCGCGTACGTCACCGGCGGCAGCGTCACCTACGGCTCGATCTGGGGCTCCTACCTGCCGATCATCAAGAAGTACGCGGACAACGGCCGCCTCTGGTGGTTGAACATGCAGTACTACAACGGCTCGATGTACGGCTGCTCCGGTGACTCGTACTCGGCGGGCACGGTGCAGGGCTTCGTCGCGCAGACCACCTGCCTCAACAGCGGTCTGGTCATCCAGGGCACGACGATCCGGGTCCCGTACGACAAGCAGGTACCGGGCCTGCCGGCGCAGTCCGGCGCGGGCGGCGGCTACATGGCGCCGTCGCTGGTCTCGCAGTCCTGGAACAGCTTCAACGGCAGCCTCAAGGGCCTGATGACCTGGTCGGCGAACTGGGACGGCTCGCGCGGCTGGACCTTCGGCGACAACGTGAAGGGCCTGCAGGGCCGCTGATCGACCGGCCCGCCGTCGCCCGCGTCCCCGGGCGGCGGCGGGCCGTTCCGCGTCCGGCCGTGAAATCGGCGGAATTGGGAGGAAAGCCCTGGCGGTATAGTCGTCGGAGGCGGGAATGGGTTCCTCGAGGGACGACATTCTGGCGGCACCTCGCGGTGTGACTTGACTGTCGACGTCGATTCGTCCGACCTGGAGGAACCTGCTGTGGCAGACGGCTCCCCGCTGCGCGTCGACCGGCCCGGCGGAGCAGCCCGTGACCTGTCGCTGCCGGGAAACGCCGCCATCGACTGGGAGTTGTTCGACACCAAGGACTACTTCGACCACAACTACAGCACGCTGCGCGACGACGACCGGCAGATCATCGAGATGGTCACCGACTTCTTCGCCAGCGAGTGCCCGCAGCTGCACCGGGCCAGGGCGATCGACGTCGGCACCGGCGCCAACCTCTACCCGGCCCTGGCGATGCTGCCGTTCGCCGCCGAGGTGACCCTCTACGAACGTGCCGCCTCGAACAGCAAGTGGCTCCGCGAGGAGTTGCGGTCCCCGTCGGCGTCGTGGCAGTCGTTCTGGGACGCCATGGCCACCGGCCCGCCCGCCTACCGGACCGTGGCACGGCCCTTCGAGGTGCTCCATCACCGGACCGCGGTGGTCGAGGGCAACATCAGCGACCTCGAGCCGGCGTCGTACGACCTGGGCACGATGTTCTTCGTGGCCGAGTCCATCACGCCGAGCGTGAGTGAGTTCGTCAAGGCGACCACCGCATTCGTCGAGTCCCTGCGGCACCGCGCCCTCTTCGGTGCGGCGTTCATGCGCGACTCGTCCGGCTACGAGGTCGGCGGCCGGAGGTTCCCCTCCTGTTCGGTCGAGGAGGACGACGTCACCGCCTGCCTGCTGCCGATCGCGCACGACCTGTCCGTGCGGGTGGTCGAGAGCAAGGACCTGCGCGAGGGCTATGACGGCATGATCGTGGCCACCGGCCGCGCGGGTCGGAGGCGGGAAGCGCCGTAACGATGCTGATCCGACCCCGACAGGAGATCCTCGACGCGTGGGAGGCGATCGCCCGGCTCTCCGCCGGCGGCGAGTGGCGCTGGGGCGGGCGCGGCGGCCGGAACTCGATAAGCGACGCCGAGCAGCTGCTGTGTCTACTGAGTCCCGCAACTAAGATCCCCTTCCTGTCCCTCGACGACCCCGACCGGACGGCCGACGACGTCGCGGAGGCGCTGGCACGGTTCGGCTCCAGGCTGGAGATTCCGCAGATCCTGGTCCGGGCCCTGCTCGACTACCTGTACACCTACGCCGCGCCCGACGGCACGCCGATCTTCGCCGGCGGCGGCCGCTTCGTCGTGGCCGCGGACCCGACCCGGCCCGTCACGGACCAGCAACGTGAGACCGAGGTGGTCGACTCCTACGCGATCTCCGTGACCCTGGCCCTGGCGGCGCTGAGGTTCGTCCGGGCCCTGCGCCCGGCGCTCACCCGCGACAGTCTCCGCCGGCAGGCCGACGACCTGGAGGCCCGGGCCCAGCGGCGGCTCACGGGCGCCATGGTCGGGCTGCTGCGCAGCTTCACCGTCCATGCCTTCCCGCCGGACAGCGAGTTCGGTGACCGGCAGCTCCGTCGGGTCGGCCAGGACGGGCGACCACGCAGGGTCGTGGCCGACGAGCTGCGGGAGACGCGGAGAACGATGCACACCCGGTTCCTTCAGGAGATCACCATCGGCCCCGGCGCCGCGGAGAGCCGCGCGCTGACGCACTCCGAGGACCTCTTCGAGTGCGGCTGGTCGTGGGGCGTCGTCGACGGCGCGCCACGGGTCGGCGACTCGGGTGGCCAGCGCGCCGGGGTGGCGGAGAGGGCGCCGTACCTGTACTTCACGGCCATAGCGCTGGAGGCGATCGCGGAATTGTTCTCCGGTCGCACCCAGCTGCCCAACCTGCTCGACCGCCATCAGGTGCGCCTCGCCGACGCGCTGCAGCTGCGCTATCGGCTGACCCACGCGTTCTGGGCGCGCATGGCCACGTTCGGCAGGGGGAAGCGATGGCCCGTGGAGGACGTGCCGTGGCAGACGACCGACGGACTGCAGTTCGAGTACTACAGCGCGCTGGTCAGCGGAATGTTCGTGCAGGAGCGGGTCAGGCAGCCGGCCGCGGACGCCGACCTCACCCGGATCGGCGACCTCTTCGCCCGGCTCGCCAACCGGAGCCGGATCACGGAGCGGGCGACGACGGATGATCTGGCCATAGTCGCGGCGCATCATCCCGGCGTTCGCGAGCCGCTGCGCGGCAGCGAGGCGCACGGCGAGCCGCAGCTCGCCTGGACCGTGTCCGACATCGCGCCGTTGCTGCTGGTCCGGACCCTGCGCCTGGCCGGTCACTTCGATGCCGGCGACACCCGCGACCGCGTCCTGGACCTGTCCGACCAGATCTGGCAACACATGCGGGCCCGCCGGATCGAGAACGGCGAGGTCCGCGGTCTCTGGGATCAACCGGGGCCCGCCTTTCCCGAGATCCCGGGCCTGCCCTGGCAGAGCGAGGTGTCGTGGTACCACACCAGGCGCATGATCGACGCGCTGATCAGCGCGGGGCCGGTCGTCAGCGAGCCGCCCCGGCCGAGCCCTGAGCTCGCCCGGACCGCCGCGGCCATGCTCATCGAGGCCGACCAGATGCTGCACACGGAGTACTACAGCGGCCCCGGCCGGCGCGGGTCAGGACTCCGTGACGAGCTCGACGCGATCGCCGCCGAGCTGAAGCTGGCCCGCTCGGTGCTCTCCCATACCCCGGGCGTCGCGGTCGCGGTCGCCGGCGAGGCACTGATGAAGCTGCACAAGTTCTCCTCGGCGCGGGCGGCCGCCGAGGAGGCCGCCGGGCGGTGAACAGTTCATCCCTTCGGGCCGCCCGCACCGTCGGTGCACGCGACTAGTCTCGGTACATGTCGACGGCCAGAACCGATGTGTTGATTGTCGGTGCCGGTGTATCGGGCTTGACCACGGGCGTCCGCCTGGCCGAGCGCGGTCTCCGGGTCCGCGTCAGGACGGCCCGGGGCCCGGCGCGGAGCACCTCGGCCGCGGCGGGGGCGATGTGGGATCCGATGCACGCCCACCATCCGGACATGAAGCGGTGGAGCCGGCGGACGCACGAGGTCTTCGAGAACCTCGACGGTGTCGCCGGGGTCAAGCTGGTCGACGGGACGGAGGCCTCCCGGGACCCGATTCCGCTGCCGGAGCGCTGTTGGGAGATGAGCTACCGCGAGTGCAAGGCTCCGGAGCTGCCCGACGGCTTCGCGACCGGCTGGCGTTACATGGCGCCGCTCATCGACATGCCGGTCTATCTGGCCTATCTCCTGAAGCGGCTGAAGGCGGCGGGCGGCAAGGTCGAATACGGCAGGCTGCGCACCCTGGACGAGGCCTTCGCCACGGCCTCCGTGGTGGTCAACTGCGCCGGGTCCGCCGCGCGCGAGCTGGTGCCCGATGACAGGGTCACGTCCGTCTGCGGGCACCTCGTCCTGGTCCGGAATCCGGGCATCCGCGAGTTCTTCGTCGAGCACACCGATGATCTGCGGGAAACGACGTATCTGCTGCCGCAGGGCCGGGTCCTGGTGCTCGGTGGCAACGCGACCGAGGGATGTGTCGAGCCGGTGCTGGACCGCGGGATAGCGGCCGGCATCCGGAATCGCTGCATCAGCGTCTTCCCCGAGGTCGCCAAGGCGAAGATTCTGGGCTACCGGGTCGGCAGCCGGCCCGTCCGCCCGGAGGTGCGGCTCGAGATCGAGCCGCGAGGCTCCCGCCGGCACGTGGTCCACAACTACGGCCATGCGGGCTCCGGGGTGAGCCTGTCCTGGGGCTGCGCCGACGACGTGGCCATGCTTGTGGACGAACTCGTCTGACCTCGGCATCAGGGTGCCGGCTGCGCGCTCGCCCACATCTTGTCGAAGCGGTTGCGGCGCTCCATCAGGCTTGGCTTCCCCGCCACCAGGGTGACTTTGGCGATGACCGGCCGGAACTCGTTGCCGAGCGTCGAGGCGGCAACGAGTTCGTAGCTGATCTGGTGGTCGAACAGGACGAAGTCCACCAGGTTGGTCTGCAGCAGGAAGTCCAGGGAGGACTTGGCCAGGATGCGGGTCTGCACCCCGATCTTCTGGTGCGGCTCGATCAAGGCGTCGATCTTGTCCTTGTCCGCCGCGGCCCCGTCGTCCAGCAGGAACAGGCGCCGGATCCGCACGCCGCGGTCGATCGCGCGGTGCTGGCTGTCGAGATAGCGCTGACCGAGGTCGCTGGCCCAGAACTGACCCTCGTCGACGTAGCCGCGAGGCTTGTCGAAGGTCGTCATGCTCGTCGCGTCCACCGACTCCTTGACGCAGGCGGTCAGTCCCAGGAGCCAGTCGCGGTCCTCGCCCTCGTAGAGCGCCCAGCCGTACTTCAGCCCCTCGAACAACTCGGCCATCCGGGCGATCTCATGGTCGGCGAAGCTGCGCTGGAGTTCGGCCTCCGGATTGATGTTCGCGAGCGCGGTGACGACGCGCGTCATCAGGTCGGGGCGCAGCGCGGTGGCCTCCACCCGGCCGTACAGGGCGGTGGCCTCGTTGACGGCGGCGAACCGGTTGTCGACGTTGTCCTCGACCCGCTTGGCATGCGCCGTCAGTTCACTCTCGACCCGATCGGCGTGCGCCGTCAGTTCACTCTCGAGCCGGTGGACGCGGAGGTCGGTGTCGATCAGGACCTGGACCACCAGGACGATGCCACCGACGAACACCGACATCGTGAGCTGCCAGATCTCCGGCTGGCCGGTGGCGTTCGTCAGCAGATAGGTGAGCCCGCCGGCGACCCCCGTGACGACGATCTTGACTCTTAGATCCACCCGCGCTCCTTACTCAGTGAGTTCAATTGAGTGCTCTACGTCAATCTGAGGGCATGGGCGCAACCAGCGCAATGGGAGCGGGTGAGCTGTTAACAAGCCTTGCCGAAATGTGTCGACGGTTGTCAATATTTAAGAGAGAGAACTGGAGGCACCGCGCATGAAGCGAGCCGCCCTCACCGTCGTCGCCCTCGCACTCACGTGGCTGTCCGTCCCGGCGCCCGCCGTCGCCGCCGCCCCGGTCGTCTGCGCGGTCTCCTGCGACACCCGGGACCCGTCGACCGCACGCCAGGACGCGTTCCCCGTGCCGGACCGGATCCAGAACGGGCGCCGGATCTCCCTGCATCTCTCCGCCGCCGACGCGATGGCCTGGGGCAGCATCGACCTCGGCACCCCCGGCGACGCCGTCTGGCTGGACCGGACCTGGGACGGCGGCGCCACCTGGGACGGGCTGCTCGGCAAGGCGAGCATCCCCGGCACCTGGACCGGTACCCGCACGCTCATGTACAACCTCGCCGACCCGGCGGGCCACCGGCGCGGCATGATCCGGGCCTGCGGCGACGCGGCCGGCATCCAGTGCACCGACTGGGTGCGCCCGCGGGCCTGCGACGTGGCCTGCGACGGCGAGGGCGGCAACTCCGGCGACACCCAGCCCGTCGGACCGGCCACGCTGAGCGGGCGGACCATCGCCCTGCACATCGACGGCCGCGGCATGGCCTGGGCGACCATCGGCAACGGCGCCGCCGGGGACGAGATCTGGCTCGACCGGTCGTGGAACGAGGGCGCGAGCTGGCCCGGCGGATCCTCGCTCGGCCGCACCGCCACCCCGGCGGGCGCGAGCTCCGCGCGCACCGCACTCTTCGCGGCCCGCGAACCCGGATCCCTGCTGTACGGCGGCGCGCTGCGCGCCTGCGGCCGGGCGGTCACCGGCGCCAACGGCGCGTGCACGGCCTGGGCCCGGCCCGCGAACGACCGGGCGGCAGCGGCGGCTGACGCGCTGATGTGGGCGTACCGGCCGGACACGGCGTGGTGGCCGTCGAGCTGGTGGAACTCGGCGGTGGCCGTCACGACCCTCATGGACTGGATGAAGCGCACCGGCCGCACCGACTACCGGTGGATCGTGGACCGTACCTTCGAGGTGAACAGGGTCGCGTTCCCGGCCGGGGTGAAGAGCAGCGACCCGATCGAGGGCCACTTCATCAGCCGGGCGATCGACGACGCGGCCTGGTGGGGCATCGCCTGGGTGCGGGCGTACGACCTGACCGGCGAGGCGAGGTTCCGGGACGAGGCGGTGACGATCGCGAACTACGTGCACGGCTTCTGGGACACCTCCACCTGCGGCGGGGGAGTGTGGTGGGACCGCGAGCGCACGTACAAGAACGCGGTGACCGCCGGCCTCTACATCCGCCTCGCCGCCGCGCTGCACAACCGGCTCCCGGGCGACACCACCTGGCTCAACCGGGCGACGACCGGTTGGAACTGGTTCGCCGCCAGCGGCATGATCAACGGCTCCGGGCTGGTCAACGACGGCCTGAACGGCAACTGCGCGAACAACGGGCAGACCGTGCACACCTACAACCAGGGGCTGGCCATCGGCGCCTCGCTCGAGGTGTGGCGGGCCACCGGCAACGCCTCCGTGCTCGCCGCGTCGCGGCGGCTGGCGGACGCCGCCATGGCTAGCCCGGTGCTCACCCGCAACGGCATCCTCACCGAGTCCTGCGACTCGCCGACGACCACCTGCGACGACAACGGCAAGCAGTTCAAGGGCATCTTCATGCGATACCTGGGCGATCTCGCCGACGCCACGGGCGCGGCGGGCTACCGTTCGTACGCCCGTACCCAGGCGGACAGCATCTGGGTCGCCGACCGGGACCCGCTCAACCGGATCGGGCAGCGCTGGAACGGGCAGTCGCCCGCGGGATACCCGAATGCCCGCGACTGGCGCACCCAGGCCTCGGGCCTGGGTGCGCTTATCGCCGCGCTGTGATCCGGACCTCGCTTCACGGCAACTCTCTGACTATGAAATAGTTGACGAGTCAAAGACGTTGTGCGGGTCAGTCCGGGATGCTCAAGCCCGGCCGGAGCTCAGGAGCGGACATGCAGTTCGGGATCTTCACCGTGGGCGACGTCACGCCCGACCCTGTCAACGGGCGGGCGCCGACCGAGCAGATGCGGATCAAGGCGATGGTGGCGATCGCCAGGAAGGCGGAGGAGGTCGGCCTCGACGTCTTCGCGATGGGCGAGCACCACAACGAGCCCTTCGTGCCGTCCTCGCCCACCACGATGCTCGGCTACATCGCCGCGCAGACCGAGCGGCTGCTGCTCTCGACGTCCACGACGCTGATCACGACCAACGACCCGGTCAAGATCGCCGAGGACTACGCGATGCTCCAGCATCTCGCCGACGGCCGCGTCGACCTGATGATGGGCCGGGGCAACACCGGACCGGTCTACCCGTGGTTCGGCAAGGACATCCGCGCCGGCATCCCCCTGGCGATCGAGAACTACGCGTTGCTGCACCGCCTGTGGCGCGAGCACACCGTCGACTGGACGGGCAAGTACCGCACGCCGCTGCAGTCGTTCACCTCGACCCCGCGCCCGCTCGACGGGATACCGCCGTTCGTCTGGCACGGCTCGATCCGCAGCCCCGAGATCGCCGAGCAGGCCGCCTTCTACGGCGACGGCTTCTTCGCCAACCACATCTTCTGGCCGGCCTCGCACACCCAGCGGATGGTCGAGCTGTACCGCGAGCGCTACGCGCACTACGGCCACGGCGGCGCGGACCAGGCGATCGTCGGCCTCGGCGGACAGGTCTTCATGCGCAGGAACTCGCAGGACGCCGTGAAGGAGTTCCGCCCGTACTTCGACAACGCACCCGTGTACGGGCACGGCCCCTCGCTGGAGGACTTCAGCCGCGAGACCCCGCTGACCGTCGGCAGCCCGCAGCAGGTCATCGACCGCACCCTGGGCTTCCGCGACTACGTCGGCGACTACCAGCGCCAGCTGTTCCTGATGGACCACGCCGGCCTGCCGCTCAAGACGGTGCTCGAGCAGCTCGACCTGCTCGGCGAGGAGGTCGTCCCGGTGCTGCGCCGCGAGTTCGCGGCGCTGCGGCCCGCGCACGTCCCCGAGGCGCCGACCCACGCGTCCCTGCTCGCCGCGGCCCGGGAGCAGGCGGCCGACCAGGAGAACGCGGCGGTGCAGGCATGAGGCAGCGCACCCTCGTCGTCGTCACGGCGGGCCTGAGCCTGCCGTCGTCCACCCGCCTGCTCGCGGACCGGCTGTCCGCGGCAGCGGTCGGCGCGGCGGCCGGCCTCGGCGTACGGCTGACCGTCCAGGTGGTCGAGCTGCGCGACCTCGCACACGACCTGATGAACCACATGCTGACCGGCTTCCCGCCGGCCCCGCTCAAGGAGGCGCTCGACGCCGTCGAGGCCGCCGACGCGCTGATCGCGGTGACCCCGGTCTTCAACGCGTCCTACAGCGGGCTGTTCAAGTCGTTCTTCGACGTCCTCGGCAAGGACGCCGTCGCCGACAAGCCGGTGCTGATCGCGGCGACCGGCGGTACGGCCCGGCACTCGCTGGCGCTGGACCACGCCCTGCGGCCGCTGTTCGCGTACCTGCGGGCGGTCACCGTGCCGACCTCGGTATTCGCGGCCACGCAGGACTGGGGCGGCGACGAGTCCGAGGGCCAGCTGCGCGGCCGGATCCAACGCGCGGCCGGCGAACTCGCCCGTGAGATCGACCGCCGCGAGCCCGCCACCGTCGTGGACCCCTTTGTGCTGACCACGCCGTTCGAGGACCTGCTGGCTGGCTGACACGGTAGAACTACACGGGGGCGAAAGGGGGCGTCATGGGGGAGATCGTGCTCATCCGGCACGGCCAGACAGAGTGGAGCGCGGCCGGGCGGCACACCTCGTACACGGATCTGGACCTGACCGGGGACGGCGAGCGGCAGGCGCGGGCCGCGGGCGAACGGCTCGCCGGCCGGTCGTTCGCGGCCGTGATCTCCAGCCCGCGCAGGCGGGCGCTGCGCACCGCCGAGCTGGCCGGGCTCACCGTCACGGAGACCACCGAGGACCTCGCCGAGTGGAACTACGGCGAGTACGAGGGCATCACCAGCGCCACCATCCACGAGACCCGCCCCGGCTGGTCCCTGTGGACCGACGGCGCCCCCGGCGGCGAGTCCCCGGAGGAGGTCGCCACCCGCGTCGACCGGGCGCTCGCCCGGGCCCGGACGTTCCTGGACGGCGGCGACGTCGCCCTGATCGCACACGGCCACTCGCTGCGAGTGGCCGGCGCCCGCTGGATCGGCCTGCCCGCGAGCGGTGGCGGCCTGCTCAAGCTCGGCACCGCGACCCTGTCCACGCTCGGCTTCGAGCACGGCAACGAGGTCATCGACGCCTGGAACGCCTAGGGCGCCTGAGTCCACCGGGCGCGGCCAGTGACGCCAGAGGCCGCGGGCCGGATGGGTCGCTCAGCGGCGCATGGCCCGCGCTGCTGAGCGACTCCTCATGGCAGCCCGGGTGAAGGCGGTGGTGCGGTGACGACGATGAAGGTGAAGTCCTCGCGGGCCTTGGCGTCGATGGACAGGGGCAGGCGGATGCGCCCGGAGTCGACCATGCCCCTAACAGCGGGACGGCTCAGGCCGAACCCGGTGGTGAGCAGCTTCTCGACCCGGATGGGTGCCGGGAGCTCGAACCTGATGATGACCTCGAGTGGCGCGGCGTCCTCGCGCCGGAGGTCGTAGAACGGTATGTCGGTGTCCAGCCGCCAGGTGCCGGTCCAGTCGAGCTGGTAGGCGGCCCTGCGGGCGAGGGTCGCGTCCATGGTGAGTCGTCGCACCATGGCCGGATCGTTGTTCTCGAACATCAGCAGCCGCTCGTTCTCCAGTGCCCGCACGTTGATGCGCTCGTGGACGGGGATCTTCGACGTGCGGCCGCATAGTGCGCAGCCGATCAGCAGCCACACATCGAGCAGCTTGTGGTTCGCGTTGACCCGGATCTTCCCGGTGGGATGGTGACGGATGGACCTGCATGACACGCAGGCCTTGAGGATGGTGGGCAGCCCGAGCTCGGTGACCACCCACAGCGCTTTCCGATCGATGCCGGGTCCGCGGCCGTCGGCCGGCACGCGGATGTCGCGGGAACTGTTCATGGCTTCGGCGATTCCAGGGTTTACGGGGGAGGCTCCCGGCAGCGCGATGACGCGCCGTGGGGGTGCCTCCCGGATCCAGTGGCGTACGGCCGGCGTCTCGGTGGGAGCACGCCGGCCGGCGCGACGTCGCAGATCACGTCGCGTGAAGGAAGCCCGCGCCGGTCACCGGTGCGGGCTTCGAGTGGCACGGCGGACAGAGACGGGGAGTGGACTCGAACCCGTCTTGCTTCCGCGCGTGCGCCACTGGTCACTGATCCATGCGCGTGAGCATGCTCAACCAGCGGGCCGCCGGGCAACGGATTTTCTCGGCGGCCGCCGCGGCGGTGAAATCCGCTGTCGGTTGTCGGACGGGGGTGGTACAAAGCCGCGGTGGAAGAGACTCTGGAGTTCGCCGACCTGTTGCGGCTGATGGACGAACGATCGACCGCTTTCCGGGCGGCGGTGGCGTCCGCGCCCAGCCTCGACGTGCGGGTGCCGACCTGCCCGGAGTGGACGTTGTTCGATCTGGTGCAGCACCTGGGCGAGGGCCGGCGCAAGTGGGCCGCCACCGTGGCCGCGGGGCCCGCCGACGCTCCCGCGGCCGTGCCCGCCCCGGTGGTGCCCCAGGAGCGTGTGGCCCTGCTGGCCTGGTTCGCCGCGTCGACGGGCGAGCTGCTGGCCTCGCTGCGGGAGGCGGGCCCCGACCGTGGTTGCTGGACGTGGTGGGGTCCGTCGCAGTCGCCGCAGACCAGCGGTGCCGTCGCCCGGCACCAGCTCCAGCAGGTCGCCGTGCACACCTATGACGCCCAGGTCGCCGTGGGCGCCCCGCAGCCGCTGCCGGACGAGGTGGCCCTCGACGGTGTCGACGAGTTCCTGACCACCTGCGTCGCGACGACGGCCGCGTGGCCGCACAAGCCCGCGGTCATCGACTACCACGCCACCGAGGGCCGTTCCTGGCGGCTCTGGCTGTCCGCCGACGGTGCCCGGGCCGCCCGCCTGCCCGGCTCCGCCGGCGAGGGGCCGGAGGCGGCCGATGTCTCCGCCTGGGGCACGGCCAATGAGCTGGTCATGTTCTGCTACGGCCGCATTTCGATGGACTTGCTGCGGCTGGATGGCGACCGGGGCATCTTCGACCAGCTGATCGCCTGGGAGCCCGAGGTGTAGGGCGCGACCGCCTCCTTGACCTGATCACCGCCCGTGAGGCCGCAGCGTCCGCCGCCCGCGCCGCCGGTGCTCACTCACCCTTGCAGTCCGTGGGGTCGATCGAGCGGGAGTCGGGCAGTGCCTTCTCCATCCAACCCAGCTCCGAGGCGATGTCCGCACCGGTGAAGAGATCGACATTGCCCTTCGCCGCGTCGTGGACCACCACCAGGACCCGGTCGCCCTCGGCCGGCGCGGTGCTCGATCCGCCGAGGGGCAGCTGTGCATCGCCGACCGAGAGGATCGCCGGCCCGTTCTCCGGCTTCAGGTACCGCTGCGCGTCGAGCGTCACCGCGAACCGGTCGCCCTGCCTGCTCACCGACGTCACGTTTCCGACGGCGATGGTCTCGGCGCACGCCACCGCGCCGGGGAGGCTCCGGCTGTCCGACGTGTCGCCCGGATCGGACATGTTCAGCGCGTAGCCGCCGGCCAGCGCGACGGCCACCACCCCCGTGGCGGCGGAGAGCGCCCACGGGCGTGCCCAGATCCGTTTGGCCGACGACCCGGCCGGCCGGCGACCCGCCGGGGCCGGGGCGTTCGGGGCCGGGCGCGAGTCTGCCGCCGGCTCGGGCGTGGCCGCGGCCAGTTCCGCGCCGAGCGCTGCCAGCCCCTGCCGTAGCGCGCTGACGGTCGCCGTCGCCTCGGCCATCTCCTCGGTGCGCGCCAACGAGCCGGGCGGCTGCTCGCCGGTGATGGCGTACATCAGTGCGTCGTCCGGCGGCGTCGCGCCACCGTGCTTGACCTGCGACATCTCACACCAGTCCCTTCGCGCTCAACCTGACCCGCAGCTGAGCGATCGCGTTGTGCAGCCGGCTCTTCACCGTTCCCTGTGCGACACCGAGCACCGCCGCGATCTGCGGCACGGTCAGATCGGTGTAGAACCGCAGCACCAGCAGTTGGCGCTGGTCCGCCGGAAGCTCGTCGAGCTCACCGGCCACCACCAGCGCGAGATCGCGGTCCCGGTCGGGCGGCGTCTCGGCGACGCCGGGAGCTCGCAGTGCCATGATCCGGTGGCGCAGCTGTTCGGTGCGCCGCCGGCCGCGGTGCCAGTCGACGGCGATCCGTGACGCGACGACGGCGGTCCAGGCGGCCGGATTGTCGATCGTCTCGGCCGACGAGCGCTCCAGGAGCTTCAGGCGGACCTGCTGCACCGCGTCGTCCAGGTCCTGCCACGGGACACCGCCCATGATCAGCACGGCGCGGATTCGTCCTACGTCTTCCTCCCGCGGCGGGTCGTCCTCCTGCGATCCTCGCACCGGCTGCCTCATCGGCGTTCCCTCCCGTCGTCCTTCAGTGCTACGACGCAGAACCCCCTGGCATCGTTCACCGCCGTAGGCATCGCGGACCGCGAGGAGGCGCGCTTCGCGTACCACGCAAGTGCGCACAGGGGTCGTCGCCTTGGGATCGACGGCACTGGATTCCTCACGAAGGGCGCCGGTCTGCCGAGTGCGGCTCGGGGCGCCGAGAGCCGCTGGACCTGCCACGCGTTGATCGACCCGGGATTCGTGTCTGCGTCGGTCTTGGATCGACGACCGTGCCCACTGCCGGCAAGCCGGCCTCGGCGCCGAGGTGGGGTTCGCGACCAGGCCGCGGACGGCGACCGCGATGCTGCAACGGGCCGACGATGTCCCCGGCCGGGACCGGCGCGAGGTCGTACAGACGACCGATCCGGCCGCGTTACCGGCCGCGACCGAATCAGCCACTACCGACGCGGACAGGCCACGCCCGCGGTGCCGATGCGGTGCACGGCGTTCTATCAGATTCTGAACTCGGCGATGGCGGTGTGCAGGGCGCGGCTGGCACCGGCGAGTTCGGTGGCGGCGGCGCCGGCCGACTCCACGTCGCGGGCGGTCTCGTCGGTGGTCTTCGCGAGGTGGGTGATGGCGTCGGCGATGCGCTCGCCGCTGCCGGCCGCCTGATCGAGGCTGACGTTGATGTTCGCCGAGGCGACGGTCTGCTCCTCGATGGCCGTGGCGACGGTCTCCTGGAAGCCGTCGATGCGGCGGACGACGTCGCTGATGGTGTTGATCGCGTGCACGGCCGAGTCGGTGTCGGCCTGGATGGCCCGGACCTTCTCGGTGATGTCGCCGGTGGCCCGGGCGGTCTCCTGCGCGAGGTCCTTCACCTCGCCGGCGACCACCGCGAAGCCCTTGCCCTGCTCGCCGGCGCGGGCCGCCTCGATGGTGGCGTTGAGCGCCAGCAGGTTGGTCTGCCCGGCGATGCCGTTGATCAGCTGCACGATGTTGCTGATCTCGGTGGACGAGGTGCCGAGCCGGCCGATCGTCTGGCCGGTGTCCTCGGCGGTGGCGACCGCCTCGCCGGCGACCTGCGCCGCGGCGTCGGCGCTCGTGGCCATCCGCGCGATGGCGCTGCTGACCTCGCCGCTGCCCGCGACGACGGTCCGCAGGTTGTCCAGCACGTTGTCGGCCTCGGCGGACACCTCCGTGGCGCGCCGGCGCGCCCGCTCCGCCGAGCTCGCCATGCGCTCCGCGACGGTGGACAGCTGGCCGGACACGTCGCCGACCGCGCCCGCGCCGGAGAGCACCTGCCGCATCGCCGCCTGCAGCGCCGAGGTGCTGCGGTCGACGGCGGCCGCGAGCTCACCGAGCTCGTCCCGGCGGCGCAGGCCGACCCGGGCCCGGAGATCACCGTCCGCGAGCTGGGCGAGGGTGTCCATCACGGTGCGCAGGGGCCGCACGATGGAGCGGCTGACCGCCACGCCGGCGAAGAGCGCCAGCAGCACCGCCGCGCCAAGCGTGCCGGCCAGGGCGATGGTGCTGGTGCGCCGGGCGGCCTCCATGTCGGCGCGCAGTGCGGCGCCCCGGGCCGCGCTGGCCTGCTGCAGCCGGTCGGTGATCTCGATCGTCTGCACGTAGGCCTCGCCGGAGGCACCCTCGTTGATCATGTCCAGTGCGGCGGCCCGCGCCGGCATGGTGTCCTTGCGCAGCAGCGCGACGATCTCGTCGTCGGCGCGGAAGAAGTCGTCCCAGATTCCCCGCAGGGGCGCCGCGGTGGCGCGCTCGTCCGCCGGGAGCGGCGCCGCGTCGAGGGCGTCCAGGGCCTCGGTCAGCGTCGTCTTGGACTTCAGCAGGCCGTCGCGGTTGTAGGAGGTCGGTGCGGTGGCGGCCCGGCCGCCGATGACGCCGGCGTCGGCGACCACCAGGCCCTGCCAGCCGGTGATCTCGCCCACGTTGTACATGAACCGCAGCACGGCCTCGCGGGTCACGGTGAGGTCGGCGATCTCCCGTTCCACCTGGTCCTGGGTCCGCATGCCCCACCAGCCGGCACCGGCGGTGACGGCGAGCAACCCGATGAGCAGGCTGAAGGCAACGGCGAGGCGTGCTCCTACCCGCAGACGACCCAACATGAACGAGGTACCCCCAATGTGCCCTTGTGGCAGTGGGTCCATCGGCACCGGGTACCGGCAGTTGAGACGCCGAACGTCCCGGCTGATGGGAGAACCGTCACCAGCTGTGCAGCGTGCCGTCCTCGAGGCGGTTCACCGGAAGGGCCGCGGGCCGGTACGGGTAGCGGACGGCCAGCTCCTCGTCGATGTCGACGCCCAGGCCGGGCTCCTCCGAGGGGTGCAGGTAGCCGTCGGCGAAGCGGTAGCCGTGCGGGAACACCGCGTCGGTCTCGGCGGTGTGCGGCATGTACTCCTGCAGCCCGAAGTTCGGGATGCTGAGGTCGACGTGCAGCGCGGCGGCCAGGCACACCGGCGACAGGTCCGTGGCACCGTGCGAGCCGCTGCGCACGTGGTAGAGGTTCGCCAGGTCGAAGATGCGGCGCAGGTGGCTGATCCCGCCGGCGTGCACGACGCTGGTCCGGATGTAGTCGATCAGCTGCTCGGTGATCAGCCGCCGGCAGTCCCAGATGCTGTTGAAGACCTCCCCGACGGCCAGCGGCGTGGTGGTGTGCTGCCGGATCAGCCGGAAGCCCTCCTGCAACTCCGCCGGGACCGGGTCCTCCAGCCAGGTCAGCCGGTACGGCTCGAGGTCGCGGCCCAGCGCGGCGGCCTCGATCGGGGTGAGCCGGTGGTGCACGTCGTGCAGCAGGCGCAGCTCGGGGCCGAACTCGGCGCGGACCCGCGCGAGGACCGGGGGCACGTGCGCCAGGTAGCGCGGCGTCGACCACACCGCCTCGGCGGGCAGCGCCGATCCGGCCGGCTCGTAGGTGCGCGGGTCGGCGCTCACCCCGTACGTGGTGGGCAGGCCGGGCACGCCGGCCTGCACGCGCACGGCCCGGTATCCCGCGGCGGTCAGGCGGGCCACGTCGGTCAGCAGGTCGTCGACGGACTCGGCGGCGGCGTGTCCATACACGGTCACGCCGTCGCGGGACCGGCCGCCGAGCAGCTGGTAAACCGGCAGACCTGCAACCTTGCCCTTGATGTCCCACAGCGCGGTGTCCACGGCCGCGATGGCGCTCATCGTCACCGGACCGCGCCGCCAGTACGCGCCCTTGTACAGCGCCTGCCAGGTGTCCTCGATCCGGGCCGGGTCCCGGCCGAGCAGCACGGGCACGACGTGCTCGGCGAGGTACGCGGCGACGGCCCGCTCCCGGCCGTTCAGGGTGGCGTCGCCGACGCCGGTCACGCCCTCGTCGGTGACGATCTTCAGCGTCACGAAGTTGCGGCCCGGGCACGTCACGATCACCCGCGCGGCGGCGATCCGCACGTCAGTCACCGTCCTCGCGTACCCGGGCGACCAACTGGGTCGGATTGACGAAGCGCAGGGCCAGCACGAGCAGCACCAGCATCATCGACGTGTAGATCACCGCCATCGCGTCGATGGACTGCTGCGCGCGGATGCCGGCCGCGGACATCGAGTAGTAGAGGGCGACGACAAGCGTCTGCGAGTCCGGGCCCGCGGTGAGGAAGGTCAGCTCGAACATGCCGACGGTCCGTACCAGCACCAGGATGGATGCGGCGAGGATGCCGGGCACCAGCAGCGGCGCCAGGATCCGGGTGAAGACCTGCCGGGTGCCGGCCCCGCACATCCGTGCCGCCCGCTCGATGGCCGGGTCGATCTGCTCGATGAACGGCGTCATGGTCAGGATCACGAACGGCACCGACGGCACCAGGTTCGCCAGCACCACCCCGGAGAGGTTGCCGGCGAAGCCGTACTTGTAGAGCACCGTCGCCAGCGGGATGCCGTAGGTGATCGGCGGCATCAGGATGGGCAGCAGGAACAGGAGATACAGCAGCCGCCGGCCGGGGAACGCCCGCCGGGCCAGCACGTACGCCGCCGGCACGCCGATCAGCAGGGAGATTCCGACCACCAGCGCCGACACCTCGAGCGTCACGATCAGCACCGGCAGCAGGGTGAACTCATCCCAGGACTGCCCGTACCACCGGGTGGTCCAGCCGGCCGGCAGCCAGGTGTCGAACCACCGGGTGCCGAACGAGCTCACGACCACCGAGCCGATCACCCCGGCCAGGTTGATGAAGAACGCGATCACCACGCCCCAGATCAGCCAGGCCGCCGGGGTGGCCACGATCCTGCGCCGGGCGGCCATCAGCCTCTGCCTCCCGCCGTGGATCCGGTGTAGAGCAGCGCGCGCCAACCGAGCACCGCCGCGATGACCAGCAGCTCCACCAGGCCCATCAGCACCGCGACCGCGGCGGCGAGCGGGTAGTCGTAGCGGACGTACGCGGCGTCGTACGCGGCGATGGACATCACCCGGGTGGTGCCGGACGGGTCGCCGACCAGCACCGCCGACGGGAACACGCTGAACGCCAGCACGAACGTCAGGCAGAAGGTGGTGGCCAGCCCGGGCGCCAGCAGCGGCAGCGTGATCCGCCGGAAGCGCTGCCACGCCCCGGCGCCGAGGGTCGCCGCCGCCCGTTCCAGGCTGGGATCGATGCCAGACAGGTACGACAGCACCAGCAGGAACGCGAACGGGAAGCCGGTGATGATCAGTGAGAGGAAGACGCCCCAGTAGTTGTTGGTGAGGCGCACGGGCGCGTCCACGAGCCCGGCGCTCAGCAGGGTCCGGTTGAACCAGCCGGTCGGGCCGAGGAAGTTCAGCAGGCCCTGCGCGGTCAGCACGGTGCCGAGGGTGATCGGCACGACCAGCACGGTCGTCAGCAGCCGCCGGCCGCGGAACCGGCCGCGCATCCGGTACGCGATCGGCACCGACGCGAGCACGTTGAGCAGCGCCGCCGGCAACGACACCCGCAACGTCGTCGCGATGGTGTCCCGCAGGTACGCGTCGGTGAAGAACTCCCGGTACGCCCCGAGCACCCCACCCCTCACCGGCTGGAACGACAGGCCCAGGCCGTACAGGAAGGGGTAGATGAACAGGGTGAGCACGAACAGGGCCGCCGGGAGCAGCAGGAGCAACTGCCGGTCGATGCCCCGCTCGGCGAGCCGGTGCCGCAGCGCGGGCCGGGCGGCGGCCGCGGTCATCGCGGATCCCCGGCGGGAAAGACGAGCAGCCGCCGGGGATCGACGGTGACGGTGATCCGGTCGCCGACCGCCGGCCGGTCGGCCGACCGGAGATTGAGCGAGACGCCGCCCGCGGTGAGTGCCTCGACCGCAACTTCGCGACCCTGGTATTCGACCACTTCGACCACGGCCGGCACCCCCGTGCCGCCGGCCGGGCCGATCCGCAGGTCCTCCGGGCGGATCCCGGCGATCACCTCGCTGCCCGGCGCGGGGCCGTCCACCGGCGTGCCGACGAGTTCCCGGCCCTCGAGCTCTACGACGATGCCGGCGCCGCGGCGCGGCCCGGCGCGCAGCGGCAGCAGGTTGCGGTAGCCCATGAAGTCGGCGACGTGCCAGTTGGCCGGCTCGGTGTGCAGCTGCTCCGGCGTGCCGATCTGCTGTACCCGGCCCGCACGCAACACAACGAGGCGATCGGCGAGCGACAGCGCCTCCTCCTGGTCGTGCGTGACGTAGACGGTGGTCAGCCCGAGCGACTGGTGCAGCCGGCGGATCTCCGTGCGCATCTCCAGCCGCAGCTTCGCGTCGAGGTTGGACAGCGGCTCGTCCATCAGCACCAGCGACGGCTCGAGCACGACCGCCCGGGCGATGGCCACCCGCTGCTGCTGCCCGCCGGAGAGCCGGCCGGGCAGCTTCCCGGCCTGGTCCTCCAGGTGCACCAGGCGCAGCGCCTCGTCCACCCGGCGGCGGAGCTCGGCCCGGGGCACCCGGCGCATCTGCAGGCCGAAGGCGACGTTGTGGCGCACCGACAGGTGCGGGAAGAGCGCGTAGTTCTGGAACACCATGCCGAAGCCGCGCCGCTCCGGCGGCAGCACGTCGAGCCGTGCCTCGTCCTTCCAGATGCTGCCGCGGGTCAGCGGCAGCAGCCCGGCCAGGCAGTTCAGCGCCGTCGACTTGCCGCAACCCGACGGGCCGAGCAGCGCGATGAACTCGCCCCGCTTGATCGTCAGGTCCAGCCCGGCGAGCGCCTCGTGACCGCCGAAGCTGCGGCTGACGCCGTCCAGGCGCAGCGTCTCGAACGCGTCCCTCACTTCGAGACCTTTGCCCCGCCGATCTCGCGGTCCCACCGGTCGAAGGCGGCGACCAGTTCCTTCGAGCCGAGCGGCACCTCGAGCGGGTTGCCGGCGATCAGGGCGGTGTACTCGGGCCGGCCGAACTCCTCGATGGCCGCGCGGCTCTCCGGCGGCGCCATGGACAGGTCGACGTCCTTGACCGCCGGGCCCGGGTAGAAGTAGCCCTTGTCGTACGCCTTGGCCTGCTGCTCCTTGGTGAGCATGTGCGCGAGCAGCAGCAGGATCGCCGCCTGCTTGTCGGTCGAGACCCCCTTGGGCACGACGGCGTAGTGCGCGTCGGTCACCCAGTGGAAGCCCTCGAGGGTGCCGATCGCCGCCTCCTTCGGCACGGTGCCGAGCACCCGCGGGTTGATGTCCCAGCCGGTCGTCGAGGCGATGATCTTCGCCGAGCCGTTGGCCAGGTTCTTCATCGTCTCGCCCGTGCTGGACGGGTAGAGGGTGACGTACTTGTTCAGCTCGGACAGGTAGGCCCAGGTCTTGGTCCAGCCGCCGGTCGGGTCCTTGGGATCGGAGTCGCCGAGCAGGTAGGGCAGGCCCATCAGGAACGTGCGGCCCGGCCCGGAGTTCGACGGCCGCGCGTACTGCACGGCGCCGGGGTTGGCCTTGGCGTAGGCGAGCAGTTCGGCCGCCGTCCGCGGCGGATTCGGGACCTTCGCGGGCAGGAACTCGATCAGCGGGCCGGACGGATAGTAGGTGACGGTCACCCCGGAGTCCCCGGCCAGCCGCTGCATGGCCGCGGCGCCGGGCAGATAATCGCGTACGCCGGGAAGCCGGTCGCCGTACCGGGTCAGCAGCGGGTTCCACAGGCCCTGCTCGATGCCGGCGGAGAGCCCGTCGACACCGGTCAGCACGAGGTCGATGTCGACCCGTCCGGCGTTCTGCTGTGCCTTGACCTTGCCGACCAGCTCCGGCGCCGGCGACTTCGAGTACGTCACCTTGCTGATCACGCCGGAGTTCCTGCTCACGAAGTCGTCGATCATGGGCTGGGTGAGCTGCAGGTTGCCGGCGACGTCGAGGATGTTCAGGGTCACCGCCTTGCCGGGCTTGGCGGGAACCTCGCCGTCGGTGTCCAGGGCGGATCCGCCGGAGTCGGGTGCGCTGCAGGCGGTGAGCAGCAGCAGTGCCGCGGTCGCGGCGGTGGCGACGCGTCTGCGGGCGGGTGTCGGCATGGGCGACCTTTCTCGAGGAGATGAGTCTCAGGCGTTCGGCGGCGCCGCTGTCGAGCCGCGGACCATCAGCTGCGTGCCCAGCTCGCGGCGGGTGGCGCCGAACCGGTCGGGGTCCTGCAGCAGTCCCAGCAGCAGGTCGACGCCGGCCCGCCCGCAGCTCTCCATGGGCAGTCCGACGGTGGTGAGCGAGGGGTGCACCATCGCCGCCATGGGTATGTCGTCGAAGCCGATCACGCTGATCTCGGCGGGCACGGCGATCCCGCGCGCGTTGAAGCGGCTGAGCAGGCCCAGCGCGATGACGTCGTTGTAGGCGATGACGGCGGTGACGCCGGCGGCGAGCACCGGGTCGGCGGCGGCCACCCCGCCGTCGAACTGTGGCAGGACCGGGCCGATCTCGACGAGGCCGGCGCCGGCCGCCGCGGTGGCGGCCCGCAGCCCACGTACGCGTTCGCGGTTGGACCACGACGTCCGCGGCCCGGCGACGTACGCGATCCGCCGGTGGCCGAGGGCGGTCAGGTGGGTGACGGCCTGCCGCATGCCGTCGACGTTGGCGAAGGTGATCGCCGGGAGGCGGCCGACGCGGCGGTTCAGCATCACCAGCGGGGTCTCCGCCGCGAAGCCGCGCAGCTCCTGCTCGCTCATCCGCGGTGAGCACAGCACCAGGCCGTCGACCTGCTTGGCGAGCGTGCGCACCAGCTGGGTCTCGGCGGCCGGGTCCTCGTCGGTGTCGGCGAGGAACACGGCGTAGTCGGCCTCGCGGGCCCGGGCCTGGATGCCCTTGACGACGCCGGGGAAGAAGGGGTTACCGAGATCCGGCACGATGAGTCCGAGGTTGGCGGTGCGCCCCGTGATCAGCCCGCGGGCCGCCCGGTTGGGGGAGTAGCCGAGCTCGGCCGCCGAGCGCCGGACCCGCTCGCACGTCTCGTCGCGGACCAGGCTCGGCGTCGACAGCGCGCGGCACACCGTGGACGGCGACACCCCGGCCGCCCGGGCGACGTCCTTGATCGTTACCGCCATCGATGCCTCCGCGACGTCAAGGGGGACCCGGCGTGCTGCGGAGAGTGTGAAATCCATTGCGGACGGTTGTCAATAGATGATGGTTGATTGGCTGTGACGTTTCCCGATGCGCCTGAAATCGTTTGCGGAACGGCACCGGTCCGCCCGTACCTGACCCGGCGCACTGACAACAGACACACAGGTGGCGCTCATGGGCGCCCAAGCCTGATGGCGAAGGGTGGGTACGTGGCCGACGAGGACCTGGGGGACGCGGAGATGCTGCTGCAGCTGAACCTCAACGAGACGAATCGTACGTTCATGCCGAATTCCACGGCCGTGCCGCTGCCGGACCTGAACGCCCGGCGGAGCAGGCCGGTCGTCGCCGTGCTCGGGTATCAGGGCCGGGTCGCCGGGCTCGCCGAGCATCTGCCGCTCGGCTGGTCGCTGCGCAACCCCGGCGACCTGATCGAGGCGCGGGACGCCGAGATCGTCGTCGTCAGCGGTGCGACGGTCAAGGACGTCGGCGCCGCGCGGGCCGCGCTGCCCGCCCGGACCCGGATCGTCGCCCTGGTCGACGACGCCGCCGCCAGCGAGCTCGTGGCCGGGGTGCTGACCGCGGGTGCCGACGTCTGCGTCCGGGGCGGACCGCCGGCGATCCTGGCCAGCCACCTGGTCGCCTGCCGGCGCCGGCAGCAGGCCGGCCGCCCCGACGACCAGCGGGCCGACCGCTGGAACAACGTGCAGAACCCGCCGCCCCGGCCCTGAGCGCGGCCGGCACGACGGCACCGTCACCGCGACCACGGTCACCAGAACCCCGGCGTAGTCGTGCCACTTGGACAGTGGTGTGCCGCTCTCCCGCAACGTCTGCCATCACGATGGAAGCCCTGGGGCGGGGTGCGGGGCTCGTCGCTTGTCCGCAACATGTGCCGTGGTGGTGAACCGGGAGGCGGAGCTGTCGGTCTTCGGAGGGATCCGGCGTGGTGGTGGACCTTGGAGGATGGCGGGCGTGGGCAGGCGGTTTCCGTTGTGTCTGCTGGGGTGGCGCTTCAGGGATGCGGAGGCAATGGATGTGACGAAGAGCAAGAATTGACACATGCGCAAGCATTGATGGGGAAGTGCTGTGCTTCCTAGGCTGAGGTCGCTCGTTACGGCCTAGCTGGGGAGACGGCCCTGGATACCCGCGTGCAGTCCGGCGCGACCGCCCTGTTCGGCAGGGCGTCCCTCCTCGCGGCCGTCGAGGCCCGGCTGGCCGCCGGGGGCGGGGTCGCACTGCACGGGCCCGAGGGCATCGGCAAGACCGCCCTGCTCGACGCCGTCGCCGCCACCGCCGCCGTGCGGGGAGAGCTGGTCGTGCGGCTGCGGCCCGCGCCGGCCGAGCGCCGCCTTCCGTACGCGGGCGTGGCCGACCTCGTCGCGCAGTTGCCGGACGATGCACTCGCCGCGCTGCCGCCCGCGCACCGGGCCGCCCTCGCCGTGCTGCGGCACGGCACCGCCCCGCGCGCCGGCGCTCCCGCGCTGGCCCGCCGGCTGGTGCTGCCGGGGCTGCTCGCGCACTGCGCCCGCAGCCGGTGTGTGTTGCTGGTCGTCGACGACGTGCAGTGGCTCGACGCCGAGTCCGCCGAGCTGATCGGCTTCGCCATGCGCCGGCGGCCGGGCCCGCGGGTGCGGGTCGTCGCCGCGCAGCGGTTCCCCGACGAGGCGGGGCGTTACCGGGCCGCCCGGCTCTGTCCGGCGCCGGTCGCCGACCTGCTCGTGCCGCCGCTGGACGCCGACGCCCTGACCGCCCTGCTGGAGGCGCGGGGGCTGCCCTGCCGCACGGCCTCCCGGCTGCACGGCGCCAGCGGCGGCAACCCGTTCCTCGCGTTGGAGTTGGGTGCCGCCGTCGCGCCCGGTCCGGCCTGGCGCCCGGCGGCGCTGCCGGAGCCGGCCCGCGCCCTGTTGCGGCGGCGGATCGACGCCCTGCCGCCGGCGGTGGCGGGGACGCTGCTCGTCGCCGCGCTCGCCACGGAGCCGACGCTGACGGTGCTGGTCCGTGCCGGGCACGAGGACGCCGACCGGGACCTGCGGGCCGCCGCGGCGGCGGGGGTGGTCGAGGTCGACGGCGAGGCGGTCCGGTTCACGCCGCCCGCCCTGGCCGCCGTGCTGTCCGAGGACGCGGGGGCGGCGCGGCGCGCCGGGGTGCACGACGCGCTGGCCAACGCGGCGCTCGACGAGACCGACGGCGTGCGGCACCGGGCGCTGCGCAGTGGCCGGCCCGACGCCGACGTGGCCCGGGATCTGGTCGCCGCCGCCGAGCGCGCGCTGGGCCGCGGCGACGGGCGTACGGCCGCCGAGCTCTACCTTCTCGCCGCCGACCGGTGTCCGCGCAGCCTGGCCACCGAGCGGTTCGACTGGCTCGTCACCGCCGCCGTCACCGCCGCGACGGCCGGGGCGCCCGCGCTGGCCGGGCGCGCCGCCGAGGCGGTGCTCGCCACCACGGACGCGCCGGCGCGGCACCGGGTCACCGCCCGGCTGGTGCTGATCGACCTGGCCGGGCAGGCGCTCGCCGACATGGGCGAGATGTTCGCCGCCGCGCTCAACGAGGCCGGCGACGACGTCGCGCTGGTCGCGCCCGTGCGCCTGCGGCAGACCTGGGCCGCGATGCTCGCGGGCGATCCGGGCACCGCGGCGACCTGCGCGGTCGAGTCCGCCGCCGCCGCGTTGCGCGCCGGGGATCTCGGCACCGAGGCGATGGCGCTGAGCGCGCTCGCCCAGGTGCAGCGGATCCGCGGCGAGTCGCGGTGGACGCAGACCCTCGCCCGGGCTCTCGCGCTGCCCGCGCCGCAGGCGCCGGGCTGGCTGCACATGGGTCCGCGCTATCTGGCGGCGCGGTTCGCCATGATGGACGACCGGCTCGACGAGGCGCGGGCCGAGCTGCTCACGCTGCTTGCCGTCGCCGAGCGCGACCGGGCTGGCGAGGCCCTGGTCGAGGTGCTGCGCAGCCTCTCCGAGGTGGCCACCCGGGCGGGTCGCTGCCGGGATGCCCTCCGGTACGCCCACCGCGCCGTCGCCGCGGCGCAGCAGGCCGGGCTGAGCCCCGGTCCGACCTGGTACACGGCCGCGGTCGCCGAGCTGACCGGTGGCAGCCTCGCCACGGCGGCGGGGTACGCCCGTCGCGGGGTGCGCGCCTCCGAGCAGGAGGGCGACAGCCTCTACCTGCGGCGCAACCTGCATGCCCTGGGCCAGGCCGAGCTGCGCGCCGGCGAGACCCGCGCCGGGGTGGCCGCCCTGCGCCGGCTGCGTGACCTGCAGGGAGGCACGACCGATCCGATGATCGTGCGCTGGCACGGCGATCTGGCCGGCGGGCTGGCCGCGCTCGGCGAGCACGCGGAGGCCGCCGAGACCCTGGCCGAGGCCCGCTCGGCCGCCCGGCGCCTGGGCGTCGCGCAGGGCGTCAACGGCTATCTGGACAGGGCCACCGCCGTGGTGCTCTCGGAGAGCGGGCACGCCGACTCCGCGGTGCAGCTGTCCGCCGCGGCGGCGCGGTACTTCGCCGAGCTGCACCAGCCGATCGAGCAGGCGCACGCGCTGCTCGTGCAGGGCGGTGCCGAGCGGCGCCGGCGCCGGTACGCGGCCGCCCGGGTGGCCATCGACGCCGCGCTGGCGATCTTCATCGCCGCCGATGCCAGGCCGTGGACCGAGCAGACCGAGCGCGCCCTGGCCCGCACGGAGGGCACCTCGGCGCAGCCGGCCGACTTCGGGCTCACCTCCACCGAGGCGCGCATCGCCGGGCTGGTCCGCGACGGCGCCAGCAACCGGGAGATCGCCAGCCGGCTGTACCTGAGCGTCAAGACGGTCGAGGCGACGCTCACCCGGGTCTACCGCAAGCTCGGCGTACGCTCGCGCACCCAGCTCTCGTCCCGCCTGCCGGCGCCGGACCCCGCAGTGACAAGGGTTTTCCCTGATTCGGTGACGGTCATCGATGCATAGCGTCACAGCAAAGTCAGCCTGGTGCCTCCCGACCCCGGGACACCGAGCCCAGGTCTCGCCCTGACCGGGTCGAGAAAAGGAGTACCGACGTGGGACGTAAGAAGCTCATCACAGCCTCGGTGGCCCTGGCCACCGGGGCGGCGCTGGCGCTGGCGGCCTCGCCAGCCACGGCCGGACCGCAGCAGGCCCCGAGCCCCGCACCCGCCCCCGCGGCCCTGGCCGCCTCCTCCGCCGACCGGCTCGTCGACAGCGCCGCCGCCGAGGGCGTGCTGCACCGCTCGGACGGCGACGCCCTCAAGCGCACCGGCGTCGTGCAGGGCACGCGTGGCCTGCAGTACGTGACCTACGCGCGGTCCTTCGAGGGCCTGCCGGTGGTCGGCGGCGACGTGGTGGTCACGACGGACGCCGCCGGCGCCGTCAAGGGCACCGCGGTCGCGCAGACCGCCGAGATCTCGGTGGGCACCAAGGCGAAGATCACCGAGGCGCAGGCGGCCACAACGGCCGCGGCGCAGCTGGCCAAGGTGGACAGCGCGTCGGCGCCGGTCCTCAAGGTCCTCGCCTGGGGCACGCCGAAGCTCGCCTACGAGGTGGTCGTCGAGGGCCGGTCGGCGCAGAACAAGCCGAGCAACCTGCACATCTTCGTCGACGCCGCCACCGGCGCCGTGCTCGACCAGGTCGACTACGTGCGTGAGGGCACCGGCAACGGCTACTACTACGGCAACGTCACCATCAACACGTCGGGCTCCGGCACCTCGTACTCCATGACCGACACGACCCGGCCGGGTCTGCGGTGCGGCGGCCAGAACGGCTCCGCCTACACCGGTACCGACGACGCGTGGGGCACGGGTTCGGGTACGAATCTGGAGACCGCGTGTGTCGACGCGCTCTGGGGCGCCCAGCGCGAGGTCGACATGTTCTCGGGCTGGTTCAACCGCAACGGCATCCTCGGCAACGGCAACAACCCGCCGATCCGGGTCGGGCTTGCCGACGTCAACGCCTACTGGAACGGCTCCTACGTCAACTTCGGCCACAACCAGGCCAACACCCGCCAGGCCACCCCGATCGACGTCGTCGGACACGAGATGGGCCACGCGGTCTTCCAGACCACCCCCGGCGGCGCCGGCAGCGGCAACGAGAACGGCGGCATCAACGAGGCCACCGGCGACATCTTCGGCGCCCTGACCGAGGCCTACGCCAACAGCCCCCTCGACCCGCCCGACTACGAGGTCGGCGAGGAGGTCGACCTGGTCGGCGACGGGCCGATCCGCTACATGTACAACCCGTCCCTGGCCGGCGACCCGAACTGCTGGTCGACCTCGATCCCCTCGACCGAGGTGCACGCCGCCGCCGGACCACTCAACCACTGGTTCTACCTCACCGCAGAGGGCTCCGCCCCGGCCGGCAAGCCGGCCAGCCCGACCTGCAACTCCTCGTCGGTGACCGGTATCGGCATCCGCAAGGCCGGCGAGATCTACTACAACGCGATGCAGTCGAAGACCTCGACGTGGCGCTACGCCAACGTCCGCACCGCCAGCCTCGCCGCGGCGAAGAACCTCTACGCGCCGAGCTGCGCCGAGTTCAACGTCGTCAAGGCGGCCTGGAATGCGATCAGCGTCCCGGCGCAGACCGGGGAGGCCACCTGCACCGACAACCCGGGCAACGACTTCTCCGTCTCGGCGTCGCCGACGTCGGGCAGCGTCGCGGCCGGATCGTCGGTCACCACGACGATCGGCACCGCCACCACCGCGGGCTCGGCGCAGACCGTCGCGCTGAGCGCCTCCGGCCTGCCGACCGGGGCCACCGCCTCGTTCAGCCCGGCCTCGGTGACCTCCGGTTCGTCGTCGACCCTGACGATCGCCACCACGACGGCGACCCCGTCGGGCACCTACACCGTCACCGTCACGGGCACGGGCTCCGCGACCCGCACGGCCACGTACACGCTGACCGTCACCGGCGGGCCCATCGGAAGCTGCAGCGGCACCAACGGCACTGACGTGTCCATCCCGGACGCGGGCGCCGCCGTCACGAGCACGATCACGATCAGCGGCTGCGGGCGCAACGCGTCCTCGACGTCGACGGTCGCGGTCAACATCGTGCACACCTACCGCGGTGACCTGGTCGTCGACCTGGTGGCCCCGGACGGCTCCTCGTACCGGCTGAAGAACAGCAGCAGCTCGGACAGCGCCGACAACGTCAACACGACGTACACGACGAACGTCTCCTCCGAGGCGGGCGACGGCGCGTGGAAGCTGCAGGTCCGCGACGTCTACAGCATCGACACCGGCTACATCAACACCTGGACGTTGACCCTCTGACGTCGAAGTGACGCAGCGCAGGCCCGTGGCGCTCGCCGCGGGCCTGTGCTGTGTCCGGAGACACGGCCGCCGTACGCGATCGTCTGACCAGGACATAGGCGACGCAGAGTGACCACCGATACAGTGATCCGGTGGCCCGGGTCACTCCGGTATCGAGAGTTTTACCTGCTTGTCTTGGTGTTGAAGCCGTGGGAGTGGATGGTTGTCACAGGAAGCGATGAGGCTTTCGTCGTCACTTCCTGTGAGGAGATAGATCATGAACTTCAGGACCAAGCTGCGCGACATCCGCGTGAACCTGGCGGACCGTCGCACCGAGCGGGCCGCCCGGCGCCGGCTCGGCGCCGAGCTCGCGGCCTTCCGGACCCCGGCCGAGCGTGCGGAGCTCGACCTCATCCTGGGCCGGTACACCCGCGAGGAGACGCGGGAGATCCGCGAGATCCTCAACCGGCAGGACCACGAGCGGCAGCGCGCGGGCACCCTCGTCGGCAGCTACCGCGGCTGACGGTCCCGCACCCGTACCCGGAACGGCCCCGGCAGCGTCGCCGGGGCCGTTCCGTGTGTCACTGCTCCGGGTGCTTGTCCTCGCGGGCGCGCAGACTGCCGGCGTGTGCGACCGTGTCGGGATCCCGGCGCACCTTGATCAGGCTGGCCACGGTCGTGACGACGAGCACCACGAGGATGACCAGGAGCGAGACCGGCGTGCTGATCTCCGGCACCGAGGTGCTGATGTCGGAGTGCGCCCAGTGCAGCACCAGCTTGACGCCGATGAACGCCAGGATGATCGACAGTCCGGTCGAGAGGTAGACCAGCCGGTCCAGCAGGCCCTTCACGAGGAAGAAGAGCGCACGCAGGCCGAGCAGCGCGAACGCGTTCGCGGTGAAGACGATGAACACCTCTTCCGTCACGCCGAACACCGCGGGGATCGAATCGAGCGCGAAGAGCAGGTCGGCGCTGCCGATCGCGATCAGCGTGATGAACAGCGGCGTCGCGGTCCGCTTGCCGTCGATCTTCGTGAAGAACTTGCCGCCGACGAAGTCGTCGGTGACCGGGAAGAGCCGCTTGCTGGCCCGGACCACGGCGTTGTCGGGATCGGGGTCCTCGTCGCGGTGCCGGAAGAGCTGCACCGCGGTGTAGATCAGGATCAGGCCGAAGATCAGGAACATGAACGAGAAGAGCGACAGCAGCGTGGCGCCGAGCGCGATGAAGATGACCCGCAGCACCAGCGCGATGATGATGCCGAAGGTCAGGACCTCCTGCTGGTACTTCTCCGGCACGGCGAACGTGCTCATGATGATCACGAAGACGAAGAGGTTGTCGACCGACAGGCTCTTCTCGACGATGTAGCCGGCGAAGTACTCGGTGCCGTAGTCCCAGCCCGCGACGGAGCCGAACACGACGCCGAACGCGATGGCGACGCCGATGTAGAAGACCGACCAGGCGGTGGCTTCACGGAAACCGACGGCGTGCGGTCGCAGCACTCCGAGGGTCAGGTCGAGGGCGAGCAGGGCGACGATGACCGCGATGGTCAGCGTCCAGCCGAGCGCGGTGACCTCCAGCATGTGGACGGGACCTCCGGGCGTCTGGTGCGGGGAATCGGCGGGATGTACCCACAAGATTCCCTGCCTGCGCTGGGAGAATCCTGAAAGACCCCGGATTTCACACCCGGGCCGTACAAGTCAGGCGACCTGGAACGAGCGCTTGGACAGGCCCATCCAGAAGCCGTCGATCGGCTGGTCGGGGCTCTGCCCCGGGTCGGCGGAGGCGCCGAGCGTGAGGAACATCGGCGCCATGTGCTCGATCGTCGGGTGCGCGTACGGCATGCCGGGCGCCCGGTCGCGGAAGTCGGCGAGCTCGTCGACCGCGCCGCGGGCGAGGGTCTCGGCCGCCCAGGCGTCGAACTCGCGCGACCAGCCCGGCGCCTCCGCGTCGGTGCGGAAGTCGCGCAGGAACGGCAGCCCGTGTGTGGTGAAGCCGGAGCCGACGATGAGCACGCCCTCGTCGCGCAGCGGGGCCAGCCGCCGGCCGATCTCCAGCAGGCGGTCGGGTTCGAGGGTGGGCAGCGACATCTGCAGCACTGGGATGTCCGCGTCCGGATACATGACCGTCAGCGGCACGTAGGCGCCGTGGTCCAGGCCGCGGTCGGTCCGGGTGACGCGCTCGTGGTCGGGCATCAGCTTCTCGACGCGCGCGGCCAGGGCGGGCGCGCCGGGCGCCGGGTAGAGCACCTGGTAGTAGCGGCGGGCGAAGCCGCCGAAGTCGTAGACGAGCGGCACGGTCTCGGTGGCGCCGAGCATCAGCGGCGCCGACTCCCAGTGCGCCGAGGCCATCAGGATCGCCTTCGGCCGGGGCAGGCCGGCGGCCAGCTCCTTGAGCTGGGCGACCCAGGCCGGGTCGTCGACCAGCGGTGGTGCGCCGTGGCTGAGGAAGAGGGCGGGCATGGTGCTCACGGTCGCCTCCAGGTTGATGCTTCAACTACCGGGCCAACGGTACGCCGGTTTATTTGAATCGTCAACTAAAATCGAACCGGCCGGACCAGCCGTCGAGGATCCGCCCCGGGTCGGCGCCGAGCACGTCCGCCAGCAGCATCGCGTACACGTCGCGGAAGTCGGTCGTGTGCCGCAGGTCGCCGTCGTCGAGGTCGGTGAGGCTCGGCGCCTCGCCGTACAGGCCGCCCTTGATCCCCGCGCCGAGCAGGAACACCGACGAGGCCGTGCCGTGGTCGGTGCCGTCCGAGGCGTTGGCCCTGACCCGCCGGCCGAACTCCGAGTAGACGGCGACCACCACGTCACGGCCGGCGGCGGTGCCGGCCATCCGGTCCGCGAACCCGGCGAGCGCCTTGTCGAGCCGGGTCAGCAGCGCCTCGTGGGCGGTCTTCTCGTCGGCGTGCAGGTCGAATCCGCCCCGCGACACCGAGTAGACCCGGGTGGCTGCCCCGGCCTCGACGCAGCGCGCCACCAGGGCGAGCTGCCGGTCCAGCGGGGCCGCCTGCCCGCCGGTGGCGGTCGCCTCGCCCTCCGCGCCGTCCTCCTCCTCGTCCTGCGCGGCGACGTCGGTCATCAGGCCCTGCACGCGTACCAGGTCGGCGAAGCAGGCGGCCGCCCTCGCCTGCGCGGGGGACTCCCCGGCCGACGCGGTGCCGAATCCGTCGAGGACCGGCACCGTCACGCCCTTCGGCAGGGGCAGGGCGCCGCCGGGCACGGTCGCGCCCGCGCTGGTGGCGCCGGCCAGCAGCGGCGGCAGGACCGGCTCGAACGAGACCGCCAGGCGCGGGTCGCGGCCCGCGGTGTCGAGCCAGCGGCCGAGCCAGCCGGTGGTGCCGGGGCGCTCGGGGGAGGCGGTCTGCCAGATGTCCATGGAACGGAAGTGGCTGCGGTCCGGTCTCGGATAGCCGACGCCGCGCACGACAGCCAGGCGGTCCTCGCCGTACAGCCGGTGCAGGCCCCTGAGGCCGGGGTTGAGCCCGAACCCGTCCTCCAGCGCGAGCACCTGCCCCTCTTCGTAGGCGAGGCCGGGCCGGGCCGCGGCATAGGCCGGATCCGCGTACGGGATGACGGTGTTGAGGCCGTCGTTGCCGCCGTACAGGGTGACCAGCACCAGGATCCTGCCGGGCTCGCGCCGTCCCGCCGTGGCGAGGATGTCGCGCAGGCCGTACGCCGTGGCGCCGGCCGCCAGCGCGCCGGCGGCGACGACGCCACCTGCGGTCAGGAATCTGCGCCGCGTGATCGTGTCCATGTTCGCCTCTCTCCTCAGTGGACCGCGTACTCGGGGGTGGCCAGGCCCAGTGCCAGTAGCCGCCGCGGATCGCCGGCCGCGCCCCGCAGCACGGCGGCGGTCCGTCCGGTCCACCCGTCGATGACGAACAGCCGGGCCAGCGCCTCGAGCCGGTCGCCCTGCGCCACGTCGCCCAGCTCCTCGACCGCCGCCGGGGCCAGCGCCGTCAGCGCCTGACCGTGCTTCAGGCGGGCCTGCGTGGACGACGTCGTCAGCCAGGCGGCCCCGACCGGCCAGCCGCCGACGCTCGGCGGCAGGAAGGGCACCTGGCCCAGCGCGCGCAGGCCCGCGAGGATCTGTCTCCACCCGCTCTCCGGCAACCCGTCGAGCCCGATGCCGAGCTGCCGGATCGCGCCGACCATCCACTCCACCGGCTGCTTCACCAGTTGCCCGGCGGTGGCCGCGAACGCGGAATCGGCGGCGAGGGCGCGCAGCATCGCGGTGGTGCCGGCCGTGCCCGCCGCGGCCAGCCGGGCCGAGACCGCCGGCGCCGGTGCCGTTCCCGAGCCGTAGCGGATCCAGAGGCGCCCCGCCAGGAACGGCGCGTGCGCCGGATGCCGCACGAGCAGGTCCGCGTACGAGTCGACGTCGAGGCGACCCGTCCTGCCCAGCAGGGTGACCGCCGCGTCGTCGTGGCGGCGGGGCAGCACCCTCGCGGTGCCGGTCACCCGGTCGACCTGCCAGCCGGTGAGCACCCGCGCACCCGCCTTGACGTCGTTCTCGGTGTATTCGCCGACGCCGAGGGTGAACAGCTCCATCAGCTCCCGGGCGAGGTTCTCGTTCGGCGCCCGGCGGGTGTTGCGCTGCCCGTCCAGCCACAGGATCAGCGCGGGGTCGCGCAGCATCGCGCGGACCAGCGGTGCCGTCGCGCCGCCGCCGTAGCGCCGGAAGGTCTGCTGCTGGGCCAGCATCAAAGGGGCGGAGCGGACCTTGCGTACCGAGGTCGCCCAGTGGCCGTGCCAGAAGAAGGCGAGCTTCTCCGCGGCGCCGGGCTCCGTGGCCATCCGGGTCAGCCACCACCGCGTCGCGGTGGCGACCTGGGCGCGCGAGCGCTGCCGGGCCTGCTGCCGTTGCTCGCGGCTCGCGCCCTTCGGCAGGGCGCCGGCCGGGTCGGCGCCCAGGTCCGGCGGGTCGGCGGTGCGACCGACGGCGGCGAGGACGCCGGTCAGCGTCGGCTCGACGCCGGCCCGCTCGGCCGCGTCGACCTCGGCGGCCGTCGGTCCGAACGTGAGCCGGCGGAGCAGGTGGGACACCGTGGCGCGGTCTGTCATGGCGGCGACGCTAGGGCCGGCGTGTAAGCGTTCGGTAAGGACGGCGTTCAGCTCGGGTTCGGGGGACCGTCCCCGTGACGACCGTGTTAACTCTGTCGATTCTGTTGATGGAGAAACAGCAGCTCAGGGCGTTTGTCCAGGATGCATCCAAGGTCCGGCCACTCTGGACATTGCGCCGCGTGCGAGGCGCTGGCAAGCTACGCGGGGTTGCGCGGGCGCCGCTCACCGTGACGGTCAGCGGCGATTCCGCCACGCCCATGTGGCAGCCGTCACCGCCGGTCATCACGATCCGCGGTGACTCAACCATGCCCGCGCACGGGGGAAGGAGACTTTCGAGTGGCGTCAAGCCAGCTGCCGCTCGCCGACGATCTCTACCTCGCCGCCCACGACTCGGCCCGCGGCCGGTGCCTGCTCAGCCCGGCGACCCTCGGCCTCGGCCTCGCCGCCGGCCTGCTCGCCGAGCTCGTCCTCTGGCGCCGCCTCGACGTGCAGGACGCCAAGCTGACCGTCATCGACGACCGGCCCACCGCCGAACCGGCCACCTCCGCGGTCCTCGAGCAGCTGCTGCGCGAGAGCCACCACCGGCTGGTCCGGGAGTGGATCTCCTTCCTGGCCACCGGCGTCGCCACCGAGCTGGTCGAGCGCCGGCTCGCCCGCGCCGGGCACGTGCGGCGCCAGGAGAAGCGTGGCCTGCTCGGCACCAAGGTCCGGTTCGTGCCGACCGACATGTCCGTCGCCGGCTGGCCCGGCACCCGCATCCGCATCGCCACCAGCCGCGGTGAGCTGCTCGACCGCCCTGATCTCGTGCTGACCGGGCTGGTTCTCGCCACCGGCCTCGACCAGCACGTGCTCGTCACGCTCGAGGCGAACGAGCGCGAGCACCTGTTCGACCAGCTGCGCCGGCGGTTGCCGGCCATGCTGCAGCACCTCATCGGCCACGCAGAGGCCGCAGTCGGCGACGCCGTGATGGCCCGCCGCGCCTGACACCCCCTTTGGAGACCCCCGTGTCCACCACCTCCACAAAACCCGCCAGACCCAGCCAGCTCTCGACCGCCCTGGCCCGTGACCGGCTGGGCGTCCCCGCCGTCGTCTTCTTCGTGATGTCCGCGGCGGCGCCCCTCACCGTCGTCGCGGGCGTCGTGCCCACCGGACTCGCCGTCACCGGGCTGACCGCCATCTCCATCGCCTTCCTCGCCGTCGCGATCGTGCTCGCCGTCTTCGCGGTCGGCTACGTCGCCATGGCGCGGCACATCGCCAACGCGGGTGCCTTCTACGCGTACGTCGCCCGCGGCATCGGGCGGCCGTTCGGCGTCGGCGCCGCGTGGGTCGCGCTGCTCGCGTACAACAGCTTCCAGGTGGCCTCGTACGGCGGTTTCGGCGCCATCGCGTCGCCGCTGTTCGCCGACTGGTTCGGCGTCGAGATCCAGTGGTGGGTCATCGCCCTGGTCGCGTGGGCGCTGGTCGCCGTGCTCGGCGTGCTCGACGTCGCCGTCAACGGCAAGGTGCTCGCCACCCTGCTGGTCGCCGAGATCGTGCTCGTCGTCGTCTTCAGTGTCGTCGACCTGTTCACCGCGGACTTCGCGCCCTCGTCCGCCGCGCTCGACCCGAGCAGCCTGGTCGGTGCCGGCGCGGGCGCGCTGCTCGTCATGGCCGTCACCGGATTCGTCGGCTTCGAACAGTCCGTCGTCTTCAGCGAGGAGTCCCGCGACCCGCGTCGCACGGTGCCGCGGGCGACGTACATCGCGATCGCGCTGATCGCCGTGCTCTACGCGTTCTCGTCCTGGGCGATGATCTCCGCGACCGGCGGCCGGGCCGTCGAGCGGGCCACGGCCGAGGGCCCCGAGCTCTTCTTCAACCTGGCGTCGGAACACCTCGGCAGCACGGCCCTGCACCTGGGCCACGCCCTGTTCCTGACCTCGCTGATCGCCGCGATGATCTCGTTCCACAACATCATCGCCCGGTACACGTTCTCGCTGGGCCGCGAGGGCGTCCTGCCGCGGGCCTTCGGCCGCACGGTGCCCGGAACCGGCGCGCCGAAGAACGGCTCGCTCGCGCAGTCCGCGTTCGGCCTGATCGTGATCCTGGTGTACGCGATCGCCGGCTGGGACCCGCTGGTCCAGCTCTTCTTCTGGGGCGGAACGACCGGCGGCATCGGCGTGCTGCTGCTCATCACCGTCACGTCCGCCGCGGTCGTCGGCTACTTCGCCCGCCACCGCGAGGGTGAGGACCTCTGGCACCGCCTCGGCGCCCCGGTGCTCGGCACGGTGCTGCTGCTGGTGATGACGTACCTGGCGCTGACGAACATCGCCGTCCTCTTCGGTGTCGAGCCGGGCTCGACGCCGACGTGGGCGGTACCGCTCGCGTACGGGGTCCTGGCCCTGGCGGGCATCGTCTGGGCGCTGATCCTGCGCCGCGGCCGGCCCACGATCTACCACGGCATCGGCATGGGCGCGCGCAGCGCCTCGACCGGTGTCTCCTTCCGCGACTCCGCAACGGAGGCACAGAAGTGACGCCGACCGTCCGAGCCGCGACCGAGGCCGAGCTGCCCGCGGTGGGCGCGCTCATCGCGCTCTCCTTCGACCACCTGGAGCAGAACGCCTCCCTGGTACCGGATCCGGCGGCCCGGCTGCGGGTGATGGGCGACTTCTTCACGATGCTGACCGTGCACGCGCCGCTCTGCGGCAAGGTCGACGTGATCGACGACCCGGAGGGCGGCCTGGCCGCCGCCGCGGTCTGGTTCGACCGAACCCGGGAGCTGCCGGAGATCTCCGGCTACGACGAGCGCCTGGCCGAGCTGGCCGGGGAGTGGCTGCCCAACTTCCAGGCCCTCGACGAGATCTTCGACAAGCACCATCCGGCGGACCCGCACTGGCACCTGGCCTTCCTCGCGGTACACCCGGCGCGGCAGAGCCACGGCCTCGGCAGCGCCCTGATGGACAGCACCCACGAGGATCTGGGCCGCACCCCGGCCTACCTGGAGGCGACGAACGAGGCCAACATCCGGCTGTACCGCCGGCACGGCTACACCGAGATGGTCCCGTTCGACATCAGGCTGCCGGACAACACCCCGTTCTACCGCATGTGGCGCGCCTGATCGCTGAGGTTCGGGTGCGGCCCGGCTCCCGGGCCGCACCCGTCGACCCGGCGATGCGGCGCGGTCAGCGCAGCCAGGGCGGAGGCACGCGTACCGATGCCATGCCGGCCGCCGTGGCCGCCTGAATCCCCAGCTCGGTGTCTTCGAACACGAGGCATGCCTGCGGTGCCGTGCCGAGCAGCCGCGCGGCGAGCAGGTATGCCTCCGGGTCCGGCTTCGGTCTGGCGTAGTCACCGGCGCAGACCAGCACGGGGAAGCGGCCGAGAAGGTCGAGCGCGGTGAGCGAGGCGGTCACCGAGGCCCGGGTGCTGCCCGAAACCACGGCGAACGGCACCCGCCGATAGGCCTCGTGAATGTGGGCGAGCACCCCCGGAACCGCCTTGATCTCCGCCAAACTCTGTTGGAACAGCGCTTCGCGGCGAGCTGCCACGGCCGCGACGGGCATGGCCAACCCGGTGCGACGGTTCAGATCCTCGATGATCTCATCGACCGTGCGGCCGCCCCAGAGGTAGAAGAGCTCCTCGGGAAAGGTGCACCCCCATTCGCCAAGCGCCTGCGTCCAGGCTCGGTAGTGCGCCGGCATGGAGTCGGCGATCGTGCCGTCGCAGTCGAACAGGTAGGCCCGGAAATCACCCGGCGGTATGGGTAGTCGCACGCGGCGCAGGCTACCCGGCGGGGTACTGAACCGTCGCCGGGCCCGCGACCCGCCGGCCGGACCCGGCCACTAACATCGGCGCATGGACCGGGTGACAGCCGCCGACGTGCGGGACGCCGTCAATCTCGCGGCGGACGTGCTGGCTGCGGCAGCCGAGCGAGACTGGCGGGTGCCGGCCGGCGATCTCGCCTGGGACTGCTGGGAGACCGTCGAACACATCGCCGACGACCTGTTCTTCTACGCCGGACAGCTCGGGCCGAGGCGGCCGTCCCTCGAGGGGCCCGTCCCGTTCGGCTGGGCCTACCGGCGGCCCGGCGGACCCGCACTCACCATCTGGGCGGTGCCCGAGGACGGCAACGCCGGGCTGCTGCAGGTGCTCGAGGCCGCGGGCGCCCTGCTCGCCGCCATGGTCGAGGTGACCCCGCCCGAGGTCCGCGCCCACCACGTCTTCGGTGCCGCGGACGCTGAGGGGTTCGCGGCCATGGGCGTCGTGGAGACCCTCGTGCACCTGCGGGACGTCGCCGACGGGCTCGACCTCGAATGGGCGCCGCCGCCGGAGCTGTGCCGGCGCGTGCTGGCCCGCCTCTTCCCGGACGCTCCGACCGAAACGGACCCCTGGCCGACGCTGCTCTGGGCGACCGGCCGGGCCACGCTGCCGGGCCGCGAACGCCTCGCGTCCTGGCGATGGGACGGCACCCCTCGGTAGAGCCGAGCGCATGGTGTCGTCCCGCTCCTCGCGGCTACGTGCGCGAGGCGCCGGGATCGTCACGGAAGGACAGCCCGGCCGCGTCCATCGCCGTTCGCAGGTGGCGAAGGGCGTAAGGCCCGACTCCATGTAGCGCCAGCACGTCGCTCTCACTGAGTCTGGCCACCTGTTCGAGCCGGACGACGCCGTGCGCGGTGAGCGCACGTGTCGCGGCAGCGCCGAGGTGTGGCAGCGGGATGCCCGGCTCCGGTACCGGCCGACCCCGGGCCGACCGGGGATGACCCTCGTGGTCCAGGACGGCGGCGCCACGCGCCGACAGCCGGTACCCGATGTCGAGCGATTCGGTCAGGCCGCGCTCCTTGAGCTTGCGCACGTTCTGTTTGAACGACGGGGTGTCTCGCCCCATCCGTTGTGCGAGGTCGGGTGCCCGGGTGGCCGGCAGTTCGTCGATCAGCAGGAGCGTCGCCCGGGTCCACGGCCCGGTCGGCGAGGCACGGTCGAGCCGGTCGAGCCACGCGACGATCGCGTCGATCTCCGCAGCGTCGGGTACCGCCTCCCGCAGCGCGTGCCGCGGGTCGACGCCCGCGTACCGTAGCCCGATCCGATACACCGGCCGGTCGCAATGAAGGCGGTCCAGCCCGTGGCGGAGCGCGGCCAGCGACGCCGCGCCCGCCCGGCGGGCGTCCGCGGCGGTCAGCGAACTCACGGGCACGCGGTCGACGGACGTGACCTCGACCAGTCCGACCGCGGTACGCATCCGGGTGCCGACCCTGACCCGAGGCCGTTCCCACCGGCGGAACGCCACGTCGACATCGCCGGCACGGATCGCCGCCAGCTCTGCGGGACGTATCAGCACGCCACCCAGTTCAACACACGCCACGACCCGTCGTCGCCCCTGTCCGGTTCTGGCGCGGACCCATCCCCCGTTTGGATGTGAGGTCGGCTGGGCTGGGGGAGGCGAAGATGTTGATCACCGCCTACCGTCCGCCTGGTGAGGACGTGACCGTCCAGATGGCCGCCATCGACGCGATGACGAGTGCCGTGGACGGGCAGGCCGCCAGACCGGCCGGCAAGTAGAAGGAACAGCAACCGGCGCGGTCGGTTTGCCTGACCCACCACCCACCCCGGCCTGCCCGACAGAATCCCCCACCGCACCCACCGCGCGGAAGCCAGACCCCCCCACCCCAAGGTGCACGCCCAGCCCGACCACGCCTCCAGCGGCGAGCAACCAAACGCGGCCGCAACAGGCTCCCAACCGTCCCAGCGCAACCAAACTGAGCTACCCCGCCGAAAGATTGAGCTCGAAGCTGTACCGGCTGGCCCGGTACAGATGGGACCCGTACTCCAACGCCCGGCCGCTCACATCCCACGCCGTCCGCGTCATGGTCAGCAGCGACGCCCCGCGCTTCTCCCGCAGGGTCCGCGCCTCCGCCGTGTTAGCCGACCGGGCGCCGATGACCTGGGTAGCGATGCGCGGCACGAAGCCCGCGCGGCGCAGCAACTCGTAGAGGCCGTGCGTGGCCAGGTCCTGCCTCTCGAGCTCGATCAGGTCCACCGGGATCGCGTTGTGCATCAGCGCGAGCGGCTCGCCGCCGGCGTAGCGCAGCCGCTCGATCCACGTGACCGCCGTGCCCGGCTCCAGCCCGAGCGCCACCGCGGCATCGGCTGGTGCCGGAATCACCCGCAGGTCGAGGACCTCGGTCCGCGGTTCGCGGTCCGAGCTGACCAGGTCGTCGTACAGGCTGGACAGTTCCACCGGGCGGCGGACCTTGGGGTGCACCACCTGGGTGCCGACGCCGCGCTTGCGCACAAGCATGCCGCGTTCCACCAGGTACTGGATCGCGCGGCGGGTGGTCGGCCGGGAGACGCCCAGGCGTTCGGCGAGGTCGACCTCGTTCTCGATGCGGGCGCCGACGCCGATCTCACCACGCTCGATGAGCTCCTGCAGACGGCTCGCCACCTGGAAGTAGAGGGGCACGGGGCTGGTCCGGTCGACCTCGACGGGGCGCACCGGACTACGCGGAGGGGAGAGATCAGGTGCCACGGGACCCCCTAGGTTTTTCAGTTTGTCATGACAAACTATTGACGTGGAAGCCCCCACGTTATTACATCGAAACGAACCGAGATAGCCGAGCCGGCCCCCCACCCCCGGCCGCAGGATCCGTTTCACCGCGCCGTAACCAGCACGGCATGCGCGGCGCCACCGCGCCCGAAATCTCCCGTACCGTCCATCTGTCTACCGCTTGGGGGGCGCATGCCCGCAGACGAGGTACTGACCATGGGACGTATCGGCGTCGACCTGTACCCACAACAGGTCGGAGTGTCGCTGCGCGAGGTCCGGACGTTCGCGAAATTCCTCGGCGGCAGCCCCACCAACGTCGCCGTCGCCGCCGCCCGGTACGGGCGCCGCAGCGCCGTCATCAGCCGCACCGGCGCCGACCCGTTCGGCGAGTTCATCCACGACGCGCTGCGCGGCTTCAACGTGGACGACCGCTTCGTCGCGCCCGTCGCCTCGCTGCCGACCCCGGTGACGTTCTGCGAGATCTTTCCCCCGGACGACTTCCCGCTCTACTTCTACCGCTTCCCCAAGGCGCCGGACCTGGAGATCGACGAGTCCGAACTGGATCTCGAGGCGATCCGCGCCGCGGAGGTCTTCTGGGTCACCGGCACCGGCCTGTGCCAGTCGCCCTCGCGGGAGGCGACCCTCGCCGCGCTGCGGGCCCGCGACGGCGCCGGCATCACCGTCCTCGACCTCGACTACCGCCCGATGTTCTGGGAGTCGCGGGAGGAGGCCCGGCACTGGGTGCGGCAGGCCCTGCCCTACGTGGACGTCGCCGTCGGCAACCTCGACGAGTGCGAGACCGCGGTCGGTGTCCGCGAGCCGCGCGGCGCGGCCCGGGCGTTGCACGACGCCGGCGTCGGCCTCGCTGTCGTGAAGCAGGGGCCGCTCGGCGTGCTCGCCTCGGGCGACCACGGCAAGGAGGAGGTCCAGGTGCCGCCCGTCGCGGTCGAGGTGGTCAACGGGCTCGGCGCGGGCGACGCGTTCGGCGGTGCCCTCTGCCACGGCCTGCTCGCCGGCTGGGACACCGAGACGACCATGCGCTTCTGCAACGCCGCCGGCGCCATCGTCGCCACCCGGCTCTCCTGCGCCGACGCCATGCCCACCGAGTCCGAGGTCCGCGACCTGATCGGCGGTGCGAGCGCCCGTGCTTGACGTCGGAGAACTCGTCGCCGCCCGCGCCGACCGGCCCGGCGCGATCGCGGCCGCCGCGGCCCGGCGCCGCCGGCCCACCTCGTGGCGCGGCGAGCACGGCCGGATGATGATCATCGCCGCCGACCACCCGGCCCGCGGCGCGCTGCGCGCCGGTTCCGACCCGCTGGCCATGGGCAACCGCGCCGACCTGCTGCGGCGCATCTGCACCGCGCTCGGGCGGCCGGGTGTCAACGGCGTGCTCGGCACGCCGGACATCCTCGAGGATCTGCTGCTGCTCGGCGCGCTCGACGACAAGGTCGTCATCGGGTCGATGAACCGGGGCGGCCTCGCCGGCACCAGCTTCGAGCTGGACGACCGGTTCACCGCGTACGACGGCGACAGCCTCGCCGCGGCCGGGTTCTCCGGAGGCAAGATGCTGCTGCGCATCGACCCGGACGACGCCGGCACCGTGGCCACGCTGGAGAGCTGCGGGCGGGCCGTCGGCGACCTCGCCGCGCACGGGCTGATGGCGATGGTCGAGCCCTTCATCTCGCACCGCTTCGACGGCCGGGTCCGCAACGAACTCACCGCCGACTCGATGATCCGGGCGATGACCGTCGCCGCGGGGCTCGGCACGACCTCGGCGTACACGTGGCTCAAGGTGCCCGTGGTCGACGAGATGGAACGGGTCATGGCCGCCACGACGCTGCCCGCGCTGATCCTCGGCGGCGAGGTGTCCGACGACGCCGACGCCGCGTACGTGCAGTGGGGCAAGGCCCTGGTCCTGCCGACCGTGCAGGGCCTGGTGATCGGGCGCAGCCTGCTCTACCCGCCGGGCGGGGACGTCGCGTCGGCGGTCGACCGGGCGGTGAGCCTGCTATGACGCATCTGCGCAGGGGAACGGCCGGATCCCGGCCGTTCGAGACGGTGGTGACGCCGGAGAGCGCCGGCTGGGGCTTCAGCGGGCTGCGGATCCTGGACCTGGCCATCGGCACCCGGGCCACCTTCCACACCGGGGACGAGGAGATGATCGTCCTGCCGCTGGCCGGCGGCTGCGACGTCACCTGCGACGACGAGCGGGTCACCCTGACCGGGCGGCGTTCGGTCTTCTCCCGGGTCACCGACTTCGCCTACCTGCCGCCCGACTCGTCCGTCGTCGTGCGTACCCCCAACGGCGGGCGGTTCGCGCTGCCCGCCGCCCGCGCCGAGCGGCGGCTGCCGTTCCGCTACGGGCCGGCCGACGCGGTGCCGGTCGAGCTGCGCGGCGCGGGCCAGGCCAGCCGCCAGGTCAACAACTTCTGCACGCCGGAGTCGTTCGAGGCCGACCGCCTGATCGCGGTCGAGGTGCTCACCCCCGGCGGCAACTGGTCGTCGTACCCGCCGCACAAGCACGACACGCCGGGCGAGGAGGAGAACGCGCTCGAGGAGATCTACTACTTCGAGGTCGCCGCCTCGCCGGTGGGCGCGCCCGGCGTCGGCTACCAGCGCGTGTACGGGCACCCGGACCACCCCATCGACGTCTGCGCCGAGGTGCGCAGCGGCGACGTCGTGCTGATCCCGTACGGCTGGCACGGCCCGTCGATGGCCGCACCCGGCTACGACCTCTACTACCTCAACGTCATGGCGGGAGCGGGGGAGCGCCGGTGGCTCTTCTCCGACGACCCGGAGCACGCCTGGGTCCGCGGCTCCTGGAGCCACCAGGAGCCGGACCCCCGGCTGCCGCTCACCTCGACAACGGAAAGGAGGCGCACGTGAGGCTCACTGTCGCCCAGGCCCTCGTCAGGTTCCTGGCCAATCAGTGGACCGAGCGCGACGGCGTGGAGCAGCGCACGGTCGCGGGCTGCTTCGGCATCTTCGGCCACGGCAACGTCGCCGGCGTCGGCCAGGCCCTGCTGCAGGCGCAGCGGACCGGCCGGGACGGCCCGGGCCTGCCCTATCACCTCGCCCGCAACGAGCAGGCCATGGTGCACGCGGCGGTCGGCTACGCCCGGATGCGCGACCGGCTGTCCACGATGGCCTGCACCGCCTCGATCGGGCCCGGCTCCACCAACATGCTGACCGGCGCGGCCCTCGCCACCGTGAACCGGATCCCGGTCCTGCTGCTGCCGAGCGACGTCTTCGCCACCCGGGCCGCCTCCCCGGTGCTGCAGGAGCTGGAGGATCCGCGCTCCTACGACGTGTCCGTCAACGACGCGTTCCGGCCGCTGTCGCGCTTCTTCGACCGGGTCTGGCGGCCCGAGCAGCTGCCGTCGGCGCTGCTGGCCGCGATGCGGGTGCTCACCGATCCGGTCGAGACGGGCGCGGTCACGCTCTGCCTGCCGCAGGACGTACAGGCGGAGGCCTTCGACTTCCCGGACGCGCTGTTCGCCCGGCGGGTGTGGCACGTGGCCCGCCCGGTGCCGGAGCCGGTCGCGGTCGCGCGGGCCGCCGAGGTCATCCGCTCGGCCCGGCGGCCGCTGATCATCGCCGGCGGCGGGGTCATCTATTCGCGGGCCTCCGCGGAGCTGGACGCCCTCGCCCGGGCCACGGGGATCCCGGTCGCCGACACCCAGGCCGGCAAGGGCGCGCTGAGCTGGGACCACCCGAACTCGGTCGGCGGGGTCGGCTCGACCGGCACGCCGGTCGCCAACCGGCTGGCCCGGGAGGCGGACGTGATCATCGGCGTCGGCACGCGGTACAGCGACTTCACCACCGCCTCGCGGACGGCCTTCGCGAACCCCGCCGTCCGCTTCGTCAACGTCAACATCGCCTCCTTCGACGCCGCCAAGCAGTCGGCGGTGCCGCTGGTGGCGGACGCGCGGGCGGCGCTGGCCGCCCTCACCACGGCGCTCGACGGCCACGTCGCGGACGTCGCCTTCGCCGGCGACGTCGCCGCCTGGCAGCGGAGGGTCGACGAGGCCTACCACCTCGGGCACGGCCCGCTGCCGGCGCAGAGCGAGGTCATCGGCGCGGTCAACGACGCCTGCGGCGAGCGCGACGTCGTGGTGCAGGCGGCCGGCAGCATGCCCGGGGACCTGCAGCTGCTCTGGCGGGCCCGGGACCCGAAGCAGTACCACGTGGAGTACGGCTACTCCTGCATGGGCTTCGAGATCGCCGGCGCGCTCGGCATCAAGCTGGCCGACCCGGACCGCGAGGTGTACGCGCTGGTCGGCGACGGCTCGTACCTGATGATGGCGCAGGAGATCGTCACCGCCGTCGCCGAGGGAATCAAGCTCGTCGTGGTCCTGGTGCAGAACCACGGCTTCGCCTCCATCGGCGCGCTGTCGGAGTCGCTCGGCTCGCAGCGCTTCGGCACCAGCTACCGCTACCGCGGCGCCCACGACGACTACGACGGCGCCCGGCTGCCGGTCGACCTGGCGGCCAACGCCGAGAGCCTCGGCGCGAACGTCATCCGGTGCCGCACGATCGCGGACCTGACCGAGGGCCTCAAGCGGGCCCGGGAGGCCGACCGGCTCACGGTGGTGCACATCGAGACCGACCCGCTCTCCCCGGTGCCGTCGAGCGAGAGCTGGTGGGACGTGCCCGTCTCCGAGGTCTCCGAGCTCGAGAGCACCCGCGCCGCGCGCACCGCGTACGACGTGGCCAAGCAGGGCCAGCGGCCGTACCTCTAGAAGGGACCCGAGTTGACAACCATCGAGCACTGTATCGGCGGCCGTATCACCGCCGGGGCCGCGACCCGCCGCGCCGCGGTCTACAACCCCGCGACCGGGCAGCGGCAGCACGAGGTGGTGCTGGCCGAGCCCGCCGACGTGGACGCGGCCGTCGCGGCGGCCAAGGCGGCCTTCACGACCTGGAGCCAGGCGTCGCTCAGCGCCCGGACGAAGATCATGTTCAACTTCCGGGAGCTGGTCAACGCCAACGTCGGCCGGCTCGCCGAGCTCGTCTCGGACGAGCACGGCAAGGTGCTCAGCGACGCCGCGGGCGAGGTGCAGCGCGGCCTCGAGGTCGTCGAGTTCGCCTGCGGCATCCCGCAGCTGCTCAAGGGCGAATACTCGGACCAGGCCTCGACCGGCGTGGACGTGTTCAGCTTCCGCGAGCCGCTCGGCGTCTGCGCCGGCATCACCCCGTTCAACTTCCCGGTGATGGTTCCGATGTGGATGTACCCGGTGGCGATCGCCTGCGGCAACACGTTCGTGCTCAAGCCCAGCGAGCGCGACCCGTCGGCCTCGAACTTCATCGCGGACCTCTGGCGCCGCGCCGGCCTGCCGGACGGGGTCTTCAACGTGGTGCACGGCGACAAGGTCGCGGTCGACGCGCTGCTGGAGCACCCCGACGTCGCGGCGGTCTCGTTCGTCGGCTCCACGCCGATCGCCCGCTACCTGCACGGCAAGGCCTCCGCCGCGGGCAAGCGGGTGCAGGCCCTCGGCGGGGCCAAGAACCACGCGGTCGTCCTGCCGGACGCCGACCTGGACTACGCCGCGAACCACCTCGCGGCGGCCGCCTTCGGCTCGGCCGGCGAGCGCTGCATGGCGATCTCCGCGGCCGTCGTGGTCGGCACCGCCGGTGACCCGCTGACGGACATCCTGACCCGCAAGGCGAACGAGGTCGTGGTCGGCTCGGGCCGCGATCCGAAGAGCGAGATGGGCCCGGTGGTCACGGCCGAGGCCCGCGACCGCATCGAGGGCCTCATCGGCTCCGGCGAGCGGCAGGGCGCCAAGGTGCTGGTCGATGGCCGCGGCCTCGAGGTGCCCGGATTCTCCGACGGCTTCTTCGTCGGGCCGACCGTCATCGACCAGGTGCAGACCTCGATGGACGTCTACACCGAGGAGATCTTCGGGCCGGTGCTCTCGGTGGTGCGCAGCGACAGCGTCGAGGCCGCGATCGACCTGATCAACGCCAACCCGTACGGCAACGGCACGGCCCTGTTCACCAACAGCGGGGAGGCCGCGCGACGGTTCCAGCGCGGGGTCCGCGTCGGCATGATCGGGATCAACGTCCCGGTCCCGGTGCCGATGGCCTACTACTCCTTCGGCGGCTGGAAGGACTCCCTTTTCGGCGACAAGCACATTCACGGCCCTGAGGGCGTCTCGTTCTACACCCGCGGCAAGGTCGTCACCTCACGCTGGCCGCACGTCGAGTCCGCGCACGGCGCCAGCATGCACTTCCCGACCGCTACCTGACCCCTTCGCAGTCCTTCGCACCGTCCCCCAACCGGAGGCAGCAATGTACAGATCCGTTCGAACAGTGAGCATCGCGCTAGTCGCCTGCCTGGCGGTGGCCGCCACCGCCTGCAGCAGCCAGGGTGGCGCGCAGGAGGAGGAGAAGAACTCGGGCGGCGGCGGCACCAACACCGCGGCCGGCCCCCGGCTGAAGATGGCCATGGTGACGCACGCACCGGCCGGCGACACCTTCTTCGACATCATCCGCAAGGGCGCCGACGCCGCGGCCGCCAACGACAACGTCGAGTACACGTACTCCAACGACGGCGACCCGACCCGCCAGGCGACGCTTATCGAGAACGCGGTCAACTCCAAGCCCGACGCGCTGCTGGTCTCCGTGCCGGCGCCCGACGCGCTCAAGGCCTCGATCCAGAAGGCCGTCGCCGCCGGCATCCCGGTCATCGGCTTCAATGCCGGCCGGGAGGCGTTCCAGGAGTGGGGCGCCGTCATGTACTTCGGCCAGGACGAGGGCATCGCGGGCAACGCGGCCGGCGTCCGGCTCAAGCAGGAGAGCGCGGGCAAGGTGCTGTGCGTGATCCAGGCACAGGGCCAGTCGCAGCTCGAGGCGCGCTGCAACGGCGTGAAGGCCGGCTTCGGCGGTGAGGTCGAGAACATCAACGTCAACGGCACGGACCTGACCTCCGTACGCTCGACGCTCGAGTCGAAGCTGCGCCAGGACCCGGCGATCACCCACGTCATCACCCTCGGGGCGCCGTTCGCACTGACTGCGCTGCAGGCCAAGCAGGCCTCGAACAGCAAGACGACGATCGTCACGTTCGACACCAACTCCGAGCTCGTCGGCAAGATCGAGTCCGGTGAGATCGCCTGGGCGGTCGACCAGCAGCCGTACCTGCAGGGCTACATGTCCGTCGACGCGGCGGCCTTCTACATCCGCAACGGCAACGTGCTGGGCGGTGGGAAAGAGGTCCTGACCGGACCGGCCTTCATCGACAAGAGCAACATCGCCGCCGTGAGCAAGTACGCCAAGGCGGGCACCCGCTAGCTCGCCGGCGGGGCCTCCGGGCGCGACCCGGCGGCCCCGCCACCCCCCACGTAGGAGATTCGGATGAGTCAGACCCTGGTGGCGCCGCCCCCGGCGCCCTCGACCGACGAACGGCTCGCACGGAAATCGATGCTCGGGCGGCTGATGGCCAGACCCGAGGTCGGTGCGCTGGCGGGCGCGGTCGTCATCTACGTGTTGTTCTTCGTCGTCGCGCCGCCGTTCCGCGAGGCGCCCTCGCTGGCGACCGTCCTCTACCAGAGCTCCCTGTACGGCATTCCCGCGGTCGGCGTGGCACTGCTGATGATCGGCGGCGAGTTCGACCTGTCGGCCGGCGTCTCGGTCATCACCGCCTCGCTTGTCGCGTCCATGACCGCGTACCAGCTCAGCGTGAACGTCTGGGTCGGCGTGCTGGTCTCGCTGGTCGTGGCGCTCGGCATCGGGCTGCTCAACGGCTATCTGCTGGTGAAGACGCGACTGCCCAGCTTCCTGGTCACCCTGGCCACGTTCTTCATGCTCACCGGCCTCAACCTGGCCGTCACCAAGATCGTTTCCGGCGGCGTGGCGACCAAGGACATCTCCGACATCGACGGGTTCGACAGCGCGCACGCGTTCTTCGCCTCGGACGTCGTGATCGGCGGGATGAACCTGCGGATCACGCTGTTCTGGTGGGCCGTCTTCGTCGCCGTGGCGACCTGGGTGCTGCTGCGCACCCGTACCGGGAACTGGATCTTCGCCGTCGGCGGAGCCGACGCCAGCGCGCGTGCGGTGGGCGTACCCGTGAAGAAGGTCAAGATCGGCCTGTTCATGACGGTGTCGTTCGTCTGCTGGTTCACCGGCATGCACATCCTGTTCTCGTTCAACACCGTGCAGTCCGGCCAGGGCCCCGGCAACGAGTTCCTCTACATCATCGCGGCGGTCGTCGGCGGCTGCCTGCTCACCGGCGGGTACGGCTCGGCCGTCGGCGCCGCCATCGGCGCCTTCATCTTCGGCATGACCGAGCAGGGCATCGTGCTGGCCGGCTGGGAGGCCGACTGGTTCAAGTTCTTCCTCGGCGCGATGCTGCTGGGCGCGACCCTGCTCAACGTGTACATCCGGCAACGGGCGGAGACCAGGCTATGACAACCGAGACGAAGGCCGAGACCGCCACGCCGCTGGTCAAGCTCACCGGCGCGGGCAAGAACTACGGCAACATCAACGCGCTCAGCGGCATCGACCTGGAGGTCGGCGCGTCCGAGGTGACCTGCGTGCTCGGCGACAACGGCGCCGGCAAGTCCACCCTTATCAAGATCATCGCGGGTCTGCACCAGCACACGTCCGGCACCTACGAGGTCGCCGGCAACGAGGTCCACTTCAACTCGCCGCGCGAGGCGCTCGAGCTCGGCATCGCCACGGTCTACCAGGACCTCGCCGTGGTCCCGCTGATGCCGGTCTGGCGCAACTTCTTCCTCGGCAACGAGGTCCGCAAGCGGCTGGGCATGGACATCGCGTTCATGCGGCGGACCGCCAAGAAGGAACTGCTCGACATGGGCATCGACCTGCGCGACGTCGAGCAGCCGATCGGCACCCTCTCCGGCGGCGAACGCCAGTGCGTCGCGATCAGCCGGGCCGTCTACTTCGGCGCCAAGGTGCTGATCCTCGACGAGCCCACCGCCGCGCTCGGCGTCAAACAGTCCGGTGTGGTCCTCAAATACATCCTCCAGGCCCGCGAGCGGGGCCTCGGCGTCATCTTCATCACGCACAACCCGCACCACGCGTTCCCGGTCGGCGACCGGTTCCTGCTGCTCAAGCGCGGCCGGACGCTCGGCTACTACCGCAAGAACGAGATCACCCGCGACGAGCTGACCGCCCTGATGGCCGGCGGCGCCGAGCTCGAGGAGCTCAGCCACGAGCTCAGCGCACAGGACGGCGCGGTGTCGGCGGCCGCGGCGAAGATGCTGGAGGACGAAGTGCACGATCTCGGGATCACGGGGAAGACGCCGTGACGCAGTTGCGGCTCGGCAGCTGCCCCGACTCGTGGGGCGTCTGGTTCGCCGACGATCCGCGGCAGACGCCGTGGCAGCGGTTCCTCGACGAACTCGCCGGCGTCGGCTACCGGTGGCTGGAGCTGGGCCCGTACGGATATCTGCCGACCGACCCGGCCCGCCTGCGCGACGAGCTCGCGTCCCGGGAACTGCGGGTCTCGGCTGGCACCATGCACGGCTACAGCGGCCTGCACCGCTCGGACGCGTACCCGGAGATCCAGGAACGCACCCGGGCGGTGGCCGAGCTGACCGCCGCCATGGGCGCCCGGGACCTGGTCTTCGTGCCGGTGCCGGGCTTCCGCGACGACACCACCGGCGACTACCTGGAGGCCGGCGTCCTCGACGACGACGGGTGGAAGACCCTGGTGCGCTCCACCAACGACCTCGGCCGCATGCTGGCCGAGGACTACGGGGTGCGCATGCAGTTCCACCACCACGCCGACAGCTACGTCGAGACCCGGCCGCAGATCGACCGGCTGCTCGCCGACACGGACCCCGCGTACGTGTCGATCTGCCTGGACACCGGGCACCTCGCCTACGCCGGCGGTGACGCGGCACGGTTGATCGCCGACCACCCGGACCGGATCGGCTACCTGCACATCAAGCAGATGGATCCGGAGATCGTGGCCAGGGCGCGGGCCGAGGACCTCGCCTTCGGCCAGGCGGTGGCGCTCGGCGCGAGCTGCGAGCCCCCGGCCGGAGTCCCGGACATCCCGTCGGTGGTCCGCGCGCTCGAGGAGAGAGGAACGGACACCTTCGTGATCGTCGAACAGGACATGTACCCCGTCGGGTTCGACGTGCCGGCGCCGATCGCGGCCCGCACGTACGCCTATCTCCGCGCCGCCGGAGTCGGAGGGACGTCATGACGCTGCGGGTGGGGGTGATCGGCACCGGCATGATCGGCCGGGACCACATCCGGCGGATGACCACGGTGCTGGCGGGGGTGACGGTCGCCGCCGTCACCGACGTCGACGTGGAGACGGCCAAGAAGGTCGCCGAGGGCCTGCCCGGCGCCGTGCTGCACGCCACCGGCGAGGAACTGATCGCCGACCCGGCGGTCGACGCGGTCGTCGTCTGCTCGTGGGGGCCGACCCACGAGCAGTACGTGTGTGCGTCCGTCGCGGCCGGCAAGCCGGTCTTCTGCGAGAAGCCGCTGGCCACGACCCAGGACGCCTGCCGGCGCATCGTCGAGGCCGAGGTCGCGGCGGGCCGGCGGCTGGTGCAGGTCGGCTACATGCGCCGGTACGACGCGGCGTACCGGGCGCTCAAGCGGGTGGTCGACAGCGGCCGGATCGGCACGCCGCTGATGATGCACTGCGCGCACCGCAACGCCGACGTCCCGTCCTTCTACGAGAAGGAGAGCGCGATCACCGACACCGCGGTTCACGAGATCGACATGGTGCGCTGGATGTTCGGCGAGGAGATCACCGCCGCCCGGGTGCTGATCCCGCGCAAGAGCCGCAACGGCGGCCCGCTGCAGGACCCGCTCCTGCTGATCCTTGAGATGGCCGGCGGCGCGCTCGTCGACGTCGAGATCTCCGTCAACATCCGGTACGGCTACGACATCCGCGGCGAGGTCGTCGGCGAGGACGGCACGGCGGCCCTCGGCGACCTCAGCCCGGTGCTGGTCCGCAGCGCCGGGCAGGCGGCGACGCCGGTGCCGGTGGACTGGCGGGAGCGCTTCCTGCTCGCGTACGACGTGGAGCTCCAGGAGTGGATCGACTCGATAGCGCTCGGGGGAGCACCGCAGGGCCCGAGCGCCTGGGACGGCTACGCCGCGGCGGTGGTCTCCGACTCCGGGGTCGAGGCGTTGCGCACCGGCGCCCGCGTACCGGTGACGCTCGCGCCCCGGCCCGCGCTGTACGACGCCGGAGCGGGGGCGCCGCGGTGAGGATCGCGCTGGATCCGTACATGCTGCGCCGGGTGCCGCTGCTCTCCCTGCCGCGGGTCGTCGCCGACCTGGGCTACCGCCACATCGAGCTGTCGCCGCGGGACGACTTCATGCCGTTCTTCCTGCACCCGCGCGCGTCCTCGGCGGACGTGGCGGCGTTGCGGCGCGAGCTGGCCGCGGCCGAGGTCTCGGTGGCGTCGGTGCTGCCCCTCTACAAGTGGTCGGGCCCCGACGAGGACGAACGCCAGGCGGCCGTCCGATACTGGAAACGAGCCATCGAGATCACCGTGGACCTCGGCGTGGACGTGATGAACTCCGAGTTCAACGGCCGCCCAAAGGCGCCGGCGGCGAGCGAGGCCCAGTTCTGGAGATCGCTGGAGGAGCTGCTGCCGATCTTCGAGCGCGAGGGGGTCCGGCTGGTCCTGGAACCACACCCGGACGACTTCGTCGAGGACGGCGTCGCCGCGGTGAACCTGGTCAAGGGGATCAACTCACCGCTGGTGACGTTCCTCTACTGCGCGCCGCACACCTTCCACCAGGGCGGTGACCTGGCGGCGGTGATGCGCCACGCGGGGCCGCTGCTGACCCACGTACACATCGCGGACAGCTTCGACCACCGGGGCTCATCGGGCCTGCGATACATCGTGAACCCGCCGGGCTCGACGGTCCGCGTCCATCAGCACCTGGACATCGGCCAGGGCGAGGTGGAGTGGGACCTGTTCTTCCGCACGCTGGCCGAGACGGGATTCGACGGCATCGCGACCGTCTGCGTCTTCGCCTGGGAGGAACGGGCCGAGGAGAGCTCCCGCTTCAACCTCGCCCAGGTCGACCAGTACCTGTCCAAGTACGCCACGGCGTGAGCCTCGGGCGTCCCGGCCCTGGGGCGCCCGCGACGTCGGCCCCCGGTCAGGTGATCGGGACGCCGGTGATGCGGAGGCGGTCGGGCACGTCGATGGTGACGGTCCGGGTGCCGGCCGGCGGCGCCGGGAACCACAGGGACAGGACCTGTTCGCTCTGCGGCGGGATCGGCTGGTTGAGCAGTCGGTCGCAGAGGCAACGGTGGCTGCCCGGCCTGATCTCGTAGTCGAGACCGTACGACGCGGTGTCGCCCACCAGCAGCCGGACCCCCGCCGCGCCGTACGGTGCGTAAGGATCGAACTCGTCGCGGACCGTGAAGACGCCCTGGCCGAGGAGGTCGAGGATCGTCGCCTTGCGTTCCCCGGTGTTGCGGGCCGTGAGATTCACCAGCAGGAACGGCCCCCGAACCGTCGCCGCCCCGGGCACGAACCGGATCGTGCCGCGGTTGAGTGGCAGCGCGACCTCGACCCCGTCCGGCGCGCTGCCCTGCTCACCCTTGGTCTCGGGAAGAGCGACCGGCGTCCCCCGCGGCCCCGGCGCTGTGCCCCGCTCGCGGAAGGTGATGGTGACCCGGCGGTTCAGCGCGCGGTTGGCCGCCGAGTCATTGGGCACGGTCGGCTCGGTCTCGCCCCGGGCCGCGACGGTCTTGGGCCAGTCGCCGTCCGGCAGCCGGCCGCGCAGAGCGTCGGCAACCACCCGCGCCCGTTGCTGCGAAAGGACCTGGTTGTGCGCGGCGGACCCACTGCTGTCGGTATGCCCGGTGACCGTCAGCGGCCCGGCCCCCGCGGCCGCCAGATCGGCGACCGCCGCGTCGATGGTCTTCGTGGCGCCGGGCGTGAGCCTCGCGCTGTCGAGCCGGAACAGCACGTCGGTGTCCAGATTGATGTCCACCCGCTCAGCCGAGCGCCGGGTACGAAGCCCGACATCCAGCCTCTCCGTGTACGCGTCGAGCGCCGCCGCCTGCGAAGCGGCGGCATCGGCCAGGTCAAGGGGCCTCTGCACCCGGTTGGCGCCGTCACGCTCGGCGGGCGGCGCGGGCACGGCCCCGGCGACGACGGGCACATCGGTGAACACGCCCGCGTAGGGCAGCATCACGGAGAGCCGGTCCACGCCGGCCGGCACCCCGCGGAACGCGGCCTGCATCGGCCGGGACTCACCCGGCCTGATCAGTAACAGTCCGGTGCATACGCAACCGTCGCCGGCCCGCGTCTCCGAGACCAGGTAGACCCGGCGCCCGGCCTCGTCAACGAGCCGCGGCGCATCGAACGACGTGGAGAGAATCGTCGAGAAGTGTTTACTGACCACGGCGGCGCCCCCGGCCCCGCTCGCGGCCCTGTCGAGGGTCGTCCCGATTGTCAGGACCACCGTGTCCCCGGACCGGATCAGCGGTCCGACGCTCATCCGAAGCAGATCACCGGCGGCGTCGACGGACCGCGTCTGCACGGGACCGGCGGGCGGAGCGGCGCTCGGCGGCCCGCTCGGGGAGGGTTTGTCGCCACCGGTTGGGGGCGTGGCCGGATCGTCGGTGCACCCGGCGGCGGCCAGCATCACCAGCCCAGCGGTGACCACCGCGAGTACACGCCGCACGTAACCTCCCACCGCCGCCGCCAACTCGCGCCAGCTTAAGCGGCGCTCACCAGCCCGCTCGGACCCGTCTTCCCGGCCTGCCCGGCGTGCTCGGCGTGCTCGGCCTGCCCGGCGTGCTCGGCCTGCCCGGCGTGCTCGGCGTGCCCGGCGTTCCTGGCGTGTCTGGCGTGCCCGGCGTGTCCGGCCTGCCGGGCCTGCCCGGCGTTCCTGGCGTGTCTGGCGTGCCCGGCGTGCCTGGCCTGCCCGGCGTGCCTGGCCTGCCCGACGTGTCCGGCCTGCTTGGCGGGCCCGGCCCGCTTGGCCTGCCCGGCGTCCGGCGTTCGGCGTTCGGCGTGCCCGGCCCGGTGGCGTGCCCGGTCTGCCCGGGCGTGCCCGGGCGCTTGGCCTGCTCGGCTGCGCGGCCTCGCTCGGCATGTGTCGCCTTACCCGGGCCAGCATGGCCGAACGGCTGCTCAGCTCCGGTCGCCCAGCCTGCCCGATCGGCGCTGCCCGGTCGGCTGCCCGGCCGGCGCCGCCTGGCTCGGGTGGCTCGGGCTGTTCGGTTCGGGCTGTGCGGTCGGGTCGGGTGGGCTGGGGTGCTTATCGGAGGGTTACCGGTAGGCCGGAGGTTGCCGCGTACATCAGGGCTTCGCAGGTGGTTGCCTGGGCTATCGCATCCTCGCGGGCGAACGTCAGCGGCGGCCCGCCGGTGATCGCCGCTGACACGGTTTCGAATTCGATTCGGTAGGGGTCCGCTTCCGATCCCGTGAGGGCGTGTTGACCGGCCGGGTCGACCGGGATCTGTTCGGTCACGCCCTTGCGGGTCAGCTCCGGGTGACCGTTGCGGCAGATCCACGGGTCCGGGATCCGCAGTGATCCCTCCGTGCCGATCAGCTCGAGTTCGTCGGCTCGCGGGAGGTCCAGGGCCGTGTCGAAGGTGGCCAGCGCCCCGCCGGGCAGCCGGATGAGTGCGGAGAATCGCACGTCGACGCCGTCGAAGACCGCTTCCGCGGTCACCCGGTCCGGCTCGCCGCCGAAGAGCCGGATCGCGCTCGTGCAGTAGCCGCCCAGGTCGGCGAGGGCGCCGCCGGCCAGCGGCACCGAGCGGCGGATGTCGCCCGGGCCGGCCGTGTTGCGCAGGGCAGTGCGGATGTGGGCGATGCGGCCGATCGTGCCGCCGTCGACGAGTTCGCGGGCCAGGGTCGTCTGGGGGTGCAGGCGCCACATGAAGCCCTCGGTCAGGATCCGGCCCGCCGCGGCGGCGGCGTCGAAGCAGCGGACGGCGTCGGCCCGGGTGGCGGTGAGCGGCTTCTCGCAAAAGGACGTGTTTGCCGGCACGCAGGGCCTTGATCGTCCACTCGGCGTGCAGTGCGTTGGGGAGGGCGACGTAGACCGCGTCGATCCGGTCCGTGGCCAGCAACTCCTCATAGGAGCCGAAGGCGGCGGCGATTCCCGTCGATGCGGCGAACGCCGCCGCCTTCGCAGTGTCGCGGCTGGCGACCGCGGCGAACGTGCCGGGGTTGGCCGCGACGACGGTGCGGCCGATCGTGGCGGTCGACAGCAGACCCCAGCGGAACCGAGCCATGGTCACGCTCCCGCCATGGTCAGATCCCGGCCTTCGCGCCGGCCGCCAGCAGGTTCTCCGCGGCGAGGCGCAGGCCCTCGACCTGGTCGAACTCCTGGTCCTCGTGCTCGATGTTGACCGCCATGTCGGGATCGACGGCGTGCAGGGCCTGCAGGAACGGAACCCAGAAGTCCTCGACGCCGTGCCCGCGACCGACCGCAACGAACTCCCACGCCGGGTCCCGCGGCCACCGGTTGAGGGTGTTGGCGCCGCCGAGGTTCACCGGGTTCGCGTCGGCAGGCGTGCGCGTGAACCGGTCGTCCAGCACGCCGTACAGCTTGACGTTGTCGGGGTTGATGCGGGTGTCCTTGGCGGCCGCGTGGAAGACCAGGTCGCCCAGGTGTTCCACGCAGGCGACCGGGTCCATGCCCTGCCAGAAGAGGTGGCTGGGGTCCAGCTCGGCCCCGACGTGGGTGGCGTTGGTCTGTTCGACGAGGCGTTGCAGGGTCGGCGGGTTGAAGACGAGGTTCTGCGGGTGCATCTCGATGCAGATCTTGACGTCGGCCGCCGCCGCGCGGACGTCGACGTCCTTCCAGAACGGGATCGCCACCTGCTGCCACTGGTAGTCGAGGATGTCGAGGTACTGGCTGTCCCACGGGTTGACGATCCAGTTCGCGGCGGTGCTGCCGGAGTGCGCGGCGGGCAGGCCGGACATCGCCACGATCCGCTTCACGCCGAGCGCGGCCGCGACGTCGATGGCGCGGTGCAGGTCGGCGGCGTGGCGCGGGCCGACCCGGGGGTCCGGGTTGAGCGGGTTGCCGTTGACGTTCAGGCCGGTCAGGGTGATGCCGGCCTGGGCGAAGCGGCCGAGGTATTCCTCGCGGGCGCCGGCGCCGGCCAGGATGTCGTCGATCGGCAGGTGCGGCGCGGGCACGAAGCCGCCCGCGTTGATCTCCGCGCTGGTCAGGCCCAGCTCACCGAGGATCTTGAGGGTCTCGTCGAGGGAACGGTCATGCAGGCACGCGGTGTAGGCGCCGAGCTTCATGCGGCTATGCCTTTCCGGGTTCAGAAGTGGACGGGCTTGTCGGTGGCGGACACGATCGCGTCGAGAACGCGCAGGTTGTGCAGCCCGTGCGCCAGGTCGGGGCACGGCGGGATCTGCTCGATCCCGGCGATCTGGTCGAGGAAGGCGCGGGCCTGGAACAGGAAGAAGTCGTTCTGCCCGTGGCCGACGGTGGGGAAATCCATGGGCAGTCCGCGCGAGATGTACGGGTGCCACGGTCCGATGTAGACCTGCCGGGCACCGTTGACGGCCTGCCCGGGGCCGCCGTCGATGATGCTGAACTCGGCCGGCCGGGTCAGGTCGAACGACGCGGTCCCGTTCTCGCAGAACAGGTCGAGGCGCAGCGAGTTGGCGTGCCCGAACGCCACCCGGGACAGCGAGAACGTGCCGAGCGTGCCGCCGCCGTACGTCGCGGTGAACGTGCAGATGTCCTCGTTCTCCACCGGGACCCGCTCGTCGCTGATCTTGACGCCGCCGGAGTGTCCGACGGCCACCCCGAGCGGCTTCGGCCGGGAGGTGATCAGCGTGCTGAGCGAGGTGCCCTGCACCCCGGTGGTCGGGCCGCAGAAGAACTCGGCGAGGTCGACCAGGTGGCTGCCGATGTCGGCGAGCACGCCGGAGCCCGGCCCGCCCAGGTAGCGCCAGCTCATCGGGCGCTGGGGGTCGAATCCGTAGTCGGTCCAGTAGTTGCCGACGATGTGTCGCACCCGGCCGAGCCCGCCGTGCAGGACCTGCTCGCGGATGGCGTTGACGGCGGGGGAGCGGCGGAAGGTGAAGCCGACCGCGGCGACGCGGTCGGTGGCCGCGGCGGCGTCGACCATGGCCTGCGCGTCGCCGACGCTCGGTGCGAGCGGCTTCTCGCAGAGGACGTGCTTGCCGGCCGCCAGCGCCGCCTCGACGATCTCGCGGTGCAGGCTGTTGGCGACGGCGACGCTGACAGCGTCGATGTCGGGCGCGTCGATGACGGCGCGCCAGTCGGTCTCGGCGCGGGAGTAGCCGTAGCGCCGGGCGGCGTCGGCCGCGAAGGGCTCGTGCACGTCGGCGATGGCGACGAGGCGCGGCGCCGGGCCCGCCTCGAAGACGGTGGCGGCGTTTCGGTAGGCGTTGGCGTGGGCGCGGCCGACCATGCCGGCACCGATGACGGCTACGCCGAGGGACGGATGTGCCATGTGCGAGGACCTCCGGCTGTGGGGGAGCGGAGTTGCGGTCGGGGGTTTTTAAAGCGCTTTAACTTCGAGTACTATCCGAGTCGATCTCGTTTTGTGTCAAGGGTGTCGGCGGAGGTTCTGTAGTGGATCAAAGACCCCGGCTCGATGACGTGGCCGCACGCGTCGGCGTCTCCACCGCGTCGGTCTCGCTGGTGCTGCGCGGCGCGCCGGGCCCGAGTGCGGAGACCCGCCGCCGCGTGCTCGAGGCGGCCGCCGAGCTGGGTTACCGTGCCGACCGCACGGCGAGTCTGCTGGCCCGCAGACGCCGGCACCTGCTCGGCGTCATGCTCGACATCCGCAGCGCCTTCCACGCCGAGCTGGTGGAGGAGATCCAGGCCGAGGCCGACCGGATCGGCTACGAGGTGGTGCTCTCCACGCTCACCCGGCACCGCGATGAGGACCGGGCGGTGGAGACGCTGCTCGACTTCCGCTGCGAGGCAATGCTCTTGCTCGGCCCGGACGCCGCGGATCAGCGGCTCGCCGCGCTCGCCGCGCAGGTCCCGGTGGTGTCGATCGGCCGTCGCGTCGCGGTCGGCGACGTCGACGTGGTCCGTTCGGCCGATCACATCGGGGTGTCTGAGGCGCTCAGTCATCTGATCGGTCTCGGTCACCGGCGCATCGCGTTCGTCGACGGCGGCCGCGGTGTCGTGTCCGCCGCGCGGCGGCGCGGATACCGCGACGGCATGCGCCGCGCGGGACTCGCCGACGAGATCAGGATCGTGCCCGGCGACCACACCGAGGAGGGCGGGATGCGCGCGGGCCGCCTGCTCGCGGCCGGCCACGACCGGCCGTCGGCCGTCGTGGCCTCCAACGACCGCTGCGCCGTCGGCCTCATGGACGCGTTCCTGCGCGCCGGCCTGGACGTGCCCGGGCAGATCTCAGTCATCGGGTACGACGACAGCACGCTCGCGCGCCTCGCACACATCGACCTGACGACGGTCAACCAGGACCCGGCGGCCCAGGCCGAGCACGCGGTGCTCGCCGCGGTGCAGCGGCTGGACGAGGGCCGGAGCCAGCGCATGGAGGTGGTGCTCAACCCGCGCCTGGTCGTGCGCGGAAGCACCGCTCGGGCGTCCCCCGTGGCCCCGTCGTGACGGGCCGGCGTGCACCGCCGCGCCGCCGGGCGGCGGAACTCCCGGGTACGCGCGGGATGGTGCATACCGCACGTCAACCGCCGGAATTCCTTCAATCCGGTAACGGCGGGTGAAGTCGGGCGGGTTGGCGCGCCCGCCGTCACTAGCGTGTTGCGGATGCGCTGGACGTGGGCCTGTCTGACCGTTCTCGCCGCGTCCGTCGTGGCGGTGCCGGTGTCGTTACCGTCCGCCGCGGTCTGGAAGCGTGTACCGGCGCGCCCCGCGGTTCTCGAGATTCCGCCGGCCGCGCCAGCGCCGCCCGGGCTGCCGGTGATCGACTACGTGACGGGGCCGCGGGGCCTGCCGGCGGACACCGGCCGGCTGTCCGACACGGGCGTGCATCCCGCCGGGAAGGTCGTCGTCTACGACGCCCCCGGCGGCCGGCCGCGGGCCATCCTCCCGCCGGAGATCAGCGGGCTGGAGGTGGTTTTGCCGGTCGTCTCGCGGCGATCCGGCTGGGTGGCGGTGCTGATGCCCACGGCGAACCGGCGGATGGGCTGGCTGCCGCCGCACGGATGGTCCGCCCGGACGCTGCGCGACCATCTGGTGGTGCGGCGCAGAGCGCACGAGCTGACCTGGTTCCGCGACGGCGTGCGGCAGGCGAGCTGGACCGTCGCCACGGGCGCGGCCGCGACGCCCACCCCGCTGGGGCGCACCTTCGTGCTGGGCGCGACGGGCACCCGCGGCGGCGCCTACGCCGGGCTGGACGCCCTGGTTCTCGGGTCGGTGCCCGAGGACCGGGACGCGGTCGCCTGGTCCCTGCGTGGCGCGCACACCGGGGTGCACGGCTGGCGCAGCGAGGACGCGTTCGGCCGCAGCATCTCCAACGGGTGCATCCGGATGCCGCCGGCGGGCCAGCGCCAGCTGTTGCGCCACATCACCCCGGGAACCCCCGTAACGGTCGTCGACTGAGCGGCCTGGCGCCACGCCCGGCCGGTCCGCGGCGCGGGTGGATCGGGGCGGGTTGGCTCCGCGGCGCGGGCCGGCTGGGGACGCGGTCGTCGCGGCGCTGCGTGGCTGGGGGTGGTGGCTCCGCAGCGCGGGTGGCTGGGGGCGTGAGTGCTCGCGGACCTGCGCGGATGGGCGGTGGGTGGCTCTGCGGCGCGGGCGGCTGGCGGCGTGGGCGGTTCCGCGGCGCGGGTGGCCGAGGGCTCGGGTGGCTCGCGGACCTGCGTGGATGGGCGTGAGTGGCTCCGGGGGCCGGGTGGCCCGCGGCACTGCGTGGATGGGTGCGTGGGCGGTTCCGCGGCGTGGGTGGCTGGGGCGTGGGGTGGCCTGGGCCCTGCGTGGATGGGCGCGTGGGTGGCTGCGGGGCGTGGATGGTCGGGTGTGGGTAGCCGCGGCGTGGATGGCCCCGCGGCCCTGTGTGGATGGGTGCGTGGGCGGTTCCGCGGCGCGGGCGGCCGGGGCGTGGGTGGCTCGCGGCGGCGCTGCGTGGCTGAGGGTGCGCGGGAGGCTCGTGGCCCTGCGGGACTGGTGGCCCGGCGGGGCGTGGTTGGCTGGCGGCGCTCAGGCTGGGCGCGTGGGTGGCTCGCCGCGTGGTTGGCTCGCGGTTCGGCCTCGTCGCGGTGGAGCGGACGCCGCTCACCGGGCGCTGGGGCCGTACCGGAATGGCTGGAACTTTTGTGGGACGGGCAGCGACCAATGACCGTGCCCGGCGCCCCGGCCGGGTTTGATCTGGAAGGTTTTCGATGTCCCTGTTGAAGCGTTCGGCCGTGGTGGCCGGGATGGTCGCCGCGTTCACGCTCGCCCTCGCGGGGCCCGCGGCCGCGCACGTCACGGTGAATCCGAACACGGCCGTTCAGGGCGGCCACACCAAGGTCACTTTCCGGGTACCGAACGAGAGCGACGACACCAACACCGTCAAGGTCGAGGTCAACCTGCCTATCGACACCCCGTTCGCGTCGGTGTCGCTCAAGCCGGTGGCCGGGTGGACCATGGTGGCCGAGAAGGCGAAGCTGGCCAAGCCCATCGAGGCGCACGGTACGCAGCTCAACGAGGCCGTCTCGAAGATCACCTGGACCGCGACCGGGGACGCCGCGATCAAGCCCGGGCAGTTCCAGGAGTTCGACGTCTCGCTCGGGCCGCTGCCGCAGGTGCCGCAGGTGGTCTTCAAGGCGCTGCAGACCTACTCCGACGGCACCGTGGTGCGCTGGATCGACGAGCCCACCACCGACGGCACCGAGCCGGAGAAGCCCGCGCCCGTTCTGAAGCTCACCGCGGGCACCGACACGCACGCCGCCGCGGGTGCGCCCGCCGAGGCGCCCGCCCCCGCGGAGGCCGAGGCCGACGGCAACGGGACCTGGGTCGGGGTGGTCGGCATCGCGCTCGGCCTGGCCGCCCTGGTGCTCGGCCTGCTCGCTTACCGCCGGAGCGCTGCCGGCGCGGCGAAGGCGGAGTAGGCGACGATCGGGTAACCCGGCGGGCGCTGCCGCGACGCGGCGGCAGCGCCCGCCGGGATTACCCGCGCGCCC
>NZ_JBEZDY010000001.1:188653-339331 GCF_040648555.1 Actinoplanes sp. NPDC049118
TGCCCGGCCCGCTGGGCCGGGAGGCGTTGCCAGGACCGGCCTGAGTGCCCGCGGTGATCTGTCCGGCCCGCGGGGCGGTAAGGCGTTGGCAGGGCTGGCCTGAGTACGGCGCGCCCTGCCCGGCCCGCTGGGCCGGGAGGCGTTGCCAGGACCGGCCTGAGTGCCCGCGGTGATCTGTCCGGCCCGCGGGGCGGTAAGGCGTTGGCAGGGCCGCCCGAGCATCCGCGCGACCTGCCCGGCCCGCTCGGCGGGAGGCGTTGGCAGGGCCGGTCTCAGCCGCCGGTGTACGCCGCGTAGCAACGGTCGGCGCGGTCGCGGGCGACGACCGGGTCGGTGCCGTCCGCGATGGCCACCGCGGCCCAGGCGTCGCTGCTCAGCCGCGAGAACAGCTTGCCCTCGTCGGAGAGCATCCAGGCCATCGCGGCCTGCGGATCCACGGCCGAGCCGGGGTCCGTCAGGTGCATGGCCAGGCCGTGCAGGCCCATGTCCCAGCCGATGCCGGTCGCGCTCGGGCCGAACTGGTCCCAGAACTCCTGCGCGACGTGTGCGACGTGTTCGAGCTCGAAGCGGGTGCGGCCGTCGCCCTCCGGGGTCAGGCGTACCTCGATCCAGCTGACGTCGCCGCCGTATTCCCAGGTCGCGGCGTAGCCGTGCGGCGCGTCGCAGCGTGAGATCGTGCCGCCGGCGTGGCCCTCGAGCTGGTATTTGCCGCCCTCGCGTAGTTCGCCCGAGATGGGCATGAACCAGCGGGGGATCCGCTCGGCGCTGGTGACCGCGTCCCACAGGTCGTCGATGCCGGTGTCGTAGACCTGGCTGATCGTCGAGATCCGGGCCTCGCCGGCCTCCAGGTGGCGGGTGCCGACCGTCCGTCGGACCGAATTTATCTGCTGCTGCACGTCAGGCATCGTCTTCTCCTTCAAGAGCTGAGGCGGCGGTGCGGCGCTGGCGTTTTCCGCGGGCCACTTCGGTCGCCAGGGCGGCGAGGTGTGGTGTCCAGTACCGGCGGAACCGGCCCAGCCACGCGTCGGCCTCGCGCAGTGCGCTGTCGTCGACCGCGTAGAGCCGCCGGGCGCCGTCGGGGCGTACGGTCGCGAAGCCGTTCTCCCGCAGCACCCTCAGGTGCTGGGAGACGGCGGGCTGGGAGATGCCGAACTCGGCCCGGATGACCTCGGTGACGGCGCCGGAGGGCTGCTCGCCGTCGGCGAGCAGCTCGAGGATCCGCCGGCGCACCGGGTCGCCGAGCACGTCGAACGCATGCACGGCCCGTACGTTATCAGTGCAGTCTTATATAAGCAACGACTTACTACGAGGCGTACCGCTTGGCGGCGCGCTCCCTCGCCTTGGCGGCCTCGACCTCGCGGTCCTTCGGCGGCGCGGTGGTCACCAGCGCCTCGAGCAGCGCGGTGGTCGCCGCCGCGACTGCGGCGACCGCCACGTCGAAGGCCTCGGAGTTGCGCTGCGACGGATTGGTCGTCCCGGCCACCTTGCGGACGTACTGCAGGGCGGCGGCCTGCACCTCGTCCGGCGTGGCCGGCGGCTCGAAGTTGTGCAGCTGACGAATGTTTCGGCACATGCCACCGAGCCTAACCGCGCAGGCCGCGGTCGCCATGGCCGTACCTTGGCCGGGCCCGCCGGGCTCCGGATAGGTTCTCGGGGTGACCGTGGATCTAGAGGAATCGCCGACCGCCGCGCCGCCGGGCCCGCGCCGGCGCCCCCGCTGGCTGATTCCGCTGCTCGTCGTCGTGCTGCTCGCCCAGATGGCGGGCGCCATGGTGGTCACGGCCGTGCAGCAGACCCCGACCATCGACGAGCCGGTCTACGTCGGCACCGCGGTCACCTACCTGGAGCAGCGCAGCCTGCGCTACAACCCCGAGCACCCGCCGCTGGGCAAGATGATCATCGCGGTCGGCGTGGCGTTCGCGGATCCGCAGCTCGATCCGGCGTTCCGCGGTAACCAGACCGCGCTCGGGCGGCACGTGCTCTACGAGGCCGGCAACGACCCGTACGAGTTGATGTTCCTGGCCCGGCTGCCGATGATCATTCTCACCCTGCTCTTCGGGCTGGTGGTGTTCGCGTTCGCCCGTGACCTCGTGGGCCCGGTCGGCGGCCTGCTGGCGTTGGCGCTCTACGCCCTCTCGCCCGACGTGATCGCGCACGGTTCGCTCGCCACGCTCGATGTGCCGGCGATCGGTTTCCTGCTGACCGCCGTCTGGCTGACGTGGCGGGCGCGGGCGCGCCCGTACCTGTATCTCCCGCTCGCCGGGGTCGCGCTCGGCGCGGCCCTGGCCACCCGGATGAGCGTGCTGCCCGCGGTCCCGCTGCTGATGCTGCTGGCCTTCCTGGCGCTCAAGCGCCTGCGCGGGCTGGCCGCCGCGGCCGGGGTGGCGGTCATCGCGTTCGCCGTCGTGTGGGTGGCCTACCTGATCGTCGACCCGCGGCTGGGGTGGGTGGAGCCGACCGGGATGCCCGTCGTGCCGGGGCTGCGCGGGCTCCTCGTCGACGTGCTGCCGGTGCCGGAGCCGTACCGCGACGGCATGCGCATCCAGTTCGCGTTCGAGGACCGATCGTTCCGCGGCTTCCTGTTCGGGGAGCTCTACCGCGGCTCGCTCTGGTACTACCTGCCCGCCGCGCTGCTGGTGAAGACGCCGATCGGCATGATGGTGCTCTGGCTCGCCGGCGCCGCGGCGATGCTCGCCGTGCCCCGGCTGCGTACGGCGGCGCTCTACCTGATCCTGCCGGCCGGCCTGCTGTTCGCGGTCGCGATGACCGGCGCGCGCGACTTCGGCACCCGGTACGCGATCTTCATGCCGATCTTCGGTGCGGTGGTCGCGGCGGCCGTGGTGGCCGTGAAGTGGCGCTGGGCGCGGGTGACGGCCGCGGCGCTGGTGCTGTTCGTCGCGGTGAGTTCGCTGCGGACGTTCCCGTACTACCTGCCGTACTCGAACGAGGCGTTCGGCGGGCCCGCCGCGACCCACCTGCGGCTGCACGACTCGAACGTCGACTGGGGGCAGGACCTGGGGCGGCTCGCCGACCGGCTGCGCGAGCGCTACCCCGGCGAGCAGGTCTGGCTGGTCTACCGGGGCGCCGGGCTGCCGTCCGCGTACGGGATCAACGCGGCGAACCCCTACCGGGTGCCCGACGCCGACGTGCGCGGGCTGCTGGTGGTCTCGAACAGTTCGGCGGCGAAGGCCGGCAGCCGGCTCAAGGCGCTGATCGCCTCCAGCGGAGAGCCGATCGACGAGATCGGCCACTCGATCACCATCTACCGCCGCTGACGCCACCCGGCGGGGAATCATGTCCGGAATGGGCTTTCCTTCAAGAGGGGAAAGCACACGGACCTGCCGGGCCGCGCGCCGCAGGCTGGACGCCATGGATCGGAACCCGGGCGGCGCCCCGCCGGGCCCGGCCGCCCGTAGCCGGCTCACCCGGCGCGGCATCCTGGCGGCGTCGGCGGCCGCCGCGGTCGCCCTCGGCGCGGCCGGCATGAACATCATGCGCAGCGACGCCCCCGCGGGCACCGGCCGGGAGCCGCTCATCCCGGCCCGCAACCGCGGCCTCATGCTCTACAGCGTGCGCGACCGGATCACCGCGGCACCCGACGACAGCGGCGTGCCGTACGGCTTCGAGCGGGTGCTGGCCCGCGTCGCCGAGCTCGGCTACGCCGAGGTCGAGTTCGCCGGGTACGACCAGAGCACCGAGATCCTCGGCCGGCAGATCACCCCCGCGGAGATCCGGAGGATCCTGGACGACAACGGGCTGGTCGCCAACGGCGCGCACACCCGGATCGACCCGGACACCTTCGAGCGGCAGATGGACATCGCGCAGACGCTGGGCATGGCCAACATCGGCACCGGCGCGGACCCGTCCGGTTCGCCGTACCCGGCGGACTGGGACGTGGCCGCCGACCTCTGGAACGGGCTCGGCCGCCGGGCACACGCCCGGGGCCTGCGGCTGTACACCCACAACCACGCCGCCGCGTACTCGTTCCTGCTCGACGAGGGCCCGCCGGACGCCGCCGGCAGGCCGACCCGATCCTCCGGTACGCGGCGGCTCGAGTACTTCTTCGGCCGGGCCGACCCGCGCTACGTCTTCTTCGAGCTGGACATCTACTGGGCGTACGTGGCCCGGTTCAGGTACCGGCGTTACGTCGACCGCAGCGGCGCCGAGCGCACCGGCCTGTTCGACCCGATCCTGAACGTGGCCGCGAACAGCAGGCGGTTCCCGCTCTTCCACGCCAAGGACGGCGACCGCGACAGCACCCGCGCCGACGGGCACGTGATGACGCCGCTCGGCGAGGGGGACATCGACTTCCAGCGGTTCTTCGCCACCATCGGCGACCCGGACTTCCGGCATCCGAACTGGGAGCAGGACACCGCACCGGGCGGTGCGGCGAACCCGGCACAGTCCCTGGAGTTCGCGGCCCGGTCCTACCGCAACATGTCCGAGCTGACCGTCCACCGGCGCTGAGAGCCGGCGCCGCTCAGCCGGCGGTCGGCACCAGCTTGAACCCCTCGTCCACGGCCTTGAGCAGCAGGAACCGCGCAGAGGTGCGGGTGCCGTCGGGGTTGAAGCTCATCCGGCCGGACAACGTCTCCAGGTCGGTGGCGCTGATCGCCTTGCGGATCGCCTCGGGGTCGAGGCTGCCCGCCCGCTTGATCGCGTCCAGCGCCACGTTCACGGCGTCGTACGCCTCGACCGTCGACGGGCCCGGCGAGGTGCCGACGGCGGCGAGGTAGCGGGCCGACCAGTCGGCCAGCTCCGGCATGAACTCCGGGTAGAGCATCGCGGTGCCGTACACGTCCCGGCTCTGCGCCTTGGTGAGGTACTGCAGCAGCGGGCCGTCCGTCGCGCCGTCACCGACGACGATCTTGCCCTGGAAGCCCTGGGTACGCAGGTCCTTGATCAGCTGGTTGGCCTCGGCGTAGTAGCCGGTGTAGTAGACGGTGTCGGACCCGGCGGAGATCACCGTCTTCGCGGTCCGGGCGTAGCTCGGCGCGCCCTGGCTCAGGGTCAGCTCGCCGGTCACGGCGAGGCCGCCGGCGCGCTTCGCCGCGGCGACCGTCGACTGGGCCAGGGTGATCGGGAAGCTGGTGCCGTCGTGCACGACCGCCAGCCGCTTGGCGCCGGACCGCTTCATCCAGTCGACGGCGAAGTCGGCCTCGGCACCGACCGTGCCGCAGACCAGGAAGACGCTGTCGTACTTCGGCCCGAGCAGATCCGTCGAGTTGGACTGCGCCACGATCATCGGTACCCGCGCCGCCCGGAAGGACTTCAGCGTCGGCACGGTCGCGCTGCTGCAGTAGCCGCCGACCGAGACCGAGATGCCCTTGTCGATAAGCGTGCGGGCGGCGGTGACCGCCGTGCCCGGGTCGCAGGCGTCGTCCTCGACGACCAGCTCGATCTTCCGGCCCAGCACGCCGCCGGCCGCGTTGGCCTCGTCGACCGCGAGCTGCGCCGCGTCGACCATCGCCTGGCCCGAGGGGCTGTTGCGACCGGTGAGGGGCACGAGCGTGCCGAGGCGGATGACCTCCGGCGCGGCCGCGGCCTTGTCACCGGCCTTCTCCGCGCCGCCGCACCCGGTCAGGGCGGCCAATACGACTGCCACCGCGGCAGTGGAAAGCAACTGTCGGCTGCGCATGGGAACACCCCGTCCTTCTCGCTCGGTGCACTCATCGGTTCCGGGCACACCCACTTGAGCCCATTCGCCTTCACCCTTGCCGTTCGCTGCCGAACTAGAGGGCCGTGATCAGGCGCATTCGGGGACGCAGCGTGGCGACGACCGCTGCGCTTGCCGGTGTGCTGCTGGCGCTGGCGGCGTACGTGATCCAGGGGACCGTGCACACCACCCGCGCGACCGAGCAGCAGAGCCATGCTCTCGTCGTGGACTCGCTCTTCGCCGAGGCCCGCATCGCGATCGCGATGCAGGAGGTGAACCTGCGGCACTACCAGGTGGAGCCGTCGGTCGCCGTCAAGCAGCGCTTCGACCAGGTCGTTCGCACGGCCAACGACACCCTCGCGCAGATCGCCGCCGGCGACGACGGGCAGGCCCGGCAGGACGCGCTGCGCCTGCACGCGGAGCAGCTCGCCTACCAGGCGCTCGCCGAGCGGCTGATCCTGCTGATCGCCGACAGCGACCCCGCCCATATCCAGCTCGACCGGCTCGAGGTGACCCCGGCCTTCTACACCCTGCAGGACGACGTCGACATGGTGGCGCGCGCGTACCACGATGCCGCGCAACGGGAGGTCGCGGCGCTGCGGCGGACCCAGGTGCGGCTGCTGGTCGGCACCTGCCTGGGCTTCGGCCTCGGGCTCTTCCTGGTCGGCATGATCCTGCGGCTGGTCCTGGGCTACCAGCGCCGGCTGGTCGAGCAGGCCGCGACGAGCCGGCACCTGGCACTGCACGACCCGCTGACCGGTCTGCCGAACCGCACGCTGTTCACCCAGCGGATGCAGGAGGCGCTGGACGACGCCGAATCGGCGGGTGACCGGCACGTCGCCCTCATGGTCGTCGACCTGAACGGCTTCAAGGCCGTCAACGACACCATGGGCCACCACGCCGGCGACCTGGTCCTGATCGAGTCCGGGCGGCGGCTGGCCGCCGGTGTCGGCACCGACGGCGTCGTGGCCCGGCTCGGCGGCGACGAGTTCGCGGTCCTGCTGCCCCGGGTGACGGGGGTCGCCGCGGCCACCGAGCTCGCCGAGTCGCTGGTCGCCGCGCTGCGCCGCGACTTCGCGCTGGACGAGGGCCCGGCGGCGATCAGCGGCAGCCTCGGCATCGCGCTCGGCCCGATGCACGGCGCCGGCGACGAGCTGTTCCGGCACGCGGACGCGGCGATGTACCGGGCGAAGGGCAACGGCGGCGGCGTCGCCGTCTACGACGCCGCCTCGGACGCGGAGATGCCGGACCGGATGCAGCTCTTCGCGGACCTTCGGGCCCTGCTCGACACCGCGGACCCGGGCGGTCAGCTGCGGCTCTACTACCAGCCCCAGGTACGCCTGAGCGACGGCGCCGTCACCTCGGTGGAGGCGCTGGTCCGCTGGCAGCACCCGGTACGGGGCCTGCTGATGCCGGGCACATTCCTGCCGATCGCGGAGAGCAGCGGGCTGGAGGTCCGCCTCACGTACCACCTGCTCGGGGTGGCCGTGCGCCAGGCGGCCGGCTGGCTGCGCGACGGACGGCAGTACAGCGTGTCGGTGAACGTGTCGCCGGGCTGCCTGATCGACCCGGGCTTCGTGGCCCGGGTGCTGAGCACCGTCGACGAGGCCGGGCTGCCGCCGGAGCTGCTGCGCCTGGAGCTCACCGAGACCAGCATCATGGCCGACCCGGAGCGGGCGGTGCGCGCGCTGCACGAGGTCCGCGAGCACGGCATCAGCGTCTCCGTGGACGACTTCGGCACGGGCTTCAGCTCGCTGGCCCAGCTGCGCCGGGTCCCGGCGGACGAGCTGAAGATCGACCGCACCTTCGTCCGCGACCTGACGGCGGGCACCCCGGACGCGGTCATGGTCCGCAGCGCCGTCGACCTGGGCCACAACCTCGGCCTGTCCGTGGTCGCGGAGGGTGTCGAGGAGGTGGAGGCGCTGCTGCGCCTGCGCGAGATGAACTGCGAGTTCGCGCAGGGCTACGCGCTGAGCCACCCGGTGCCCGCGGACCGGCTCCCGCAGGCCTGCCGGCAGGCACAGGAGGTCGTCACGGCGGCGATCGCCCCGCTCGGCTCCGTCGCCTGATCAGCGCTCGCCGGCCTCCTTCGCGGCCTGCTCGACCCGGTCGTGGTACGCGCGCCACCAGGCCTCGTCGCCGGGCGCGAGGTTGCTCGATCCGGGCCGCATGCCGGCCTCGCCGTCGATCAGTTCGCGGACCACGTCGGCGTGCCCGGCGTGCCGGGACGTCTCGACGATCATGTGAACCATGATCTTGTGCAGGGTGGCCGTGGCGCGCTCCTCCGGCCACCACGGGACGCGCCCCGTCGTGTCCAGCGTCAGCGCCTCGATGGTGGCGTCCGAGTGCGCCCAGACCCGCTTGTAGAGGTCGATGACGTCGGCGCGGGACTCGTCCGCGGTGGCCCACATGTCGGCGTTCGGCTCGGCGTCGTCGTCCAGCCAGGGCAGCGGCTGCGGGAACGGGCGGCCGAACGTGTCGCCCAGGTAGCCGGCCTCGATGCTGGCCACGTGCTTGACCACGCCGAGCAGGTTGGTGGCCGTCGGCACGAGCGGCCGCCGCACGTCGTACTCGGAGAGCCCGTCCAGCTTCCACAGTAGAGCCTCGCGGGTGGCCCGCAGGTAGTGGTGGAGATCCGCCTTCTGATCAATGTCAGTCATGCGAGCCAGCATGCCAGCAGTCTCCCGGGTGGGCGGGCCCGGTACTCACCGGCCGGTGCGCGCGCCGACCAGCTGCCGGCCCGCGCCGACGGAGGTCAACGCGCCGAGGGCGCCGACGAACCGGTCGATGTCCGCGCCGGTGGTGCCCAGCCCGAAGCTCACCCGCAGCAGCGCCGCGGTCGAGGCGTCACAGGTGGCCACGCCGGCGGCGCCGGTGAGGCGGCGGGTGAGCGGGTGCGCGCAGAACTGACCGGCCCGGACCCCGATGCCGTGGTCGTCGGCGAGCCGGTCGGCCACCGCGGCGGCGTCGTTGCCGGGCAGCGCGAGCGACACGATGCCCACCCGGGGCTGCGCGGGGCCGAAGAGGCTGACCTCGGCGGCGCCGGGAACCCCGGTCAGGCCGCCGCGCAGCCGGGCCAGCAGGTCCTGCTCCCGATCGTGCAGCGCGGCCCGGTCGGCCCGGGTCAGCGCCGCGCAGACCGCCGCCAGGGAGACCGCGCCGAGCAGGTTCGGCGTGCCGCCCTCGTGCCGGGCGGGCCCGGTGGACCAGGTGACGTCGCCGGCGGCGCCGACGGACGCGCTGGCGCCGCCGCCGCGCAGGTAGGGCGCCGCCGCGTCCAGCCAGTCGGCGCGGCCCGCCAGCACGCCCGCGCCGAAGGGCGCGTAGAGCTTGTGCCCGGACAGCGCCAGGTAGTCGGCGCCGAGCTCGGCTAGGTCGACGGGGGAGTGCGGCGCGAGCTGCGCGGCATCGACGACGACGCGGGCGCCGTACCGGTGTGCGAGGTCGGCCAGGCGCCGGACCGGCCAGATCTCGCCCGTCACGTTGCTCGCGCCGGTGACGGCGAGCAGGGCCGGACCGCGCAGCGAACGCAACGCCCGCTCCAGGGTCTCGACGGCGGCGTCCGGGCTCGACGGCGTCGCCAGCCGCAGCGGCGCCGGCCAGGGCAGCAGGTTCGCGTGGTGCTCGCCGTCGAAGACGATCGTGGTGACGTCCGCCGGCAGGCAGCGGGCGAGCAGGTTCAGCGCGTCGGTGGTGTTCCGGGTGAACACCACCGTGTCGCCCGGTCGCGCACCGACGAAGCCGGCGATGACGTCGCGGGCGCGCTCGTACTCCTGCGTCGACCTCCGGGAGCGGATGCCGGCGCCGCGGTGGACGCTGCCGTACCAGGGCAGCAGGCCCTCGACCGCCTCGGCCGCGGCGCGGACGCACGGGGCCGACGCGGCGTAGTCGAGGTGGGCGAACGGGACGGTGTCCCCGCCCGGCAGCCGTACGGTGAGTCCGGCGCCGACGACATCGAGGTCGGTGCGCTGCGGCAACAGGGACATGGTGAGCCTCCGCGAGGTCGGGGACCCCGCCGGGGCCCGCGCTTGCCCGCGTCGTTGTCGACGCCGGCCCGGTCCTCACCCGGAGCACCCCATCGCGAACACAAGGGTTGCCGGCCAGCAAGCCGGGGCTTCGCGCTGGCACTCATGACCAGTCGGCACCGTATCAGCATCGGCCGGGCCGGGCTCGGGGAGGGCTCAGTGGACCTCGCGCAGCTTGCCGGTCTCGACCTCGTAGACGAAGCCCCGCACCGAGTCCTTCACCGGGATGAACGGGTCCTCGAGCACCCGGCGCAGCGACTGCCGCACGTCGTCGTCGAGGTCCGCGAAGGCCTCGACGGCCCACGGCGGCTTGATGCCGACCTCGTGGCGGATGCTCTCCTTGAAGTCGTCGTCGGTGAAGGTCAGCATCCCGCAGTCGGTGTGGTGGATCAGGACGATCTCGGTGGTGCCGAGCAGGCGCTGGCTGATCGCCAGGCTGCGCAGCTGGTCGGCGGTGATGACGCCGCCCGCGTTGCGGATCACGTGCGCGTCACCCTCGGAGAGCCCGAGCAGCCCGTACGGGTTGAGCCGGGCGTCCATGCAGGCGACGACGGCGACGTGCCGGGCGGGCGGCAGGGGCAGCGAGCCCTTGTCGAAGTCGGCGGCGTAACGCTCGGCGTTGGCCAGCAGCTCGTCGGTGATACTCATGGGCCTCAGCTCCTGTGGCAGGCGGACGTGCGCAGAAACGCATACTATCCCCGTCTGCCGAATAGGATATCGAACCATTCCCTGATCATTGTTTACCCGGGCGCCACAATGCCTATCAATTTGATAGGTATGGTGGCGCACATGACGACAGCACCGGTGCGCCTGCGGAGCGCGGAGGAGACCGCCTTCCGGCGCCAGCTCGCCAAGGACGCCGTCTGGAGCCGGATGGTCGCTCCCGGCGGCCGCGTCCCGGCCATGCCCCTGATCGAGGTGGACCTCGGCCCGATCCACCTGGACCGGTTGCTGCAGACCGGGCCGCTCGTGCTGGTCTTCTTCTCCTGTGCGGAATCGGCGTCCGTCGACGCCGTGCTCGCCGGCTACCAGCGCACCCTGCTGCCGGCCTGCACCGACGCGGGCGCCCACCTGGTCGCGGTGAGCCCGCAGCGGGTGGGGCTGCTTGCCCCGGCCAAACACCGGCACGACCTCGGCTACCTGGTGGCCTCGGACCCCCGGCACGCCCTCATCGACGCCTTCCGGATCGGCTACCAGAGCCCGGAGGCGGGCGCGACGCTGGGCACCGGCCGGTCGGTACTGCCGTACCCGGCGGTGGTGGTGGCGGACCGCACGGGAACGGTCTGCTACGTCAGCATCCGTCCGGAGGCTGCGCCGCCGACCCCGGCCGCACGGGTCATCGCGGCCCTCGATCGACTGAGGCCGCCGCGGTCCCGCCGCCCGGCCGCGCCGCATCCTAAGGGCCCGCCGGAATTTATATAAGCACTGTTATATTGGCGGGGTGACCGAACCGGACCTGCTCGACAGCAGCTACTACGGCGACCTGTTCCGGCTGCTCGCCGAGATGGACTCCGACATCGCCGGCCTCTACGCCGAGGCCGGCATCGAGGGCGTCCGGACCCGTTTCGTCGGGCCGCTCATCGACCTCGGCCGGCGCGGGCCGCTGACCATCCAGGAGCTCGCCGACGCCCGCAAGGTGACCCATTCGGCGATGAGCCAGACCGCGGCCGCGATGCGCAAGGCCGGGCTGGTGGAGCGCGCCGACGACACCGACGGGCGCACCCGCCGGGTGCGGCTCACCGGGCGGGCCCGGGAACTGGTGCCGTTCCTGAGTGCCGAGTGGCGCGCCACCGAGGCGACCGTCCGCGCGCTCGACGCCGAACTGGAGTATCCGCTCATGCGGGTGGTCGCCGACCTGCGCGGCGCGCTCGCCGCCCGCCCGTTCGCGGAACGCCTGCGTGACCACCTCGCCGAGCAACTGCCGTGAGCGCCGCCGGCACCCTGGTCGACCTGCGGCCACTGCGGGAGAACCCCGTCTTCCGCCGGCTCTGGCTCGGCACGACCGCGTCCGGGCTCGGCGGTCAGCTGGGCGCGTTCGCCGTCGTCTACTACGTCTGGGAACGCACCCACAATCCCGCCATGGTCGGCCTGGCCGGCCTGGTCACCGCCGTACCGCTGATCGTGCTCGCCCTCGCCGGCAGCGCGTTCGCGGACCACGTCGACCGGCGCCGGCTGGCGCTCGGATGCGCGTACGGGCAGGTCGCGGTCAGCCTGGCCATGGCCGGGGTAGCCGCGACGGACGCCGGAGGCGTGCCGCTCATGCTGGCGCTCGCCGGCCTCGGCTCGGCGCTCGCGGCGCTCGGCGCGCCCGCCCGGCACACGTTCGTCCCGGCGCTGCTCGCCGGCGAGCGGCTCGCCGCCGGCCTCGCCCTCAACCACCTGTCGTTCCAGCTGGCGATGCTGCTCGGCCCGGCGGCGGCCGGCCTGGTCACCGCCCGCTGGGGTACGGCCTGGTGCTTCGCCATCGACGCGGCGACCTTCGGCTTCGCCCTGATCGGCATCGCCGGGCTGCCCCGCGGCGTGCCGGGCGCCGGCGGCCGCCCCGGCGCGGCGGCGGTCGCCGACGGCTTGCGCTTCACCGCGCGTACGCCGGAGGTGCGCGGCGCGTTCCTCGCCGACCTGGCGGCGACCACGCTGGCCATGCCGTTCGCGTTGTTCCCGCTGATCAACGAGGAGAGGTTCGGCGGCCGGCCGGAGATCCTCGGCCTGTTCTCCACCGCCGTCGCGGTCGGCGGCGTGCTGGCCTCGCTGCTGTCCGGACTCGCCACCCACCGCCGCCACCCGGGCACGGTGCTGCTCGCCTGCGGCGCGGTCTGGGCGGTGTCGCTGGGTGCGGTCGGGCTCAGCGGCCACCTGCCGATCGTGCTCGCCCTGCTGGCGGTGGCCGGCGCCGCCGACACCTGGGCGGTCGTCTCCCGTGGCACGGTCGTGCAGTCCTCGACGCCGCCCGGCTACCGGGGCCGGGTCGCGTCGCTGGAACACATCGTCGGGTCGGCGGGCCCCCAACTGGGCAACCTGCGCGCGGGCCTGGTCGCGGCCGCGACGTCCGGGGCGGCGTCGCTGGCCGCCGGTGGCCTGCTGAGCGTCGCGGCCATCGGCCTGATCGCCGCGACGACCCCGGCGCTACGCCGCTTCACGGTGTCCGACCCTGCCGCCGAGAATGCGACGATCCCGGCGCGATGATCGCGAGTCGCAACGGCATCAGGCCATGGTGAGGCCGGCGCGCCGGACGAACACTTCGCGGCGTTCGGTCGCGTCGCCGTGCTTGCCGACGGTGTATCCGGTCAACCAGACCCAGCCGGCATAGGTGGCCCGCCGGTCGACGCTGATGACCCGGAGCAGGATCGAACGGTCCCCGGCAAACTGCACGCTGGCCTCCGCGGTCAGCCTGACAACGTCACCAGGACGGGGCTGACGTTGTTCGCGTACCGGTTCGGTCACCCATTCCTGTGCGCCGGGTGAGACGCGGAATCCGGCCGTCTTTCCCACCGCCACTGCGCGGACAGCATTGGAAATCGCCATACGTAGATCGTTGTGGGTGCGTCGCCGCCGATCCATTACAAGCCATGGTCCATCGGGGAGTAGGTTCTATCCGGCGGCCGGATAACAGGCGCCGCGCCATTGATGAATCGACCAGGGGAGGGCTGCTCGTGAGCCTTCGCTCAGCGGCCGCCTTCACCGTGCCGACGCAGGTATGGAAGACGAACGACATGCTCGACGCCTTGGCGGCACGCGACATCGCGCAGGTGTTCCGGCTGATTCAGCGGGCGACGCGGGTCAGCCAGACCCATCTCGGGGTCGCCACCGGGCTCAGTCAGGCGCAGGTCAGTGAGATCATCGGTGGCACCCGACGGGTGAGCAGCATCGACGTACTCACCCGGATCTGCACGGGGCTGCGCATACCCGCCGAGGCCAGGATGGTCCTCCTCCTGGGTGACCGCGCTCATGGAGTCGATGCCGGCATGGTCTCCTCGACCGGCGAATTCTCTGATGTCGAAGCGGTGTACCCGAGCCGCTCGGAGTTCACCTCCAGGATGCCGCCGCACGCACTGTTCGACCGCGCGACCGACATCCGGGCCGTCGGGCTGTCCCTCAACCTCATCTGCCAGCAGTACGCCGACACGCGCCTTGCCCAATTGGTCGAGAATGGTGCTCGTCTGCGCCTGCTCTTCGGAGATCCCGCGGGCGCTGCCATCCGGCAACGGGAGATCGAGGAGGGTCAGGTTGCCGGCCAACTGGGGGCTCTGACAGCACTGAACCTGCAAGGAGTGCTCCGGGTACGAGAACGGCTACCGATCGACGTCCGTGATCGCATCGAGGTGGCCACATATGACCAGACGATTCGCATCAACATCACTCTCATCGACGATGAGCTGTGCATCTCCCAGCCTTATCTTCCTCATGCGCGAGGCGTCGAGTCCCCCACGATGTTGATCAGAAAGCGTTGGTCCTCTGCGGGGCTCTACCCCGTCTTCGAGCGCACGTTCGAAGAGCTCTGGGCCGGGGGACAACCCCGATGACCGACCACGCCGGCCTTCTGCCCGTCGCGCACCGGGCGGTCGACCTCGCGAGCGGCATCATGCGCAGCATGCGACCGGGCGTCCTGACGTCCAAAGGCGACCGGGACATGGCCTCCGAGGTCGACTTCGCGGTCGAGGACCGGGTCCGGGCCTTCCTCACCGAGCAGACCCCGGAGATCGGTTTCCTCGGTGAGGAGAACGGATCCAGCGGCGACACAGGCGGGCTGCTCTGGACGCTGGACCCGGTCGACGGCACGGTCAACTTCGTGCACGGGTCGCCGCTCTGCGCTGTCTCACTCGGCCTGATCGCCGGGAAGCGAGCCGTCCTCGGCGTCATCGACCTGCCCTTCCTGGGCGGCCGGTACAGCGCGGCCGAGGGCCACGGTGCAGAGGCCGACGGCCGGCGCCTTGGTGTCAGCGGCGTCACCGAGGTCAGCGAGGCGGTCGTGGCGATCGGTGACTATGCAGTCGGTCCCGGTGCCGAGGAGAAGAACCGGCTCCGGTTCGCGCTGACGCATCGGCTTGCCGCGCGGGCCCAGCGCATCCGGATGCACGGGTCGGCGGCCGTCGATCTGGCGTGGCTTGCCGCTGGAAAGATCGATTCAGTGATCATCCTGGCCAACAAGCCATGGGACACCTCGGCCGGCGTGGTCATCGCGCGGGAGGCCGGCGCCTTGACCGTCGATCGCGACGGGGCTCCGCACAGCTTCGACGCCGAAGCGACAATCGCCGCCAACCCTCACCTGCTGCCATCGATCCTCGCCCTCGTGGCCGGCGAAGGCTCGGCCGAGCGCGGGCCGCGACCCGGCAGCGCCGGGCGTCGACCGACTCGGCCCTGAGCGCTGTCGCGCCCGGTTGGGGCGCGGCAGTGCTCGCCGCGCCCCCGGCCGTCAGCGGCCCGCGTCGCTTGGGCGGTCGCGCAGGCGGATCTCGGCGCTGTTCTGCAGGAAGCTCTGCTGCGACACCGGCACCAGGACCGCGCCGTCGTGGAAGCCGCGCAGGTCCGTCGCGCCGCAGCTGATCATCGTCGCCTTGAGCTTGGCGATGGTGAGGTCGACGTTGTCGTAGAGGCTGCCCGCGTACGGGACGTAGCCGTCGACGCCCTCCTCGAAGGTGAGTCGGCTGCCGCCGCCGTGCTCGTACCGCGAGACGTTGCGCGCCCGGCTCGAGCCCTCGCCCCAATACTCTTTGAAGAACTGGCCGCCGACGCGTACCAGCGGTGACGGGCTTTCGTCGAAGCGGGCGAAGTAGCGGCCCAGCATGACGAAGTCGGCGCCGAAGGCGAACGCTATCGCCATGTGCGAGTCGGTGAGCAGGCCGCCGTCACAGCACAGCGGCACGTAGACCCCGGTCTCCCGGGCGTACGCGTCGCGCTCGCGCACCACGTCGATCAGCGCGGAGGCCTGCCCGCGCCCGATGCCCTTTTGGTCGCGGGTGGTGCAGATCGAACCGCCGCCGATGCCCACCTTGACGAAGTCGGCGCCGGCCTCGGCGAGGTAGCGGAACCCGCGGCCGTCGACGACGTTGCCGCCGCCGATGCGCACGTCGTCGCCGTAGGTGTCGCGGACGTAGCCGAGCGTTTCCGCCTGCCACACCGAGTATCCGTCGGACGAGTCGATGCAGAGCAGGTCCGCGCCGGCCTCGACGAGCGCGGGGATCCGTTCCTTGTAGTCGTGGGTGTTCACCCCCGCGCCGACCCGGAAGCGCTTGTCCGCGTCGATCGACTCGTCGCGGAAGCGCTTGTGCAGTTCGTAGTCGCGGCGCAGCACGATGGAGTGCAGCAGGCCGTCGGCGTCGACGACGGGCAGCACGTCCAGCCGGTGGTCCCAGATCAGCGTGTTCGCCTCGGACAGGGTCACCGTCGGCGGCGCGGTCACCAGGTCCGCGGCGGCGCGCATCCGGGAGGAGACGGGGTCGTCCAGGCGGTGGCGCCGCGGGTGGAAGTCGTCGGTCGAGATCAGACCGACGAACAGGCCGTGCGGGCTGCCGTCGTCGGTGACCACGGCGACGTCACGTTCGGCGGACTCCAGCAGCACGGTCACCTCGCCGAGGGTGGCCGAAGGCTTGATGTTGATGTCGGAGAAGCGGAAGCCGGCCTTGTGCCGCTTGACCGCCTCGACCATGGCGGCCTGTTCCGGGTACGGCTGGTTCTGGTGCACGAAGCTGAGCCCGCCGCACTGCGCCAGGGCGATGGCGAGCCGGGGCGAGGAGACCGCTCCCATGATCGCGCTGGTCAGCGGGGTGGCGATGCGGATCGGGGAGGTCTCGCCGACCCGGTGGCGCACCAGGGGCGCGCTCAGGTCGATGTTGTCCGGGGTGCAGGCGGCGGTGGTGAGGCTGGGTACGAGCAGGAATTCGTTGAGCGTGCGCGACACTTCGTCGAGGATCTTCACAAGGCTCCTGAGCTGTGGGCCGGTCCGACATAAAGGTACGAACCTACCAGCGGGCTCAGGGGCGGGCGGTCACCCGGTCCAGCACGTCGTCGGCCGGGCAGCGGCCGCGCAGCACGTACCGCTCGGTGAAGGCGGCGACCGCGTCCCGGATCTCCCGGGAGACGCCCTGGCGGGCCAGCGCCGCGTACGCGGAGACGAAGCATTCCCGCGCGGCGGTTGCCAGGTCCGGATCGGTCAGCGCGTCGCGGGCGGCGCGTTCCCAGAGCCGCGGGGTACCCACCAGCGGCCGGGTCGCGCACTCCGCCTCGGCGGCCGCGTACGCGTCGTCCAGCAGGGCCGCGGTGACCGCGAGCGGCACGAGCCAGCCGTCGCCGGGCTGGCGGTCGGCGACGTCGATCTCGAGGTGCCGACGGGCGGCGACCGGCGGCCGCAGCGTCGCGATGTGCCGGGCGAGGTCGGTGCCGGTCGGCCGGTCGCCCGGCGCGGAGCGGGTCCACTCCCGGAACGTGCGACCGCCGCTGGGCGAGTCCAGCACCAGGGCCGTCCAGGCGGCCCGCGGGTCGTCGCCGGGCGGCGCGGACGGCAGGTCGCGGCGCAGGGCCTGGCGGACGCTGCGCCAGCCGGTGGGCCGGCCGTGGTGCAGCGGGGCGTTGGCGAACGCCGCGGCCAGCACCGGCGCGATCGCGTGCGCGAGATGCCAACGCCGGCCCAGCCCGTACGGACCGGCGCCGTCGATGCCGGCCTCGAGCCCGACCCGGATGCCCGCCGTCGCGGTGGCGTAGGCGTCGTCGCCCGCGGTCTGCGGGTCGACCGCGTCGGCGGCCTCGTCCAGCACGGCCGCCCGGTGCACGCCGATCAGCGGCAGCGCCGTCCGCAGATCCTCGGTCATCCGTGCGGCGCTCGCCTCGACGCCGGGCGACGGCGGCCCGCTGACCACCGCGACCCGCGCGGACCCGGCGGTCAGGAAGCCGTGCCGCAGCCGCGGGCGTTCCGCCGGCGACCCGGGCGGGGTGCCGGGCAGTGCGGGCCGATCGAGCAGCAGGTCGACGGCGACCCCGACGAAGCCCGGCATCCCGGGCGTGAAGGCTTGGTCGGCGACGAGGCGCTCCGCGGCCGGCTCGGTAAGCGATATCACCGCGCCATCCTACTCACCCGACAGGAATTGTGGGTAATGCGGATCTTGTGCATCGACCGGCCGCCCCTGGCCCGGTACAGGCACTTCCTGCGGGGCCTTGTCGCGATGGCGCCGGCCTGCCGCCCGCCGTACCGGTGGCGGATCCGGCCGAGGCGCGGCGGTGCCGGGCCCTGCGCCGCGCGCTTGCGCCGGCGCCCGCAGGCGGGACCGACCCTAGCGATGAAGTTGCTGGTGCAGGGCGGTGACGAGTTCCGCGCCGGTGAACGGCTTCTCCAGCAGGTGCACGTCCGGCGGCAGCGTGCCGTGCGTGGTCAGCACCGGCTGGGCGTAGCCCGACATGAACAGCACGCGGGTCTCCGGGCGGGCCGAGACGATCGCCGCCGCGATGTCCTTGCCCAGCATGCCCGGCATGATCACGTCGGTGAGCAGGACGTCGATCGGGTCCGGGTGGTCCCCGGCGATCTTCAGCGCCTCGCTGCCGTTCGGTGCGGTCAGCACGGTGTAGCCCGCACGCAGCAGGATCCGCTGGGTGACCTCGCGCAGCGCGGTCTCGTCCTCCACCACCAGCACCGTGGCACCATGCCCCTGCAAGTCACCCGCGGGTTCGTGGGTCTCGGTCTCCCGCACGACGGCGTCGGTCACCGGCAGCAGGACGGTGATCGTGGTGCCGAGACCCGGCTCCGAGTAGATCTGCACGGTTCCGCCGGCCTGGGTGATGATGCCGTAGACGGTGGCCAGGCCGAGCCCGGTGCCCTGCCCGCTGGGCTTGGTCGTGAAGAACGGGTCGAAGGCCTTGTCGATGACGTCCCGCGGCATGCCCGTGCCGGTGTCCGACACCCGGATCCGGACGTAGCCGCCGGCCGCGAGGCCGGCCCGGCGCGCGGCGTGCTCGTCGTCGACGTCGACCGCGGCGGTGTCGATCGTCAGCTCCCCGCCCGCGGGCATGGCGTCGCGGGCGTTGACCGCGAGGTTGACCAGCACCTGCTCGAGCTGGCCCGGGTCGGCCATCACGGCCGGCAGGTCCGCGGCCGTGCTCGTGCTCAGCGCGATGTGCTCGCCGATGGAGCGCTGCAGCATCTGGTGCACCTCGGACACCACGGTGTTGACGTCCAGCGCGCGCGGCCGGATCACCTCCCGGCGGGCGAACGAGAGCAGCTGGTGGGTGAGTTCGCTGCCCCGGCGTGCGGCCCGGGCGATCTGCTCGGCGTCCTTGGCGAAGGTGGTGTGCCGGCCGTCCTCGATGATGAAGGAGGCGTAGTTGAGGATGACGGCCAGCAGGTTGTTGAAGTCGTGCGCGATGCCGCCGGCGAGCTGGCCGAGGCTCTCCAGCCGCTGCGTGCGCTGGTTGCGCGCCTCCGTCTTCTGCTGCTCGGCCTCCTCGCGCAGCGACTCCTGCTCGATCTGGGCGGCGAGGCGCTCGGAGACGTCGCGTACGGCGGCCACCACGATGAGCCCGCTGTCGGTGTCCAGCGCGCTGCAGGAGATGTCGACCGGCAGCTGGCTGCCGTCCCGGCGCCGGGCCGTACGGGTGGCCCAGCCCGGCGTCGCGGTGTGGTCGGTCAGCCGCTCGGTGTTCAGCGGGGTCGAGTCGCCGCCGGTCCGCAGCACGGCCGAGGCGGCGGGCAGGCCGTCGGGCAGCAACCGGTGCACGGCCATGTGCGTGAGGTCGTGGCGTGGCAGGTCGAACATCCGCTCCGCCTCCGCGTTGACCAGCACGATGTACCCGGCGTCGTCGACGCCGAGCAGTGCGTCCGGCGCCGCGTCGAGCACGGCCTGCACCCGGGCCTCGGCGCGCTCCCGGTCGCTGACGTCGCGGGCCGTCGTGGTCATGCCGACGATGGTGCCGTCCCGGTCCTGCAGCGGGGAGACGAGCAGCGAGACCGCGATCGTGCTGCCGTCGGCGTGCAGCCGGTGCGTGCGGTACCGGTCCATCCGGCCGCCGATCCGTACCAGGTCGCGGACCTCCTCCTCGTCGATGCTCCGCTCCGGCGGGATGATCGGGTCGATCGGGTGTCCCAGCATCTCGGCCGCGGTGTGGCCGTACAGGTGCTCGGCGCCCGGGTTCCAGGTCAGCACGACGCCGGCCAGGTCGGTGGTGACGATGGCGTCGTGCGACGACTGCACGATCGAGGCCAGCAGCGCCCGGGTCTCCTCCGCCTCACGGTGCGCGCTGTCATCACGCAGCACCGCGGTCACATAGGTGTCGCCGTCCGGCGCCGAGACCGCGGCCAGGGAGACCTCTACGGGAAAGACGCTGCCGTCCTGCCGCCGGCCGCGCAGCGGCAGGCGGCGCAGCGGCGGGTGCTCGCTGGCCAGGTATCCGGCCCGGTAGCCGGGGTGGATCGGCCGGGTCTCGTCGGGCACCAGGTCGTCGACGTTGTGGCCGGGCAGGGTGCCGGGCGGGTAGCCGAACATGCCGTGCGCCCGGCGGTTGGCCAGCGCGATGGTGCCGTCCGCCCCGCTGATGATCACGGCGTCCGGTGCCTCCTCCACCAAGAGGCCGGTCATGGATTCTAGGGACTGCACCATCCCCCCGGTTTCTGCCGATACGCACCATGCCCACCGTAAAGTCATCCGCATCGGAAGGGTCGCGGTTGTGCGAATCCGTGCGGCGGGGGGCGGGCGACATGGCAGCACCGGTGCGCCTGCCCGCGACGGTCGATCCGAACCGGCCGAGCCTGGCCCGGATCTACGACCTCCTGCGGGGCGGAAGCCACAACTTCGCCGTCGACCGGGCGGTCGCGGCCCGCGCGGTCGAGCTGATGCCCCAGATTCCGGAGATCATGGCCGCCGACCGGGCCTTCCAGCACCGGTCCGTCCGGTACGCCACCGAGCGCGGCGTGCGGCAGTTCCTGGAGCTGGGGTCCGGCATTCCGTCCGCGGGCAGCGTGCACGAGGTCGCGCGCGCCGTGTGCCCCGGCGCCCGGGTGTGCTACGTCGACCTGGACCCCACCGCGGTCCTGCACGCCCGGGAGCTCTTGCGCGACGACCCGGACACCGTGGCGGTCCAGGGCGACATCCAGCTGCCGGAGTCCTTCCTCGGCGATGCCGGGCTGCGCTCCGTGCTCGACTTCTCCGAGCCGGTCTGCATCCAGCTCATCTCGGTGCTGCAGTTCATGCCCGACAGCCCCGCGCTGGCCGTCGCCCTGCGGCGCTACCACGACCTGGCCGCACCGGGCAGTCTCCTCGTCATCTCGCACGTCACCGCCAGCGCCTTCATGGAGCAGATCGATCGCGTGGTCGATCTGCTCAGCCGCACCGGCACGCCGCTGGTGTTACGGGACGAGGAGCAGGTAACGGCGCTGTTCGAGGGCTGGAGTCCGATCGAGCCGGGGATCGTGGCCGGTAACCGGTGGCACCCCGGCGCCAAGGCGCCCGCCGACGCCGACGCCGCGCCCTCCGTCATGCTCGCCGGGATGGCCGTCAGAACATGAGGCCGATGGGACTTTAATCACGACCCGATCCCCGGCATGCTTACGCTCTGTTACCCTGGCCCGGCTTTGTCCCGGGAGGAGAAAACGCTATGCGTAGGAAGCTGGTGGCGGTCGCCACGGCAGGTCTGCTGACCCTGAGTGGCCTGGCCGGTTGCGACGACGACGACGCCAGCACCGCCTCCGGCGGCGGCGCGGGCAAAGTCGGCGTGATCCTGCCGGACACCACGACCTCGCAGCGGTGGGGCAGTGACGACCCGAAGCTGCTCAGGGCCGCCTTCGAGGCGGCCGGCGTGCCCGTCGACATCCGCAACGCCCAGGGCGACGCGGGGAACTTCGCCAAGATCGCCAACGACATGATCTCCGGTGGCGCCAAGGTCCTGATGATCGTCAGCCTGGACGCGGCCAGCGGCAAGGCCGTGCTCGACAAGGCGAAGGCCGCCGGCGTCAAGACGATCGACTACGACCGGCTCACCCTCAACGGCAACGCGGACTACTACGTCAGCTTCGACAACGTCGAGGTCGGCCGGATGCAGGGCCGGGGCCTGGTCAAGTGCCTGGATGCGAAGGGCGTCGAGAACCCGCGCATCGTCTACCTCAACGGCGCGCCGACGGACAACAACGCGACCCTCTTCAGGGAGGGCTACGACGAGATCCTGCAGGCGAAGTACGACGAGGGCACGTTCCTCAAGGGGCCGGACCAGTCGGTGCCCCGCTGGAACAACGACGACGGCCGGTTCATCTTCGAACAGATGTGGGCACAGACCGAGGGCAAGATCGACGGCGTGCTCGCCGCCAACGACGGCCTCGGCAACGCCGCCATCACCGTGCTCAAGCGCGAGGGCGTGAACGGCACGATCCCGGTCACCGGCCAGGACGCCGAGACGCAGGGCCTGCAGAACATCCTCGCCGGCGACCAGTGCATGACGGTCTACAAGCCGATCAAGAAGGAGGCCGAGGCGGCGGCCCGGCTCGCGATCAGCCTGTACAAGGGCGAGAAGCCCGCGGGCGCCGACCGCCGGGTCAAGGATCCGGAGTCGGGCGGGTACGTGGACTCGGTGCTGCTGAACCCGACGCAGGTCTTCAAGAAGGACGTCGCCAAGGTGATCGCCGACGGCTTCGTCGACAAGCGGATCGTCTGCACCGGTACCTACGCCAAGTACTGCCGCACCAACGGCATCCAGTAGCAACGGCGGCCCGGACCGCCGGATCAGAGCACGGAGAAGCCCGCGGGAAGGCCCGGCCGGCCGGTGGCGGCGAGCAGGAGCGGTGCGGCGAGCCCGTCCGCGACGGCGAGGTCGGTGACCACCCGGAGCGCCTGCGCCCCGGCCGTCGCGGGCACCTCGGCCGGTGCGCCGATCGCGGCGGCGAGGTCCGCGGTGTGCACGGCCAGCTCGAACGTGCGCGTCGGCAGATAGTCCCCGAGCCGCATGCCGCCCGCGATCGTCGTCACGAGCTCGGTGCCGTCCCGGGCGCCGACAAGCGCCACCACGCGGGCGGCGAGCTCCGCCACCGCGGCCGGGGGATCGGCGCCCAGCGCGACCCCCGCGTCGCGCCCGCGCGCCGCGACGGCCGCACCGGCGGCGGCCGCCCTCGTAGCGCGGTAGTAGTCGCCCGGCGAGGCGAGCTCGGCGGCCGCGGCGGGACGGGCGAGGTATGCCTCGACCGTGAGCAGGGAGCGGCTGGTGTGTCCGACGAGCGCGCGCACGTCCCACTCGCCGAGGCCCGGCGCGTCCCAGCGGTCACCGACGAGGGCGGTCGTGCGCACGAACCACTGCGCGGCGTCGGCGAACGCCGGCCGCGATTCGTCCCAGGGGAAGTACATGCGATGAGGCTACGGTCCCCGCGGGGGCCGGGCACCGCTCCTGGATGATGGTCCGGTGTCAAACGGTCTCGACGTGCTGGTGTTGCGGTGGTACGAGCGGCGCGACCGCTCCCCGGACATCGTCGCGCGCTGGCTCGACGCCGCCCGGGAGCTGCTTCCCGAGGCGATGCCGCGCCGGTTCGGCGACACCGAACCCCTGCGCGGCAGGCTCGACCGGGACGGGCCGGAGGCGTTCGCGCGGGCACACGCGAACGCGGACTCGCTCCTGCTGCTGTCCGGGACCCCGCCGGTGTACCACGCGACGCTCGCCGCCGCGGAGGCGCGGCCCCGCGGCCCGGTCGCCGTGCACTCCCTGCACGCGCAGCTGCCACCCGGCGACGACCGGGTGCGCCGCTTCGCCCTCGCGCTGACCCACCCCGGCACCGTGTACGTCTCCGCCTCCGTCGCCGGCGGCATGCAGCGCGAGGGCCGCACCCTCTACGGCCCGGCCGAGCGTCCCGAGGAGCCCTACCTCGCCCCGATGGGCGACTGGTCGGGGCTGCCGCCGGAGCCGCCGGACTGGTGCTGGTTCGGTGCCGCCTACGCCCGGCTCGCCGGGCGGCGCCTCGCGGGGGAGCGGGTCGCGGGCGGCCTGCTCTACACGGGCGGGCCGTGGGTGCCCGAGTCCCTGCGCGCCCGGCTGTCCGAGGCCGACCCCGCGCGCCGGCACGCCCGGCGCATGCCGAGAGGCCTGCGCCGCTCCACCCTCCGGCTCATCGCCGACGGCTTCTCCCAGTGACCTCGGCGCGGATCCGGCGACGGTGGTCTTCCGCTACAGGGGAGCTGATCGGCTCGGGGGAGCCCTCGCCGGCGGGACCTCGCGTCGGTGCGACGGCGTCGCGCCCACCTCGAGCACCGCGCCTGACCTCACCGCCTCAGATCACCAGCACGGTGGGCGGTGCGAAGCCGTTGAAGCGGGACGCGTACACCGTCGTGTACGCGCCGGCCGAGCCGATGAGCACCTCGTCGCCCTCGCGCAGGTCCGCGGAGAGCGGCACGTCCCGGGCGTACGTGTCCTGGCCGTCGCAGGTCGGGCCGGTCACGTGGAAGCGGCGCCGGCTGGACGAGCCGCGGTTGTCCCAGATCGGATAGCGCAGGCCGCCGCCCGACTCGAGGACCTCCATCAGGCCGTTGAAGACGCCGAGGTCGGTGTGGACCCAGTGTCCCGAGGGCCGTTGCGCGACGCCGATCACCCGGCACCGGAACGTGCCGGCCTCGGCGACGATGCAGCGGCCCGGCTCGGCGAAGACCTCCACCGCGTACGGCAGCTGGGCGATGCCCGCCGCCGCGGCGCGCCCGAACACCGCGAGCGCGGGCACCGGCCGGTCGTACGACGCGGGGAAGCCGCCACCGATGTCCACCATCTGCAGCCGGATGCCCACGCTGATCAATCTGGACAGCACGGTGTTGACCTCCGCCAGCGGTGCCTCGATGGCCGCCGGTCTCAGCGACTGGGAACCGATGTGGAAGGTGATCCCGTACGGGACCAGTCCGAGGTCGCGCGCGCGGACGAGCAGGTCGATCGCGCCGCGGGCGTCCACACCGAACTTTCCCTCGCTCGGCACGACGCTGGCCGCGGCGCCCGTGGCGAGCCGGGCGTAGACGCAGCTGCCCGGCGCCTCCTCGGCCACCCGGTGCAATTCCTCCCGGGAGTCGACCGCGAAGCGGTACACGCCGGCGCGGGCCGCCTGTCTGGTCTGTTCGCGTGCGCGTACCGGGTTACTGAAGATCAGATCCTGTCCGCGCACGCCAAGGGTCCGAAGAATCTTGATTTCTTCGATGGATGCGACCTCGAAACGGGATCCCGCCCGGTGCAGTACCCGCAGTACGCCGGCATCGGTATTGCATTTCGTGGCGTAGAAGGGTCGCACCTGCGGGAATGCGTTTCGGAATTCATCCAGGGCGGCGACGATGCGCGCGGCCCTCATCTCGAGCAGCGGCGCCCCGGCATGGGGAGGGTCGCCGGGTGCTCCGGCCTCCGGATCGGCTTCCGGAGAATGGGGAGATATGGTGCGCAACGGGAGGCCCCTTCACGCTGGGTTATGAATTAACTCCTGAGCGTACACCCCGTATATGGCCTGGTGAATACCCCGAGAGGCGGAGAATTGCCTGCCCAGGGGCCGGAAAGCAGGTTCGGGGCGCCCGGCCGGACGCCCCGAACTTCCCTACCGCACGGATCCGATGGCACGCAATCCGAAAGCCGCTGACAAACGTTTCACTATCTTGAAACGGATCATGCATCGGCGGAAGTTGATTTTGATTCACTACTTCCCATCGTCACGCACCGATCGGTATTCTCTCACCTGTTCAGATCAAACTCGCCGCCCTTGGCTGAGTCGACAAACTCAGTCCAGTTTGACGGGTTGAAGATGAGAGCTGGACCCGTAGGGTTCTTGCTGTCGCGAACGGCAACGGCTGTGTCGAGGAATGCGACCTCGACACAGTTGTTGCCGCCGTTTCCGTTGCTGCGACTGCTTTTCTTCCACACGGCAGCGTTGAGATGGTGCGCAGGCATGCCAAGCACCTCCCTTCAATATGCGGTTGTAGTTCTCACTGCACGCTTCCCGCGCAGGCCTAGCGGTGAAGCAGGCCTTCGATCATCTTGATCGTCAGACGACTGTCGAGGGCCTTGGCGCTCAGTCGCTCGAACTCGTCTCGGTAGCGGGCGACCTCTGAATGTTGCTCTTCGTAGTAGTCTCCCGCAAGACCCTCTAGGTAAACTACATCCAAATGAGTGGTCTCCCGGAACTCTAAAAGCGCTGCTGAGCCACCCAGGAAGGGATGTTCGCCGGCGTCGAACGGCAAGATCTGCACCGTTACTGTGGGTAGTTGAGCGGTTTCTAATAGGTGCAGTAGCTGTTCGTTCATGACCTCCGGGCCGCCCACGACGCGGCGCACCACGGATTCATCGATGATCGCGACCAGGTTGAGCGGGTTCCGGGCGGTCAGCCGGCCCTGGCGCTTCAGGCGCAGCGCGACCCGCCGATCGATGTGGTGCGGGGGGTCGGAGGCACGGCCGGTGCGCATCAGCGCACGCATGTATTCCTCGGTCTGCAGCAGGCCCGGTACCACCAGGGGCTCCCACGCGCGCAGGACCGACGCCTCCGCCTCGAGGCCGACGAAGTTGCCGGGGCGCATGATGTCGCGGTAGTCCGTCCACCATGTCCGCTCCCGGGACAGCCGGGCCAGCGCCATGAGCGCCTCGCGGTACGCCTCGTCCTCGACGCCGTACAGCGTGAGCAGGTCTTTCACGTCGCGCGCGGTCACGGCCACGCGCGCGGTCTCGATCCGGGTGACCTTCGCCGCGTGCCATTCGAAGTGCCGCCCGACGATCTCCTGGGTCAGTCCCGCGGCCTCGCGGCACCGCTTCAACTCGGCTCCCAGGCGTCGCCGCCGCAGGGTAGGGCCCTCGTCAGTGGCCACTGTGGCCCCCTCGGTTCTCGGGTAGGGATACACGTCCAGCACCGTCCCATGCTCCGCCAAGAACATCACGACAGATTACGAGTCTAGTACTTCTTGTGTTGACCTTAGAGCTGGGTACATGATGCGTCGGACAAAGAGTAAGTGCGGTCTATACGGGCAGTTGTTGCCCGTCGACGTATCTCATGTCGATGTGTACTAGGGAGTGGCGGCGTGCTGGCTGACCAGTTCTACTTGATCGCTCACGAGGACCGAACCGGCCGTTCGCGGCTGCATCCGCGGGCCACCGGTATCGGCCTGGCTGCCTCGCTGCTGGGCGAGCTTATCCTCGACAATCGGCTCCGTATCTTCGCGGGTGACCTCGAGATCGTGAGCAACCAACCGCCCCGCGACGCACTCACCCATTCTATTCTCGACCTGTTGATTGCCCAGCCGCAGCATCGCGACGTGCGGACGTGGCTGGCCTATCTGTCACAGGACGCGGCGGTCCGGGTGGGCGAGCGGTTGGAACGTTGCGGCGCGGTCGAATCGGTGACCCGGCGCCGGATGCTGAGCACACAGACCTTCTATATGCCCAACAACGAGCTGCAGCGCAACGCCGCGGCCTGGGCACCCATGCGGCTCGCGAACATCCTGGTCCGCGGGATGGACATGTCCCTCGGTGACCGGGTACTGGCCGGCCTCGTCGCCGCGACCGGGCTCACCCGCCACGTGCTGTGGGACTTCGAGGCGCACCGCTCCGCGCTCACCGTGCTGCCCAACACGGTGGCGTCACTACCAGAGGACCTGCGACAGCTCATCGAGTACACCGAGTCCAGCGTCGGCTCGGTGCTGGCCGTCGGGCGTCGGTGAGCTCTCGCGGGCGGCACCACCGCCGACCGGACAACTTCGATCAATGGGCCGGGAGGCTGTTGATGGCGCGTAAGGAAATCGCCGAGCCGGACATCATCTCCACCGCACTGGCTCGTAACCGGCTCGGCGTGCCTTCCGTGGTCTTCTTCGGTGTGGCCGGTGCCGCCCCGCTGACCGTCATCATCGGCTCGATCTCGGCGATCTACGCGATCATCGGCAACACCGCCGTGCCGGTCATCTACCTGGTGGTGGCCGGGATCCTGTCCGTCTTCACGGTCGGGTTCGTGGCGATGAGCCGGCACATCGTCAACTCCGGCGCCTTCTACGCCTACATCAGCCACGGGCTCGGGCGGGTGACGGGTGTCGGGGCGGCGTTCGTGGCGCTGCCGGCGTACTCGTTGATGCAGATCGGTCTGTTCGGGCTCTTCGGCTCGGCGGCCTCCGACATCCTCGCGGCGCTCGGCATCACGGTCGGCTGGTTCACCTGCGCCCTGGTCGCGTGGGCGCTGGTCGCGGTGCTCGGCCTGCTCTGGGTCGATCTCAGCGGCAAGGTCCTCGCCGTGCTGCTGATCGCCGAGATCAGCGTGGTGCTGATCTACGACCTGGTGATGGTCGCGAACCCGGCCGGCGGGCACATCAGCTTCGAGACGCTCGCGCCGGCGCAGCTCTTCACCGCCGACGTCGGCGCGATGCTGGTTCTCGCGGTCGCCGGCTTCGTCGGCTTCGAGGCGACGGTCGTGCTCTCCGAGGAGGCCAAGGACCCGAAGCGGACCGTCGCGCGCGCCACCCACCTCGCGGTCATCCTGGCCGGGCTCCTCTGTGGAATCTCCGCCTGGGCGATGGCGGTGAACACCGGGGCGAACCAGATCGTCGCGACGGCACAGGAGCACCGGACGGACCTGGTGTTCGCGCTGGTCGGACCGCACGTGCCCGGGATCCTGGTGGACATCGGCTACATCCTGTTCCTGACCAGCGTCTTCGCGGCGCTGCTCGCGTTCCACGCTGCCGTGGCGCGCTACCAGTTCGCGCTGGGCCGTGAGGGCGTGCTGCCGTCGGTGTGGGGACACACCCATCCGCGTACCGGCGCCCCGCTGCTGGGCTCGATCACCCAGAGCGTGCTCGCGCTCGGGGTGCTGATCGCCTACGCCGTGGCCGGCGTCGAACCGCTGCTGTACGTCTTCGCCTACCTGACCACCATCGGCGGGCTCGGCGTGCTCATCCTGATGTGGAGCGCGTCCTTCGCGGTGCTCGTGTTCTTCGTGCGCAACCGCGGCCTGGAGAACATCTGGCGCGCCATGATCGCCCCGATGATCGCGTTCCTGCTGCTCAGCGCCGTGCTCGGCATCACCGTGATCGGCTTCGGCGAGCTGCTGCAGGTCGACGGGGACTCGCCGTTCCAGTGGCTGATCCCGGTGCTCTACATGGGTGTCGCGCTGATCGGCGTCCTCTGGGCGCTGGGCATGCGCGCCGCGCGGCCGGAGGCCTATGCGGCGATCGGCCGCGGCGCCGACGGCGGGGTCGTGGCGTTACCGGAGGGCCCACCGCTGACCAAAGGGTCACATGAACCCGTCGGAGCCCGCGGCTACCACTACTGATCCGCCCGTACGCACCCGGAGAGAGGATTCCGATGACGAAGGCCACCCGGCAACCGGTGATCCGTGACGACACTCCCGTCGGCACGGACGAGACCGCCCGCCTCGTGGCCGCCGCCATCGCGTCGGCACCGATAAGCCCGCCGCCGTCCGGCTCCGGACGGCGGATGAAGGAGGTGGCCGGGCCGGCGTCCGACCGCGCGCGTGTACTCACCGCGGCGCTCGATGCGCAGAACCCGCTCGACCCGGACCACCACCTGGCGTCCCGCGCGGCGCGCCCCGATCCGCAGAATCGGGGTATCGGCAGCGCCCTGCTGGACCGCCACCACGCCCGGCTCGACCGAGCCGGACTCCCGGCATATCTGGAGGCGAATGACCACCGAAATCGCGATACCCGTCTCCGGCACGGTCACCCGCGCCGGCCCGTCAACCAGGTACCCGGCAGACCACCGTGGTGGTCGATGCGGAGGTCGCCTATGGCGTGAGTTCCGGTGACCACTCAGGCCGCCTCCTCACCAGGGAATTCGTAGAGCCAGTACGACTGCTGGTCGATCCGCTGGAAGCGCATGTTGGTGTCGAGACGCTCCACCATGGTCCGGAAGACGTGCGAGAAGTTCAGCACCTCGTCGTTGTAGCTGCAGATGTCTATGCCGACGAGTCCGTTCTGGGTGGCGGCGATGACGTACATCTCTTCGACCAGTTGGCGGAACATGTGCCGGCCCTGGGCCTGAGGGTGCACCGCGACGAAACCGATGTACCAGATCTTGCGTGCCGCATAATGCTCGGGCCAGTGCCGCTCGAAGTACTCGGGAGCGATCAGTGGCACCGCGTCGAGTTCGTTCGTGTACGTGGACAGTCCGCAGAGGGTCCCGTCATCGTCCACGCACAGGAGCTTCTGGACGCGCTGATCGTTCATGACCTCGTCGAACTCATGGCGGTACATGAGGTGCCGTTGCACCGCCATCGCGTTCAGTTCGCGGAAGGCGTGGAGATAGAGGTCCCACGCCGCTTCGAGGATCTCGTCGTCATTGATCTGATCGACAATCTTGATGACCATGCTCTGCTCCCCGCAATGCTGCTGGTCGTTCCACCGATTCGCCTCTGCGACTGAAGTTGATCGATGGCTTATTGACCAACAGCGTACGGAGAGTGACTCAAGAACAACAGGGCGTGAGAAGGGGTTTATTGGTCTTGGGCGGCGCCCACGCGTGTCCTGGACGATTTTGGCATGCCATGGTCATGTACTCGGTGCAACTTGCACGGAAAACGTGTTCCCCCCGGGCGCCGGGCCGCCGGCGAGTCTCAGTAGGACAGAGCCGGCGACCCGGGGCCGATTGTTTCCTCCGAAGGTCGCCGGAGCTGCCCAGCCGCTAGATTGTCGTTACGAAGCATCGACAAACCTGGATGGCTGTTGTGTTGGATCAGTTCACGATCGTGACGGACCCCGTCGCCGGCTCCGTGGCGCTCTCCGCCGTGTTCGCGGTCCTGCCGCTGCTGACCCTCTTCGTCCTGCTCGGCGTCCTGCGCATGCGGGCCGATCATCGTCGCCTTCTGCTTCGGCGCGCTGCTCGAGGCGCTCGCGGGCTTCGGCACCCCGGTGGCGGTCACCGTGGTGATGCTGATGGCCCTGGGCTTCCCGCCGATCCGCGCCGCCGCGGTCGCGCTCATCGCCAACACCGCGCCGGTGGTGTTCGGGGCGCTCGCCACCCCGATCGTCACCCTCGCGACGGTCACCTCGGGTGCGGTCGACGACCCGCGGCTCGACACGGACACGCTCGGCGCGATGGTGGGCCGGCGGACCCCGCTGCTGGCGGTGGTCGTACCGCTGGTCCTGGTCGCCGTGATCGACGGACGCCGCGGCGTCCGGCAGACCTGGCCGGCCGCGATCGTGGCCGGGGTGGTGTTCGCCATCGGGCAGTTCGTGGCCTCGAACTACATCTCGGTGCCGCTGACCGACATCGTCGCGGCGCTGCTGGCCGCGGCCGCCGTCGTGCTGCTGCTGCGGTTCTGGCGGCCGGTGGAGTCGCCCGACCTGCGCGAGCCCGCGCCACCCGGACCCGGCGACGCGGAGGCCGCCGCGCCCGGACTCGGCGACGCGGAGGCCGCCGCGTCGCCCGCCGGCGGTGGCGCGGTGGGGACGCTGGAGCGACGCGACAGTGGCCGGGAGGTCGCGCGCGCGTACGCGCCGTACCTGATCATCATCGCCATCTTCTCGATCGCCAACATCGGCGTCATCAAGGACGCCCTGGCGCAGGAGCCGTGGACGGTCAAGTTCCCCTGGCCGGGGCGCGAGGTCCTGGGCGCCGACGGCGAGCCGCTCGCCTCGACCACCTTCACCCTCGGCTGGCTGCCCGCCGCCGGCACCCTGATGATCCTCGCCGGCGTCCTGACGGCCCTGGTGCTGCGGATCCGTCCCGGCCGAGAGCGCTGCGGGCCTACCTCGACACCTACGTCGAGCTGCGGCACGCCATCGTCACCGTGATGGCGGTGCTGGCGCTCGCGTACGTGCTCAACCAATCCGGCCAGACCAACACCCTCGGCGAGTTCCTGGCCGCGGCCGGCGGCGTGTTCATCTTCCTGTCCTCGATCCTCGGCTGGACCGGGGTGGCCGTGACCGGCTCGGACACCTCGTCGAACGCGCTGTTCGGCGCGCTGCAGGTGGAGACCGCGGCCCGGGCCGGCCTCGACCCGGTGCTGCTGGCCGCCGCCAACTCCTCGGGCGGGGTGCTCGGCAAGATGATCAGCCCGCAGAACCTGGCCATCGCGGCCTCGGCGGTCGGCATGGCCGGGCGGGAGGGCGACATCTTCCGCCGGGTGGTGGGCTGGAGCCTGCTCCTGCTGCTGGTGATGTGCGTGCTCGTCACCCTGCAGGGCCCCCCGCTGCTCAGCTGGATGGTTCCCTGACCGCCCGCCGGTGGTGCACCCGTCAACCGACGGGCTGCGCCCGGTGCCCGGGGATCTCCTCGATCCGGTGGTAGACCGGCAGGCCGCGCTCGCGGGCGATCGCGACGTCCTGGTCCGCGCCGGTCGACTCGCCGGGCAGGCGCAGCACCGCGTGGCAGTGCCGCAGCAGGCGGTGCGCGACGGGGTAGAGCACGTCCTCCGCGGTGGCCGCGCCCGCCGAGTTGTGCAGCACGGGCAGCGCCACCCATTCGCCGATCATCGGCACGTGCCCGGCCTGGAAGATCGGCCACGCCGCCTCCTCCAGCCGGGCCAGGTTGGCCGCGATCAGGTCCGGGTCGCCGCCGGTGCCGGACCGGTACGGGCCCGCAATAAGGATAATCATGGGGTTCATGCGGGCCAAAGTACCGCTAGACTCGGCAGAAACAAAGAAGAGTGTGGAGAAACGTGCATGTTGGCTGCGCAACGCCGAGAGTTTCTGCTGGACCGGCTGCGGCGCGACCGTCGCCTGGTCGCCAAGGACGTCGCCGCCGAGCTCGGGGTCTCCGAGGACAGCGTGCGCCGCGATCTGCGGGAGCTGGCCGCGGCCGGCCTCTGCCACCGGGTGTACGGCGGCGCCCTGCCCGCATCTCCGGCGGTCGCCGACCACGACACCCGGCGCGACGTCGAGGTGGAGAGCAAGGGCCGGGTCGCCGCGGCGGCGGCCGCGCTGATCCGGCCGGGCGAGACGGCGATCCTGGACGGCGGCACGACCGCGCTGGCCGTCGCCCACGCCCTGCCCGCCGATCTGCGGGCCACCGTCGTCACCCACAGCCCCACCGTCGCCGCCGCGCTGGCCGAGCACCCGTCGATCGAGGTGTACGTGCTCGGCGGCCGGCTGTTCCGGCACTCGATGGTCGCCTGCGGCGCCGCCGCCGTCGAGGCGGCCGGGGTGGTCAACGCCGACCTGTTCCTGCTCGGGGTCACCGGGGTGCACCCGGACGCGGGGCTGACCACCGGCGACGCCGACGAGGCCGCGATGAAACGCGCCCTCGCGCGGCGCGCCGCGGACACCTACGTCATGGCCAGCACCGAGAAGATCGGCGCGGCCTCCCGCTTCTCCGTGCTCCCGCTGACCGCCGTCGCGGGGGTGATCACCGACGCCCCGTCACAGGACGAGACCGTGCGGAGACTGACCGCGGCCGGGGTGTCCATGATCGACGCTTAGGCGCGCGGAGTTTGACCGTTCGGCGCCTCCGTGCGATCGATGGGCGGTTTATGCTTGCGCCGATCATTCGCCCCGCCACGCGTCGACCAAGGGATGTGCAAGTGACAGACGGCCAGCAGGAGATGCCAAAACTGGACACCACCGTCCCGCAGACGGCCAGGATCTGGAACCACCTGCTCGGCGGTAAGGACAACTTCGCCGTCGACCGCGCGGTCGGTGATCAGATCATCGCGTCGCTGCCGCAGCTCGCCGAGAACGCCCGGCTCTCGCGGGCGTACCTCGCTCGCGTCGTGCGGTATCTGGCGGGTGAGGCCGGCGTGCGGCAGTTCCTCGACATCGGCACCGGCCTGCCCACCGCGGACAACACGCACGAGGTCGCCCAGCAGGTGGCCCCGGAGTCCCGCGTCGTCTACGTGGACAACGACCCGCTGGTCCTCGCGCACGCCCGGGCACTGCTGACCACGAGCCCCGAGGGCGCCACCGACTACATCGACGCCGACCTGCGCGACCCGGAGCGCATCCTCGGCGAGGCGGCCCGCACCCTCGACCTCGACCGGCCCGTGGCGCTGTTCCTGATGGGCATCCTCGGTCACATCGAGGACGACGCGGAGGCCAAGTCGATCATCGACCGCCTCATGGGCCGGCTCGCCCCGGGCAGCTACCTGGCGATGTACGACGGCAGCGACACCAGCGAGGCCAACAACGAGGCCGTGCGGATCTGGAACATCTCGGCCAACCCGAAGTACCACCTGCGCAGCGCCGCCCGGATGACGAGCCTCTTCGACGGCCTGGAGCTGGTCGAGCCGGGCGTGATCTCGGTGACCCGGTGGCGGCCGGACGCCGGCGCCGAGGACGCCCCCGAGATCGACCAGTACGGCGCCGTGGGGCGTAAGCCGTAACAACGACAGGATCACGAGTGGCGACGGGACAGCAGAACGACGGGCCGACGGTCCGTCGTCTGCAGCTCGGTGCGCGCCTGCGCAGCCTGCGGCTGGCCAAGGGCGTCACCCGCGACCGGGCCGGCTACGAGATCCGCGCCTCCGAATCGAAGATCAGCCGGATGGAGCTCGGCCGGGTCAGCTTCAAGGAACGAGACGTCACCGACCTGCTCAAGCTCTACGGCGTCGATGACGAGGGCGAGCACGAGCGGCTGCTCACCCTGGCCCGCGAGGCCAACACGCCCGGCTGGTGGCACTCGTACGGCGACGTGCTCAGCAGCTGGTTCCAGAACTATCTGGACCTCGAGCAGGCGGCGGAGCTGATCCGCACCTACGAGATCCAGTTCGTGCCGGGGCTGCTGCAGACCGACGCGTACGCCCGGGCCGTGATCATGCTCGGTCACGGCAGCGCCACGGCGGCGGAGATCGACCGCCGGGCCGAGCTGCGCATGGCCCGCAAGCAGATGCTGGAGCACGACGATCAGCCGCGGCTGTGGGCGGTGCTCGACGAGGCGGTGCTGCGCCGCCCGATCGGCGGCCGGGCCATCCTCCGCGAGCAGATCGAATCGCTGATCCAGATCTGCGAGCGGCCGAGCGTGCGGCTCCAGGTGATCCCGTTCGAGTCCGGCGGGCACGCCGCGGCCGGCGGGGCCTTCACGATCCTGCGCTTCCCGCACCCGGACATGCCGGACGTGGTCTACCTTGAACACCTCACCAGCGGCCTCTACCTCGACAAGCCCGAGGAGGTGGACCACTACGCCGCGGCGATGGGCCGGCTCACTATCGAGGCGGAACCGCCGGCCCGCACCCCCGAACTCCTGCGCGCGGCGCTACGCGACCTCGACGACGACCGCTAGCCTCGCCCCGGCCGTCGCCCTCAGCCGTCCGAGCAGCATGCGTGCCGGCTCTCCGCCAGGTAGTGCGGATCCTCCCACCAGTGGTCCACATTGGCGGGATGCCTCGGTGCGGCCGCCGGAAGCGACGACGTCGTCCGCGGCCGCCGCCCCGCGAAGGGCTGCAACAGCTGCGCCACCGTTCTCAGTTCGCCGTCGGCCATGACCTGGTGGACGTTCGCCGCCTCGCGGATGTCGGTGAGGGGATCCCCGCCCAGGAAGGTCAGGTCGGCGTAGTGGCCCGGCACGATACGGCCGAGCGGTTCGCCCAGATACTCGCCCGCCGTACGGGTGGCGGTCGACAGCGCCTCGTGCGGGGTCAGGCCGTACGCGACCATCGCGCGGAGGTTGAGGTGGGTGCTTACCGCGTTGGGGGCGATGGGGGAGTCGGTTCCCGTCACCACCCGGGCGCCGCCGCGGATCAGGGTACGGACGTGGGCGACCTGCCGGGCCAGGTTCTCGCGTACGGCGCTCTGGTCCGTCGTGCGAGCCGTGGTGAGCGTCCTCTGCAAGTTGGTGTACTCCCAGGTCGGGTAGAGCGTGCGGACGCGCTCGTCGGTGACCAGGCTGTCGTCGTCCGCGAGCAGGGTGACCGCGTTGAACAGCGTCGGCGTCAGGCCCGCCCTCGCGGTGGTGAAGATGTCGGCGACGTCGCCGTAGACGGCGCCGAGGGCGGTGACGGTACGCGAATAGCCGAGCCTGTTGGTCGCGCCCACGTGCTCCATGCCGTCGCCGCCCACCGCGAGGGCCGGGTAGTGGTAATGCGACGTGCTGGCGATGCCGTGCCGGTGCGACCAGGCGATGACCCGGCGCTGCCAGCTCGCGCGCAGCCGGACGTAACACTTGGTCAGGTCGTAGTCCAGCGCCGCCGCGCGTTGCAGCTCGCGGCGCAGCTGTCTCTCGTCGTAGGTGGGGCGCATGAAGTTGTAGAAGATGCGGGCGCCGTCGATCGCCTCGCCGGTGGCGAAGTAGCGAGGCCCGGTCCGGGCCCCCGACTGGATCGCCTCGCGTTCCTCGACCATGTGGTAGGCCGGGCTTCCCGGGGACCGCGTGGTGGTGATGCCGAGCGAGAGCCACAGCCGGCCCTGCCGGTCCCCGTACGAGAAGCCCTGCATCTCCCGGTGGTGATGCATGTCGATGAGGCCCGGGATCACCACCGCGCCGCGGGCGTCGACGCGGCGCCCGTCGCGTCCCGGGCGGTGTGGCTCGACGGCGACGATCCTCCTGCCCTCCACGACGATGTCCACGTCGTCGCGCAGCCGGGGACCGGCACCGTCCCAGATCCGGCCGGCGTGGATCACGATGCGTCCTCGCGGCCGGCTGTTGGTCCAGGTCAGCGTCATCGGAACGGTCCGAGCGGGGCCTCCGGCGGCCGGCACGAGGCGCAGCCTTCCGTTGTTGAGGTAGAGCAGGTGCCGGGAGTCGCCGCTCCAGCTCGGTGCGTCGGTCACCTCGTCGGTGATCTGTCGTGGTGTCGCGGCGAAGCTGCCGTCCGGGTGCACGTCGACGACCCAGAGCACGCTGGCCACCACGAACGCGATCCGGGTGCCGTCCGGCGACCAGACCGGACCGTCGTCGCCGCGGGTCTGCAGCGAGCGGTGCGGCAGGGCGTCGACGTACCGTCCGGCCCCGGTGCGCCGGTCCACCAGCAGGATCTTGCTGAGCCCTTCGCGGTAGCGCGCGGAGTACGGCACGATCGCGGCGAGCGCGATGGTGGCGCCGTCGGCGGACCAGGTGGGCCGCCCGGGCTCGAACGTAGCCGGGTAGACCGGGCGCACGGTGCCGGTGGCCACCTCGACGGTGTACAGCGCGCCGGTCTGGTCGAGGAAGGCGAGGTGTGTGGCGTCGGCCGACCAGCTTCCGGAGACCGCGGCGGCGCCGGGCAGGTCGGTCAGTTGCCGGTCCGCCCCGGTACGCAGGTCGCGCAGCCAGATGTCCAGCTTGCCGCCGCGGTCGGTGGAGTACGACAGGTAGCGCCCGTCCGGGGACCACGCCGGATCGGACTTCCACCACCGGTCCCCGGTCAGCGGCTCGGGCCGGCCGCCGATGGTCATGGTCCAGACGTCGTTCAGCGCCCGGAAGGCGATTCGGGTGCCGTCGGGGGAGAGGACCGGGCTGCCGATGCCCCGCACGGGCCGCGGCGTCACCGAGTCGAAGTCGCGCCGGCGCTTGCGGTACCGGGCGGGGGTGACCGAGACCGGTGCGACGAAGCCGATGCGGCCGGTGCCGGTGCCGGTGCCGGCGAGCGTGCCGCGGCGGATGCCGCCGGTGGAGGTGTAGACGAAATCGCGGTTCGTGCGCCAGGAGACCCGAAAGGGAAAGACGTCCTCGCCGGTGATCTCGGCCGAGTCGCCGCGCCACAGTTCACTGCGCCCGTTCGCGAGCCGGTGGTGGACGATCTCGGCGCCGTCGGGCGTCCACTCGGGCGCGCGCAGCACCTGACCGGCCGGCACGCTGACCACGGTCTCCCGGGCGCCGGTGCCCACGTCCACGACGTCTATGCGGGTGCTCGTGACGACGAACGCGATCCGCCGCCCGTCCGGGGACCAGGCCGGCTCGTACTCCTGCTCGGCGGTGTCCGCGACGGTGGTCACGGCGCCGCTCGCCAGATCCAGCACCCGGATGCCGTAGCTGCCGGACTCGTCGGTGGAGAACGCGATCCGGGAACCGTCGGGGGAGTAGCGCGGCTCCCGGTGGTCGAAGGGGCCCTCGGTCAGCCGCCGCAGCCGCGAGCCGTCGGCGCGGATGGTCCAGAGGTCGAACACCCCGTCGCGGTACGACTGGAAGACGAGGCCGGAGCCGTCCGGTGCCCAGTCGGGCTGCGCGATGTCGAAGAAGTCGCCGGTGAGGCGCCGTGCCGATCCGCCGGAGGACGGCAGAATCCACAGCACGCCCACGAGGTCCATCGCGATCCGGCGGCCGTCGGGCGAGATCCGCGCCGCGATGTCGGTGCCGTCGCTCAGCCGTACGGCGGAGGCGCGGACCGGGGCGGCGGCCGCGGCCGGGGCCGGCAGCCCCGTCGTGCCGAGCGCCACGGAGCCCGCGACCCCCGCCACCAGATCCCGTCGGCTGATTCCCGTCATCGCCCGTCCTCCCCGTGGTGCCCCGTTCCGGCGACCGCGAGGGCGGGCGCCGCGATCACTCCACCCTCGCGGGAAAGCACCCGTACCGCCAGACCCAGTGACAGTCACGAATGTCATGTCGCACCGGGTGGCCGCCGGAACCGCCCTGTCAGTACGCTGCGCCGGCGTGGCCGCGGGCCGCCGGGCGCGGCGGCCGCGACCGCCGCGCCCGGGCCGTCACCGTCATTCGCAGCGCCAGCTCATCGGATGGAACGGGTCATCAGAGGTGAGGCCGTGATTGTCGCCCGCGAAGGCCCGGTCGTCCGCACTGAACGTCCTGACGACGTGGTTGTACTCCCTGGACTCGTTGGTGTCGCCGGGCAGGGGGATCAGCCGGTTGCCGACGTGGACGGCGGGGCGCCCGTCGTTCACCGGCAGCCGCTCGTACCTGCCGGTGGCGATCTGGTAGCGGAAGGGCACGTCGCCGGCCCGGGCCTCGGATTGATCTTTGACGGCTCCGTCGGGGAATGACGCCTCGCCGTAGACCCAGCCGCCGCGCAACCTGCGCGGCTCGAAGCCGTAGGCCGGCGTTCCGCCGATCTCGGGAGGCGCAATGGGCCGGTGGGTGCCGTCCGGCAACCACAGGTACCCGCCGTGGTCGTCGGTCCGGCCGACGATCGTCCCGTCCTCGGCGAGATCCACGGCCAGGGCCCCGGTCACGCCGGCCGGCATGGGGAGCGGCTCGGGGTCGGCGGTCGCCGACGCCCAGCGCACGGGCCGACGGGCGGAGTTGGAGATGGAGGCGCCGACGATGACGCCGGCCTCGTTGATCGCCCGGGCCTCCACCCGGTCACCCTTGAGCGGGGTGAGGGCGCCGTTGCGGTAGACGTAGGCACGGGATCCGTTGATCTCGAACCCGACGCCGACGCCGCGGGTGTCGAAGTCGGTGATGACGAGCTTGTCCCTCTTCACGATCTCGGCGATCGTGTTGTCGTGCCAGACGATCAGCGCGGACTTCATTCCGGCGATCGGGTTGGCCCGGCCCGCGATGTATCGGCCGGTGGGATCGGCCGCGGTGACCTGGACCGAGGAGTACTTCCCCATCGGCAGCTCGGTGGCGACGCAGACCGGCAGCGGCTCCGGCGCCGGCTGCGACCTGTCGAAGGCCAGGGCCCCGCCGAAAGCGGTGCCCCCGGCCAGCGCGACGGCGGCGGCACCCGCGGCCGTGAAGGTGTAACGCCGCTTGCGGCGTACGCCCGCCATGGCGGCCGCGATGTCGACCCGCGAGGGCCGGTCCGGGTCGACGTTCAGGGGCGCGAGGAGTTCCGTGGCACTCTTCTCGTGGTACGACATGGGTGTTCCCCTCCTCAGCGGTTCGTGTTCGCGGACGCGGATGACCACTCGGTGAGCGTGCGGCGCAGCGCCGCCAGGCCGTGCGCGGTCTGACTCTTCACCGTGCCCTCGGAGCAGCCGAGGATCCGGGCGACCTCGGCGACGGGCAGGTCGTGCAGGTACCGCAGGACCAGGGTGGCCTGCTGACGCGGTGGGACCCTGCTGAGCGCGGCGCTGAGCAGCACCCGCTCCTCTACGCCGGGCGGGGGCGGGCCGGCACGCTCGGGTACGGCGTCGAAGAGCCGCACCCGCCACCAGCCCCGCCGCTTCTCGTCGAGGAACGCCCGGACGAGGGTCGTGCGGGTGTACGTGTCCAGGCCGTCGGTCACGCTGAGCCGCCGCCAGGCCTTGTACAGCTTGGCGATGGTCTCCTGGACCAGGTCGTCGGCCTGGTGTGCGTCACCGCAGAGGTGGTATGCCAGGCGTCGCAGGGTGGGTAACCGTCCCTGGACGTAGGCCACGTAGTCCGCGTCCGAGTTCGTCATGGGCCTTAAACGTGCGCTGGGGCGAGAAGGGTTGCACCGTCGAAGATCTTTTTCTCGCTACCGAGCGTACGTCGCCGGCGTCATCCCGTGGTCAGGCGCAGGTAGTCGACGTTGAAGCCGCCCGTCTCGCAGAAGAGGGTGACCTCCTGGTCGCCCGCCGGCAGGGCCACCCGGGCGTGCACCGACCGGTACGCCGCCCATCCGCCGGTGTCCGGCACCGAGACCGTGGCAAGCACGGCACCCGCCGCGTCCCGCAGCGACACCGCGTCCGGCGCGGCCGCGCCCGTGCCGTTCGCGACCCGCAGCTCCAGGTCGTACGTCCCGGCGCGGGCCACGTCAACCCGGTACCGCAGCCAGTTGCCGGCCGCGGTCCAGCCGACGTTCCGGCCGCCGCTCGCCGCCGGGTTGTTCTCGACGAAGTTCGGGCCGCCATCGGTCCAGCCGTGCTGCGCGACGTACGACTCGGCCTCGATCTTCTCGCCGACCGGCGCGCCGCGCGGCCGGACCGTCAGGTGCACGGTCACCTCGTCGTGTGCGGCGCCGTCGGTGACGCGGAACCTCAGGTCCTGCCGGCCGGCCGTGGCCGGGTGGATCCGCACCACCCCGGTGGCGGCGTCGACGCCGACCCCGTCCGGCAGGTCGGTGGCGTAGTAGGCCAGCCGGTCGCGGTCGGCGTCTTCCGCCGACAGGCGTACCTCGGTCGTGGCGTACTGGTCGGCGACGACGTCCGGCACGGCGTGCAGGACCGGTGCGTGGTTGCGGCGCGGGGACGGGACGTCGCCCTGCCAGCGGTAGGTGGCGTACGAGTTCGCCGGGACCGTCGCGGTGAACGACCTGCCGGCCAGCACGACCCGCACGGTGGTGGCGCCGGGGTTGCCGTTGCCCAGGATCGCGACGAAACGGTCGTGGCGGTCCTTGAAGATCACGTTGCTGATCCCGCCGGCCGCCGCGCTGGACTCGACGCGGACGTGCTCCGGGCCGAGGTACCTGGCGAACTGGCCCATCGCGTACAGCTCGTCGCGGACGGTGAACGTGCGGGAGGTGGTGTCGACCTTGACCAGGCGGTTTGGCCACCTGGTGGTGCGGCCGACCTCCGCCCAGTCGACGTCGTTGTCGCGCGAGGGCGTCCAGTGCAGCGTGCCGCCGTCCTGGTCGGTGGTCTGCGCCCACATCACGTAGGACGAGGCGTCCAGGCGCAGGTAGTCCAGGATCGTGGCGGGGGAGAGGTCGCTGGTCTCGGTGAGGTGCACCGGCTTGCCGGTCTGCTCGTACGCGTCCCGCATGACGGCCGGGTCACCCCAGTACGGGTGGAACGCGATCGCGTCGGCCGCCTCGCGGGCCCGCGGATCGTCCAGGATGCGGTGGTAGTTCTTGGTGTCGGCGCTGTTCGGGTCGCGCCAGTCCCAGAAGTTGAAGTCGTGCACGTACAGGTCGGTGCCGAGCCCCGCGCGCCGCACCTCGCGCTTGACGGCCACCGCGAGTCTCTGCTGCTGGGCGATGCTGAGGTCCATCGCGGGGTAGACCACGTCGATGCCGGGCTCGTTCAGCAGGGTCAGGGCGTCGATCCGCACCCCGTGCTCCGCGTACGCCCGCAGATACTTGACGTAGTACCGCGCGAACACGTCGATGCAGTCGTCGCGGAGCCTGCCCACCTGGAAGTACGAACCGGTGGTGCCGGGCCGTGGCGCGACCTCGCCGGTGAACCGGTTGTTGGTCTTCATCCAGGCCGGCGCGCTCCAGGCCGAGGCGAAGAACGTGGCCCGCGGGTTGTGGCGCTGGATCAGCTTGATCGTGTCGACGATGTGCGCGTCGATGTCGCGCCGGATGGAGAAGTGCCGCAGGCCGAAGTCCTCGGTGACTCCCGCGGGAAGCTCGTCGTAGGACCAGAACGGCAGGTGTTCGATGAGGTCGGGGCTGCCGATGGTCAGCCGGAAGCGGTCGAGCCCGGCCCCGGTCCGCGGGTCGACGAGCAGCCGGACGGCCCGGTCGCGCTCGGCCGGGGTCAGCTTCCACAGGTTGGAGACGCTCGTCTCGTCCAGGGAGAAGCCGATGCCGGCGTAACGCTGCCGCAGCGCGCTCGGATCGATGACGACGGTCGTGTCGGCGGCCGCGCCCCGGTCCGGTCCGATGTGGGTGGTGGGCAGCGGCTGCCAGGCCCGGGCGGCGCCCGCGGAGTAGGTGCCGGTGACGGCGGCCACGCGCCCGGGGGCGCCGGCGGTCGCGGGCGGCCCGGCGGCGGCCAGCACCCCGCCGGCGGCCGTCGCGGCGACGACCGCCGCGGTGATGGATCGCCTCACGACGCCTCCTGGGAAGGTGGTGGTGACTTCTATCGATAGGTGACCTTACTGTTTCGATGCCCCGAAGCGCATCCACCGCGACCGATGTCTGTGCCGGGGGCGGCGATACGGTGGGTCGATGAGCGAGTTTGGAGCCCTGCACATCCCCGGCGATCCACTGGTGCTGCCGAACGCCTGGGACGTCGCCTCCGCCGCCGCGCTGGCGCGGGCCGGCTTCGCGGCGATCGGCACGACGAGCCTCGGCGTCGCCGCGGCGCACGGCCTGCCCGACGGCCGGGGCGCCGGCCGCGCGGAGACCGTCGACCTGATGCGGCGGCTGGGGCGGCTGCCGGTGCTGGTCACCGTGGACGCCGAGGGCGGCTTCGGCGGCGGGCCGGCCGAGGTCGCGCAGCTCGCCGCCGACCTCGCCGATGCCGGCGCGGTGGGTATCAACCTCGAGGACGGCCACCTCGACGGGACGCTCACGCCGGTCGCGGACCAGGTCGCGCTCATCGCCGCCGTGAAGGCCCGGGTGCCGGGCCTCTTCGTGAACGCGCGCACGGACACGCGCTGGCTCGACGCCGGCGACCTCGGGGAGACGCTGGCCCGCACCCGTGCCTACGTGGCCGCGGGCGCGGACGGCGTCTTCGTGCCGGGTCTCGCGGAGGACGACGACATCCGGGCGGTCGTCACCGGTGCCGGCGCTCCGCTCAACGTCCTGCTGCTGCCCGGTATGACGGTGCCACGGCTGGCGGCGCTGGGCGTCGCCCGGATAAGCACCGGGTCGATGCTCTTCCGGGCCGCGCTCGGTGCCGCGGTCGCCGCCGCCCGCTCGGTGGCCCGCGGCGCGCCCGGACCCGACGGGATCCCCGGATACGCCGAGGTCAACGGGCTCGCCGCCGCCGATCTAGAATGAACCGCATGGCGAGCCGCTACGAGTCGCACATCGACCGCAAGATCCGTGAGGCCCAGGAGCAGGGCCAGTTCGACAACCTGCCGGGCGCGGGCAGGCCGCTCAGCGACCACGGCCGGGAATACGACGAGGACTGGTGGGTCAAGGACTGGCTGCGCCGCGAGGGCGTGGCCGCGGGGGCGCTGCCGCCGACGCTGGCGCTGCGCCGCGAGGCGCAGGATCTGCGTGAGACCATCGACCGATGCACGTCGGAGGCCGAGGTCCGTGCCTACGTGGCGAGGCTGAACGAGCAGCTCCGCAAGGCCCGGGCCGGGCTGCTGGACGGCCCGCCGGTGCTCCTGCCCCCGCTCGACGCGGACGAGGCGGTCCGCGGCTGGCGCGCCCGTCGCGCCGGCTGAGGTCCGGTGCCGCCGGGCCTCGCGGGCGCGGACGTCACCGCGCGGTGACCGCCACCGTCGCGGAGGCCTCGCCCTCGATGGTCAGCACCTGGAATTCGTACCGGTGGCCGGCGGTCAGCAGCTGCGTCTCGAACCGGGTGCCGGTCACGGGGTACGGGTCGAGACGCCACGCCTCGGCGGCGGTCGCGTCGCGCAGCCTGATCCGGTAGCTGGACCCGGGTTGCGGCTCGGTCCAGGTGAGACGGACGGCGCCGCGGCCGGTGGCCTCGGCCCGTACGTTCACCGGCGCGGCGGACACCGCCTTGAACTTCACCGGCTCGGACTGCGGTCCCACCCCGCCGCCGGTGAAGGCGGCGACGCGCAACTCGTACTCGTGGCCGTCGCGCAGCCCGTACAGGATCGTCCGGGTGCCCTGGACCGGGATGTCGTCGCGCGTGAATTCCCGCTCGCGGGCCGTCACGTCGCGGCGGAACACCCAGTGCCAGTTCTCCCGTGACTGCCAGCGCAGCTCCACCTTGCCGTGCTTCGTCTCGACGAGCAGGCCGGTCGGGGTGGACTGCGGCCCGTCGACCCGGGCGCGCACCCGCACGGGCTCGGACAGCGGCCCCTCGCCGCCGTCGTTTACCGCCGAGACGGCGAATTCGTACTCGTGGTCGTGCACCAGATGGCGGGCCCGGTAGGTGTTGTCGGCGGCGATGGCCGGGCGGCCCAGCGCGGTCTCGCCGATCGTGACGTCCCGGCTGTACACCCGGTAGGCCAGCCCGTTGCCGACCTGCGGCCAGGCCAGGTCGACCGAGCCGTCCGGGCGGGCGGCGGCGGTGGGTGCCGCCCGGGGAGCGGGGGGCGGCTGCACCCTGACGGTGACCCGGGCCGGCGCGGACGGCCCGCTCTCGCCGCCGCCGCCGACCGCCACCACCGTGATGTCGTAGGTCAGGCCGTTGCGAAGCGGTCCGATGGTGGCGCTGGTGCCGGGGAAGGCACCCGCCGGCGAGGCGTCCCGCTGACCGCCGGTCACGTTGCGGTACAGGACCTTGAAGAGCTGGACGAACGGGACCGCGCCCCACTTCACGCTCACCTTGCCGGTCGGGCCGGGCTCGGCGCGGACGCTCTGCGGCGCCGGGGGAGCCGGCACGGTGGCGGTCATCGCCGCGACGTTGGACAGCCCGCTCTCGCCGTGCTTGTTGACCGCGGTCACCGCGAACTCGTACGTGTGCCCGTTGACCAGGAAGTCGCACTGGAAGGCGGTGGCCGCGCCGGGGCCGTCGCCGGGCAGCCGGACGAAGTGGGTCTGCCCCGCCGTGGTGTCCCGGCGGTAGACCCGGTAGGTCACGCCGTCGTCCGGCGGCTGCCAGGCCAGGCCGGCGTTCCCGGCGCCCTGTGGGGCGGCGGTCAGCCCGCCCGGCGGCTCCGGCGCCTTGCGCGAGCGGGAACCGGGCGGCCAGTCGACCTCCACGAAGCGCGGCCGGTAGATGTTCGCGTCCGAGTAGGCGACCCGGTCGTCCAGGTTGTTGACGTTGTAGGACACCAGCAGCTTGCCGGGCCGGGCCAGGTCGGTGTGCAGGTCGGCGTCGTAGACGATGTGCCCGGCGCCGGTCTCGGGAGCCTGGAAGAGGTACTGCGGCCCGGTGAACGGCCCGGTCGGCGCGTCCGCCGTGTACGCAACGACGTCGGCGCTGAACATCAGGTTGTTCTCGTGGGTGACAAGTACATAGCGGCCGCCGACCCGGCGCATGCCGTAGTTGGTGCCGACGCCGCTGAGCACCCGGGTGGAGTCGGCCTCGCGCGTCGACCAGCCGGAGCCGGTCCAGAACTCCCACGGCTCGCCCAGGTCGGTGCCGGACACCCGGGCGACGTGCGCGAACTTCATGCTGCCCGCGGCCTCGGTGCCGTAGACGTAGGTGTGTTCACCGTCCGGCAGCACCTCGGAGCCCCACGAGACGCGGTCGCCCAGCGGCAGCGCCTCGACCTCCTCGGTGCCCAGTCCGGGCAGGTCGAGGGTGGCCAGCGCGGTGCCGAGCAGCTTGTGGTCGAGCGGGCCGTCGCCGGTCAGGCCGTACCGGTTGACCAGGACCTGCACGTCGTCGCCGGACACCGACGCGTCGCCGACCCAGTAGAACTCCTTGTCCTTTTCGGTCGGTATCAGCGAGGACGGTGCCTGCGGCGAACCGCCGTGCAGGGTGGCGCCCAGCGCCGGCCCGTCCTGGACGACGGCCGAGTTGTGGATCAGCGGCGCGGACGCGGGGCGGGAGCCGTCCGCGGCCGGGCTGCCAAGGAACGTGTCCGAGAACAGCCACAGCACGTCACCGCCGGGCAGACGCACCGACGCCGTGCGGTCGGCGCCGAGCCACTGTCCGGAGGTGTCGCCGTAGGCCCGGAACATGTCGGTCAACGCCGTGGCGGTGAAACCCGGGGACGCGGCGGGAGCCTTAGACGGGCCACCCGCCGCGGCGACGGCGACCAGCAACAGCGCAGCCCAGCCGCAGAGCAGCCACCGCGGCAATGCCGGCACCACAAGACCCCCGTCCGTCGGCTATTCGACGGACACTGTGCCACGCTCAGGTTGCCGATCGGTAACCGCCCCACGCAGACGCAGCCCAACCAGGACAGCGGTGCTGGTCAATGCCGCCGCGGCGGCGGCTAGCGCGCCGAACGCGATGCCGGCGAGGGTGTGCGGCAGCACCAGCCAGGCGGCCACCACGAACATCGCGGTGACGATCCACAGTGGTCCGGATGGCCACCGCGCACCGGCCGCGACCTGGGCATTGACCAGTACGAAGACCACTCCGTACAGGGCGCCGGTGGCGGCGAAGACCGGTGCGTACCGGCCCAGGTTCGCGTAGTCCGTTCCGCCGGCCAGCCGGAACGCCAGCCCGCCGCCGGCCGCGGCGGCCGTGGTCAGCATCACTCCGCACGCGCCGACCAGGGTCAGGGCGAGGCGCAGCGTGCGGGCGTTGCCCTGCGCCAGCCGGGGCAGCGCCAGGATGGTGACCACCTGGGGTGCCCAGAGCGCGCCCTTGGTCAGCACGGTGCCCACCGCGTAGGCGCCGGACGTGTCGACCGGCAGGAACCGGCGGGCCAGGAGCAGATCGGCGTAGGAGACCACGAGCATCGCCAGGGTCGCCCAGCCCGCGGTGAGCACGGCCCGGGCCGCCACCGGCGAGCCGACCGGCACCACACCGGGACGCCGGGCCAGCACGTGCAGCAGGGGCAGCACCATGATCGCGGTGACCGCGCCGATCAGCAGCGCATCGGTCAGCCCGGCACCGAGGGCCAGGCCCGCGACCACCCCGCCGTACCGGCCGCCGGCCAGGATCGCCAGGCCCGCGGCCAGCGGCAGGAAGCGCTGGTCGCCCTGCATCTCGCCGAGCCAGCGGCCGGCCGCCACCACGCCGACCGTCGAGACGCCCGCGAGCACGGTCGCCGGCACCGGGAGCCGCAGCACCAGGACCGCGACGGGCAGCGCCACGAGCATCGCGCCCGTGGTCACGGCCACGGTCAGCACCGCGGACCGGGTGGTCGACGACGGGCCGAACTTGGCCCGGTGCACGGCCACCGCGATCTGCAGGCCGGTGCTGGCCACCCCGGCGATCGCGGTCATCGCGAGCAGCGTGGCCAGGGCGCTGAGGTCGGCGGCGGTCAGGGTGCGGGCGCCGAGCACCGGCACGACGTACGCGAGCAGGTTCGCCAGCACACCCGCGGCGGTGACCGCGATTCCCGCCACCCCGATGCCGTCACTCCTGGTCATGGTGCCGTCCCGTCCAGTTGTTGCGTATGGTTACGTGCCCGTCGCGGCCGGATCGTCGACGAGGTGACCGTGCGGAGCCGGGGTGGCCCTGCCGTTCACCGTGCTCGCCGTGTCCCGGCCGGGCCGGCGCCGCCGGCTGCGCAAGGTTACGTGCTTGTTGCCGCCAGATCATCAAGGAGGTGACCGTGCGGGATCGGCTGGCCCTGCCGTTCACCGCGCTAGTCGTGCTGCTGGCCGTGCTGGCGCCGCTGGCCGCGCCTGGTTACGTACTTGTGTACGACATGGTCTTCGTGCCGCGCCAGCCGCTGCGCGCCGACCTGATCTGGCCGACGGCGACCCTGCCGCGCGCGGTCCCGCTGGACGCGCTGGTCTCGCTGTCCGCAACGGTCGCGCCCGGGTGGCTGGTGCAACGGGTGGTGCTGGTGGCGATCCTGCTGCTGGCCGCGATCGGCGCGGGCCGCCTGGTGCCGGCCGGACGGCTGCTGACCAGGCTGATCGCCGTGGTCGGGTACGCCTGGACGCCGTACCTGGCCGAGCGGCTGCTGATCGGGCACTGGGGGCTGCTGCTGGCGTACGCGGCGCTGCCCTGGCTGGTGTCCGCGGCCCTGCGGCTGCGCGACGGTGACCGCCGCGCGCTGCGCGGCGTGCTGGGCTTCGGTGCGCTGTCCGCGGTGACGCCGACGGGCGGGCTGATCGCGCTCGCCACCGTGCTGGTCCTGCTGCCCTGGCGGCGTTCCCGACCGGGCGCGGGCGGCGCGGCCACGACCTGGACGACCGTCGCGGCGGCCGGGGGAGTCGCGCTGTTCAACGCGCCCTGGGTGATCGCCGCGATGCTGACCGGCGCGGACGGCCGCAGCGACCCGGCCGGCGTCGCGGCGTTCGCGGCCCGCGGCGCGGACTGGACCGGGCCGGTCGGCGCACTGGCCGGCACCGGCGGCATCTGGAACGCCCGGGCCACCCTGCCCAGCCGCGGGTCGCCGCTCGCCGCGATCGGGACCCTGCTGCTGCTCGCCCTCGCCGTCTACGGCTGGCGGCTGCTGCGCGAGCGCCGCCCCGACCTGGCGACCCGGCTGGGGATCCTGGCCGCGGGCGGGTTCCTGCTGGCCGTCCTCGCGGTGCTGCCCGGCGCGGCGGACGGGCTGGGGTGGCTGGTGGCGCACGTGCCCGGGGCCGGAGTGCTGCGTGACGGCCAGAAGTTTCTCATGCCGTACACGCTGCTGCTCGTTCTCTGCGTGGCGCTCGGCGCCGAACGCCTCGGCCGCCGTCCGATTCTGATCGGCGTGCTGCTGCTGCCGGTCGTGCTGCTGCCGGACCTGGCCGGCGGCGCGTTCGGCCGGCTGCGGCCGGTGCCCTATCCGGCGGACTTTCCCGCGGTCGCCGCCCGGATCGCCCGGGAGCCGGGGCCGGTGGTCTCGCTGCCGTTCGCCGCTTACCGCACCTACCCGTGGAACGCCGGCCGGACCGTGCTCGACCCGCTGCCGCGGTACCTCGACGCCGACGTGCTGGTCGACGACCGCCTGATCGTCGGCGACCGGGTGGTGCGGGGCGAGGATCGCCGGGCCGAGGCCGTGCGGCAGGCCCTCGCGAACGGCCGGTCACTGTCCGGGCTGGGGGTGCGCTGGGTGGTCGTACAGCGGGTCGCGGGTGGCGCCGGGGTTCCGCCGACGGCGTTGACCGGGTTCCATCTGGTGCATGCCGGAGAAGACCTCCAGCTGTACGAGAACGGGTCTTCGCAATCAAGTTACTAGGTGGTAACGTGCGCGCACGTTGCTCACGAAAAGGAAGTCGAAAGATGCGCAGAGGTCTTCCGCTGGTACTTGCCGGGTTGGTCGCCCTGGCCCTCGGTGCTCTTGGCACGGCGGCGCTGGCGTCCACGCTGACTGGGACGCCGTCTGAGGCGGCCCAGTCCGTCAAGGGCACCGACGCCGCACCGGGCGTCTACGGCACCAGGTAATCCTGTTTCACCGGCGGCTCCTGGGCCGTCGTCCGGTTCGCGGCCCTCGCCCTCGCGATGAGGGCCGCGAACTTTTCACCCGCCGCGGGCCAGGTGAACTGCGCCGCGTGCGCCCGAGCCGCGGCCCCCATCGCCAGCCGGAGAGTGTCATCGGTCAGCAGCAGCCGCACCTTGGCGGTGAAGTCCTCCTGATCGTCGGCGAGCAGGCCGGTCCGGTTGTCGACGAGCGACTCCTCGACCCCGCCGGCGCCGCGGAACGCCACCGTCGGAGCGCCGGCCGCGCCGGCCTCCACGATGGTCAGCCCCCAGCCCTCCTTGAGCGACGGGGTCAGCGCAACCCACGCCTCGCTCATCAGGGTGCGCTTCTCGTCGTCGGTGACGAAACCGGCGAACCGCACCCGCTCGGCGATTCCCAGCCGGGCGGCGTGCTCGCGCAGTTCCGACTCCCACCAGCCCTGGCCGGCGACGACCAGCGACAGGCCGGGCAGCTCGCCGCAGAGCGCGGCGACGGCGTGCAGAGCCACCTCGACCTGCTTGTGCGGCACGAGCCGGCCCAGGACGACGAGCGACGGGTCCGCGGTGCGGGGCACCGGGCCGGTCGACATGTCGGGGGTGCCGTTGTGGATGATGCTCACCCGTTCCGGGTCGACGCCGAGCACGGCGAGCTCGTCGCGGGTGGCCGCGGAGACCGTGACGTAACGGCACCGGCGGTAGACCCGGGGCGCCAGCTCCGACTCGATCCACCAGCCGATCCGGGCCAGCCGCGGCGTGAGCACCACCGGCCACTGCTCCCGGTGCACGTGGTGCACGAGGGCGATGACCGGACAGCGCGCCCACAACGGGGACAGGAAGGGCAGCCCGTTGCCGACGTCGACGATCAGGTCGGGCCGGCCGCCGTTGCGCCGGCTCAGCGGCCCGAAACCGAGGAATCCCGCCAGGTAGGCGAGGGCCGCCCGCAGGTATACAGTGTGCCTTCCGCCGCGGCGGAGCACCCGGACCCCGTGCTCGGTGACCTCCTCGGCCGGGCCCTCGGAGTGCGCCGCACAGAGCAGCGTCACCCGGTGGCCTCGCCGGACGAGCTCGCCGGCGATCCGCTCAACGTATACCTCGGAACCGCCCCCATGGGGGTTCCGGGTGTCGCGCCAGTTGAGGAAAAGTACGTGCCCGAAGGCGGCACCAAGTGTGTCCACAATCACCCCTACTCGCGAGTAGCATTCGCGGTCGCGTCACACTATGGGGTCCCCCGGGGACTCCGCAATGGTGGAACAGGAGCAACATGCGCCCGGCTGTGAACTCGCCCGCGACGTCCGAGACCTCGGACGGCGTGCCGCGACCGGTCTGGCGGCTGCGCCTGGTGGCCGTCTGTCTCGGCCTGACCGCGCTCGCGTTCCTGCAGGACCCCGGTCTGATGGCGATCGACACCAAGGTCGACCTGGTGGTCGACCCGGCTGGCTGGCTCAGCCGCGCGCTGCACGTGTGGGACCCCACCGGTACGTTCGGACAGTTGCAGAACCAGGCGTACGGCTACATCTGGCCGATGGGCTCGATCTTCCTGGCCGGCAAGCTGCTCACCATTCCCGCCTGGGCGATCCAGCGGCTGTGGTGGGCGCTGCTGATGACCGTCGCGTTCACCGGCGTCGTCAAGCTGGCCGAGAAGCTGGGCATCGGCACGCCGTGGGCGCGCATCATCGCCGGCGTCGCGTTCGCGCTCTCGCCCCGGCTGCTCACCGAGCTCGGCCCGATCTCGGTCGAGGCCTGGCCGAGCGCGCTGGCCCCCTGGGTGCTGGTGCCGCTGATCGGCCTGCGCGACGGCGCCCCGATTCGCCGGGCGGTGACCCGGTCCGCCCTCGTGGTCGCCTGCGCCGGCGGGGTCAACGCCACCGCGGTGCTGGCCGTCGTGCCGCTCGCCGCGATCTGGCTGCTCGGGCTGCACCCCGCCCGGCTGCGCCTGCGCGCCCTGCTGGCATGGGGCTTCGCGGTCGGCTGCGCCACCGCCTGGTGGGTGGTGCCGCTGCTCGTGCTTGGCCGCTACAGCCCCCCGTTCCTGGACTACATCGAGACCGCCGCCGTGACCACCGGGCCGACCGACATGGTCTCGGTGCTGCGCGGCGCCTCGCACTGGCACGCCTACCTGGGCGGGGCCTTCGGGCCGCCGTGGACGGCCGGCTGGCGGCTGGCCACCGAGCAGCCGCTGATCGTCGCCACCCTGGTGGTCGCCGGGCTCGGCCTGGCCGGGCTGGCCCGGCGCGGCATGCCGCACCGCTGGTTCCTGATCACCGGCCTGCTGGCCGGGCTCGCGCTGGTCGGGCTCGGACACGTCGGCGCGGTCGGCGGCCTGCTCGCCGAGTCGCAGCAGGCGTTCCTCGACCAGGCCGGCGCCCCGCTGCGCAACGTGCACAAGTTCGACGTCGTGCTGCGCCTGCCGCTGATCCTGGGGCTGGCGCACCTGCTCGGGCTGGCCCTGCGGGCGGCCGCGACCGCCGGCGGGTCCGACGAGGCCCGGCGCAACGCCCGGGTGCGCGCCGGCGTGGTCACCGGCGTCGCACTGACCGCGATGACCGCGGTGGCCGCGCCGGCCCTGGCCGGCGGGCTGGCCGCACAGGGCAGCTTCCACAGCGTGCCCGGCTACTGGCGCCAGGCGTCCACCTGGCTGGACCGCCACCTCGAACAGGAACACGTGCTTGTGGTGCCCGCGTCGCGGTTCCCGCGTTACCTGTGGGGCAACCCGAGCGACGAGATCACCCAGCCGCTGCTCGACAGCCGCTGGGGCGTGCGCAGCTCGATCCCGCTCACCCCGCCCGCCACCATCCGGCTGCTCGACGCGATCGACGGCGTGCTGTCCACCGGCTCCGGCGCCCCGGGGCTGGCCGACCTGCTGAGCCGCTCCGGCGTGCGCTACCTGCTGCTGCGCTCGGACCTGGACTACGGGCGGTCCGGTGCCACCCAGCCGATGATCGTGCGGCAGGGCCTCGCCCGCTCGCCGGGACTGAGCCCGGTCGTCGCCTTCGGCCCGCGGGTGGGCGGCGGCTCGCTGCCCGGGATCTTCGTCGACAACGGGCTCAATCCGTCGGTGCGGGCGCTCGAGGTGTGGCAGGTCGACCGCCCGGTGCAGCCGGTGGCGGCGTACGACGCGAGCAACCTGACCACCGTGGTCGGCGGACCCGAGTCGGTGCTCGCCGCCGCCTCCGCGGGCATGCTCCCGGCCGGGCCGACGGTGCTGTCCGGCGACCGCCCGGCCGGTCTGCCCGCCGGGCCGGTCGTGCTCACCGACGGCATGCGCCGCAAGGAGGTCGCGTTCGGGCTCGCGCACGACAGCGCCTCGGCCACCATGACGGCGGCCGAGCAGCCCAAGCTCGGCGCCCCGGCCCGCGACTACCTGCCCGCCTGGGGCGAGAAGTCGCAGACCACCGCGACCTACACCGGCATCGCGTCGGTGACCGCCGCCAGCTCGTTCGCCGACGCGCAGCCGCTGTCCGGCGCGCGACCGGCCTTCCAGCCCTACGCCGCGCTCGACGGCGACCTGAGCACGTCCTGGCGGTCGGCGCCCGGCACCGTCGCCGTCGGGCAGTGGTTCGAGGTGCAGCTGCCGTCACCGCGCGTGGTCCCGCAGGTGACCATGACCTTCGACCTGGGCGCCGACTCGATGCCGAGGCGGATCACCGTGTGGGCCGGGCGCAACAAACCGGTCGGCCAGGCCGTCGACGCCACCACCGTCACCGTTCCGCTGACCGGAACCCTGCCGACCGACCGGATCCGGATCAGCATCGACGAGGTCCTGGACGTGCGGCTCGGCTTCGGCGGCGTCGGCATCGCCGAGCTCGTCATTCCGGGCGTCAAGGCGCGCCGCACCCTGCTCGTGCCGCCGTCGCCGGTGGCCGGCCGGGCGGCCGGCATGGTGTTCTCCGCCGCCGCGCCCGTGCCGGCGTGCTACTTCGTCGCCGGCCGGTCGGTCTGCTCCGGCGACCTGGCCCGCGGCTCCGAGGACGGCAACCTGATCGACCGCACCGCCACCGTGCCGGTGAGCACCTCCTACCAGGTCGCGGTCCGCGCCCGGCCGCGTCCCGGCGCCGCGGTCAACGCGCTGCTCGACGCCGGCGGCGCGGCGGCGGTGACCTCCGGCGGCATCACGCCGGTGGTGACCTCCTCCAGCATCGGCGTGCCCGAGCCGGCCGCCCGCCCCGGCGCGGTGGTCGACGGCGATCCGGGCACCGCCTGGCACGCCGCCGACGAGGACAAGCACCCGTGGCTCCGGATGACCTGGCCGTCCGCCCGCACCATCTCCGGGGTTCGGCTCTCGCTGCCCGACACCACCGCGGCGGCGCGGCCCTGGCAGGTCACGGTGCTCGGCGACGACGACGTCCGCAACGGGTTCCTGGACGAGGGCGGCACCCTGCTGTTCGACCGCCCGATGCTCAGCAACGAGATCACCCTGCTGATCGCGGACACCGTGCCGGCGCAGTCGTTCGACCCCTACCGCAACGTGTCCCGCTCGTTGCCGGTGGCGGTCGCCGAGTTCACCGCGCTGCCGGACGCCCTGCCGGACCGGGCCGCGCAGGATGAGAAGCTGGCCCTGCCCTGCGGCACCGGGCCGTCGGTCGACGTCGGCGGCGTCAAGCGCACCACCGCGCTGGTGGCCAGCCGTCGCGACCTGGTCGAGCTGCGGGAGGTCGGTGCCCGGCTGTGCGGCCGGGACGCGACCACCCCGGTGCGGGTGAGCGCCGGGTCGGCCCGGATCGTCGCCGCCGCCTCGGCGCTGGCCACGCCCGTGCGGCTCACCCTGAAGCCGGCCGGCGGCGGGCAGGGCGCCGGAGTGCCGGCCGCGTCGACGGATCAGCAGATCCCGGTGCGGGTGGAGTCCTGGGGGCCCACGCTGCGGCGGGTGCGACTGGACGCGTACCCGAACCAGCGGGTGCTCAGCCTGCGGGAGAACCAGAACCCGGGCTGGCAGGCCACGCTGCGGGGCCGCACGCTCAAGCCGCTGGTGCTGGACGGCTGGCAGCAGGGCTGGTTGGTGCCCGCGGGTGTCGGCGGCGACGTGGAGATGCGGTTCGCGCCGGACAGCACCTACGCGGCGGCCATCGGCGGCGGCGGCCTGCTGCTCGTCCTGGTCGCGGCGGCCGCGGTGCTGCCGGTCCGGCGCTCCGGCCTGCCGGCGCCCCAGCCCGTCCGGCGCAGGCGCCGGCTGCTGTCCACGCTGGTCGGCGGTGCGGCGCTGCTCGCCGTCGGCGGCCTCGCGGCCGGGGGCCTGGCGCTGCTCGGCATCGCCGCCGTGGTGACCCTGCGGGCGCTGCAACCACACTTCGGCACGGACGACCGGCAGCGCATGCGCCAGGCCGGCCGCGCGGTCGGGTTCCTCTTGCCGGTGGCCCTGTTCACGGTGGCCGGGTGGCTGGCCGTGCACACCACCGGCCACACCGCGGCCCTGCCTCAGCTCGCCGCTGTGGCCGCCGTCACCGGGCTCTGGCTCTCGGTGGTCCTCGGCCGTGGCGGACGCGGCCAGCGCTGGCTCAGCCGCTGGAAGGGCCGCTCCACGACGTAGTAGCAGAGGGCGGCCAGCACCAGGCCGCCTGCGACGGTCAGCACGTAGATGTTCAGCGTGTCGCCGGTGAAGTCGGGGATGTCGCCGAGCACGTGGATCCACTCCAGCGCGAAGGGGTGCCACAGGAACAGCCCGTACGACACCGTGCCCAGCCAGCGGGCGGTGCTCGAGCTGAACACCGCCTTGCTGCGGGTCTGCGGCCCGAACGCGATCGGGAGCATCAGCAGCACCGCGAACACCGTGTACAGCAGCAGCTTGAGGCCGAACTCGGTGGCGGTGGGCTCGGCCAGGTCGCGCGGGCCGGCGATCGGTGTCGTCGCGATGGCCAGCACCGCGAGCGCCGCCACCCAGCAGGCCAGCGGCGCCCGGCCCAGGTCGTCCATGAACCGCCAACGCGGTGCGTAGTCGTTCCGTAGCGATACGTGGATAGTGGACAGTGCGATGCCCGCACCGAACCACAGTGCGTAAGCAGGCAACCACATAGTGTGCAGGCCCAGGGACAGCACGCCGAGTCCCATCAGCGTCACCCAGGCGCCGGTGATGGCGACCGCGCCGGCGAGGATCACCAGCGGCCGCCCGGCCCGGCGGCGCCCGCGGGTCAGGATCAGCGCCACCACCGGCAGCAGGGCGTAGAACGCGACCTCGGTGGCCAGGCTCCAGGTCTGGCTCAGCCCGTCACGCAGCTGGTTGGGCTGATAGATCTGGGTAAGGGTGAAATGCCGGATCCAGTCGGCGCGCGACGCGTCGTCGTCGCGCGGCATCGCCAGCAGGCACACCACGACGGTCACCCAGTACGCCGGCAGGATCCGCATCGCGCGGCGCCAGAGGTAGCGCCGGGCGCCCGGCCGGGCGCCCGCCGTGGCCTGTGCGTGCGCGTACGGCCGGTACAGCAGGAACCCGGAGAGCACGAAGAAGATCGCGACCCCGACGTCCAGCCGGGCGAACCACCCGGCCCACGGGCCCTCGCCGGTGTTGACTCCGGTCGCGAAACCCACGTGGTGCCCGATCACCGCCAGGGCGCCGATCACGCGCACCGCGTCCAGCGCGGGGAGACGCTGGAGAGACCGTTGGGAAATCGACGCAGACATTAACCGTCCTAGGGGTCGCGCAACTATGTAACCGGCGAGTAACCTGCGCCCATTATTGGCGATCGGACCGCTCCTGGGATACCGGCCGACAGTCTCATTGGGGAGGATCTGTGAAGGCTCGCTTGGGCGCCGTGCTGTTTGGCATCGGCGTCTTCGTCGTGGTGGTCGCGGCCGGATGTGCGTTCTACGTTGCACCCGCCGTTGCGCGTCTACCGTACGACCTGGCCATGTGCAAGAACGATACGCAGTCCGGCTGCCTGCGTAACACCGTCGCCAGGGCCGAGAACGCTCGGTTCCTGCAGACCAAGGGCGGCGACACCCCGGTCGTCGCGATTCAGACCGGAACGCTGGAATCGGTCACCGAGATACAGCCCCGGCCCGACCTCACTGAATCGGAGATTACCGGCGACCTCGAGGGTGAGGCCGTCGTCTGGAATGGCTACGGCACGGTCACCTGGGTCGAGCAGAACTTCATGGTGACGCAGTACAAGGCACAGCTGGCGATCGACCGCGACACCGCCGCCGCGGTCGAGTGGAAGAACCAGTTCCTTCAGGACGCCGGCCCGACCGGCGACTCGACGGCCGTCTTCGCCGGTCAGCTGTACAAGTTCCCGTTCGGTACCGAGAAGAAGGACTACCAGTACTTCGACCGGGACCTGCGCAAGGCGCTGCCGATCCAGTTCCAGGGCACGGAGACCATCAAGGGCCTCGAGACCTACCGCTTCCAGCAGGTCATCCCCGAGACCCCGCTGAACCTCTCCGCGGAGCGGGTGTCGGGTCTGCTCGGCAACTTCGCGCCGGGCGCCACCTCGGGCCAGGTGACCTACAGCAACACCCGCACCATCTGGGTGGAGCCGGTCAGCGGTGTCTTCATCAAGGGTCAGGAAGTGCAGAAGAAGACCCTGGTCCCGAACACCGGCGCTCCGACCGGACTGCTGGAGGCCAGCTTCGTCTACACCGACAAGACCGTCAGCAACAACGTCCAGTCGGCCGGTGACACGAAGAGCCAGGTGCTGTTGATCAGCCGGTACCTGCCGATCGGGCTGGCGGTGCTCGGCGCCGTGCTGCTGATCGTCGGCCTGATCCTGGTCACCACGGGGCGTCGCTCCGCGGCCCGGCACCGCGCCGAGGAGATCAACGACGGCGGCGAGGAGCCCGGCGACTCCGAGGAGAGCAACGGCGACGAGGAGAACAGCGACGCCGAGCCCGGCGTCAAGGCGTAACAGGTAGACGTGGCGAGGCGGGCTTCGCGGCCCGCCTCGCCGGGTCGCTAGCCGCCGAGCCGGGGCATGACCGGGCGGACCTCGACCGGTGCACCCGGCGCGCCGCCCGCCCGCGAGGCGTACTGCGGGACGCCGACGCACGTGAAGATCAGCGTCGCGAGGTCCTCCGGCTCACCGAGCAGAGCGGGGACCTCCGAATCCAGGAACGTCATGCCCGAGGCGCTCGCGCCGAGGGCGTACGCGGCGAGATGCAGCCGGCCCTCGACCACGCCGGCCGCGAGTTGCGCGTCGCGGTAGCCGCGGTCGTCCAGCCCGGACAGTGGCGCGGCGGCGACCGCGACGTACGCCGCATCGCCGGCGAGGGACTGGTCCAGGCCGATCCGCAGCAGCTCGGCGCGCAGCGGTGCCGCCGGTGACGGCGTCGCCAGATCGGGCCACCGGTACAGGCCCGGCCGCACGTCGTCGACGCCGTGCACGGCGACCCAGTGCGGCACCGTGATGCCGCGCATCGCGGCGGCCATCGGCCACTCCAGGAGCCGCCGGGGCAGGGTGCGGGACGGGTCCATGCGCCGCTGCGAGCCGCGCCTGCGGATGACCGCGTCGATGCCGGACGACTCCGGCCATTCCGGCAGCGCGGGCGCCTCGGGCCACGGCGCGCCCAGCTCATCGCGTTCGCCCGCGCGCTGCGCCTGCGTGCACAGCGGCAGCTCCACCCGCGGCAGCTCGCCGGCGACCGCCGGGCCGGTCGCCGTGATCGCCGGATCGCCGTCTCCCAGCGACAGCAGCGCCAGCGGGTACTCGTGCACGCCGTCCGCGCCCACGAGGTCGCGGACCGCCGCGTCCGGGAACAGGGTGCGCAGCCGCGGTGCGAGTCCGGCGCTCGACGCCGCCGCCTGCAGCTGCGACAGCAGCGTGCCGGCGTCCCAGTAGAGGTGGCGCCAGCCGCGTTCGGCGTACCGCCAGCCGGTGCGCCACGGGATTCCGGTCACCACGACGGTGGTGACCTCTCCGGCGGCGGCGGGGCCGACGGTGATCAGCGCGTGGTGCTCCGGGTCGTACCAGTGCACGCCGTCGGGGATGCCCGGTACGCCGCGCGTGCTCGCGTAGAGCTCCAGCGGGAAGCGCGCCCCGGCCGAGCCGGCGGCGCGGTAGAGGATCCGGCGTCCGCCGCGCTGCGCGGTGCGCACGACGCCCGCGCCGAGGAAGAGCACCCGGCCCAGCTGGGCCGCGTCGAGCTGCCGGGCCGGGCCCGCGCCGCCGGCCAGCACGGCGGTCGCGGCGATGCCGGGCTCGGGCAGCTCGCGCGGTAGGGCCAGCCGGGGCAGGGCGTCCGGATATCCCTTGGCCGGCGGCGGCACCGTCTCCGGGTCGTTCGGCACGAGGTCGTGGCGCACCCGGGGATCGTCGACCGGCACGTCCCATTCGCGGTCCGGCGTGTACGAGGTCAGGCGGTGCAGCAGGCCGGCGCCCGTGTCGAGGTCCATCCGGCCATCCTGCCGCTCACGCCTTCTCGCGGAGCACCAGGGGGCGGCCCTTCAGCCTGTCGCAGCGTACGAACGCCAGCTTGATCTCGACGTCGGTGAACCACAGGACGGGCAGGGTCAGCGGAGGAGGCGACTCCGGCGTGAAGGTCACCGGGATGACGCCGAACAGCTTGCCCTTGAACGAGGGCGTGTAGAAACGCACGTTCCCCTCGGTCGACAGCTCCTTGCTGTCGATCTGGGTGGTCCGGCCGCCCGCCTCGGGGACCGTCAGCCTGAACGGCTTGTTCACCGCCTTGGTCATGCTGAACTTCAGGGCGGCGACGGTGCCCTCCGCCGTCGAAAGTTGCGTCACTCCGTCGTATGTGGAGTCGTACATCGTGAGCGACGCGGTCTCGAGCGTGCCGCCCTTGAGCGAGATGACCGGCACGTCGTCCGGGCCGGCCTGCTTGAACACCCGCGGGCCCAGGCAGGGCACGTCCGGCAGGCTCGGCGTCGGCGAGGGAGCCGCGGAGCCCGGTGCGGAGCCCGGCGCGGGGGAACCCGGACCCCCGGGGGTGCCGGACGGTGAGGTGGCCGGCTCCGAGGGGTCGCCGGCCGGCGGGCTCCCGGACGGGCCCGCCGACGGGCTCGGTGCGGGGCTCGCCTCGTCCTCGTCGCCGACGCCGAACAGGTCGCCGATGCCGTCGACGAACCCGTTCCACCCGTCGACGATGGGGTTGCCCGTGTTGTCGTCCGTCTCCGCCGGCGCGGGGGACGCCGGTGCGGACGTACCGGTGGCGGCGCTCGGCTTGGGGGACTCCTTCTCCGGGGACTCCTTCTCCGGGGACTCCTTCTTCTCCGGGGAATTCTTCTTCTCGGCCGTCTTCGCCGGCGACGGCCGGGTCGATTCCTTCTTCGCGGCGGCGGCCGGGCGCGACGGCAGGCCCTCGGGGCAGTCGGGCTCGGCCCGGGCCGGGGTGCGGCTGCCGGCGATCAGGACGGCCGCCGTCAGGGTGAGCGGTACAAGCGTGATGGCCAGCGCCCGGCGGTGGAAGCCGTCGGGCGGCGGTTGCGGCGGGTCCGGCTCGGGATACCGCCGGGTGCGCGGCCGGGGCACGGCCCGGTGCTGCCCCTCCGGTTCGGCGTTGAACCCCGGCACGATCATCGTGGTGCCCGGGTCGCGCCGCTCGAGCGGCTCCCCAGGCACCTGCGTAACCGGCGGCTCCCGCGGCTCCGTCGGCGCCGGGGTGGTCTGCGTCTGCGTCCGTGGCCGGCGGGGGGCCCACGCCAGCACCAGGGCGCCGCCGATGATGCCGGTCAGCATTCCGGCGAAGAAGCCGCCGAGGTTCAGGCCGATCAGCGAGTAGACCGCGGTGAGCAGCCCCAGGACGCCGTAGAAGAGGCGCTGGCCCGGGGTTACCCAGGTCAGCACGCCGCACAGGATGAGCAGCAGCGGGAGCAGGTATGACAGGAAGCCCTCGGGACCGAAGTGGACCTGCAGGTCGCCGAGGGTCAGGTTGGCGCTGAGAAACAGTTCCAATCCGGCTATGAGGAGTAGGAGACCGCCCCAGAACGGCCGGGCTCGTCGCCAGCGGCGGAAGGTGCTCCACCACGTACTTGCTGTTGCCACGTACTCCTCCAGAGAAAGTGGTGCCTGGCCCCCGGAATGATGAAGGCCCGCGGGCGGTGCACTCCCGCGGGCCTTCCGTCTACATCAGAAGCATTCCGGCGGCTTGCCGTTGCTGCCCGGCAGGTTGATCTTCATGTTCAGGCCGGTGAGCGTGAACGTGCCCGCCGTGGTCGACAGCGCGGACTGGGTGAGGCCGGTGATCGTGACCTGCTTGGCCTCCTGGCCGAAGTCGCCCCGCTTGCCGTGTGCGTCCTTGCCGCCGAGCCCGAGGGTCGAAGCGTCCTGGCCGATGTTGATGTCGGTGAACTCGGCGTCGCCGCTGAGCTCGCTGACCCCGATCAACAGGTTCGTCGCCTTCGCCGGGCTGTCCGAGTCTCGGCCGGCCCGGATGGTGAGGCTGACCGGCAGGTTCGGGACCTTGACCGACTGGCACAGGTTGTAGAGCCTCGCCGAGGCGATGCCGGAGATCGCGACCGGGATCGACCGGCCGTCGGCGGTCTCGACGGTGCCGCCGTACTGGGCGAAACCGGTGCCTTCGAGCCGGTCGGCCGAGATCTTGAACGACTGGCCGGACACGGCGAACGTGGCGGCGAACGCGCCGTTGGCCATGCCGAAGACCAGGGCACCGGCGACGGCGGTGGGTACCGCTACCGCCACGGCGAAACGGCGCCAGTTGGTGCGGCCGTCGGCCGGATCGCCTTGGGCATCCTTCACGGGTCCTCCTGTGGAAAGCGGGAGCGGCGGCGGCCGCGCCGTCATCCGGCACGCGTCGCGGGTAACGCCGGGCCGGCCGGCAGTATCCAGGCCAATCGATGCGACCGTCCTTAACGTGCGGGAAATGTTGCCCCCACCGGAGGGTCGAGACAAGGGCTTCACTACCGGCGGGTAACTCGATCGGCCGTCCGGCCGATTGCGGAGGGTGATGGCGGCTCGGACCTGCGGCAAAAGGATGCGTATCTAAGGTGTCTAATCGGACCAACTGGTGGGGCAGTGACGGTCACCACACGTGCGTGCGAACGTAAGTTACGGATCGGTAACAACTTTCAGGAAGCTCACAGGTGTCGCCTGAGTCGATCGTCCACCTCGGATTCCGGTCGGCGCCGCTTTCGCAACCGTGCGGCAACCGGACGCGACACGGCCTGCACCCCGGCGTCCGCAGGCTGTGGGCTTCCCCCGAGCAAGGAGATCGCCCACATGCGTCTGCCCCGTACCGCTGTCGCCGCCGTCCTGGCAGTCGGGATCGTCGTCCCGGCCGTCTCCGGCGCCGCGGTGGCCCTGGCCTCGCCCTCCTCCCACAGCGCCGCGACCTCCAAGGCCGGGCCCAAGCCGACCAAGACGGACCGGCCGAGCAAGCCCGGCAAGCCGGGTAAGCCGGGCAAGCCGAGCAAGCCCGCCCGGGTCCATTTCGCCGCCAACGGCAAGGTCACCGCGGTCGATGCCGAGGCCGGCACCGTGACGCTGCTGGCCAAGGCCGGCACCAAGGACGTCCGCCGGAAGACGATCACCGTGAACGTTCCCGCGGGCGCCCGGGTCGTGGTCAACGGCCGGCGCACGACCGTGGAGGGCATCGTGGCCGGCTCCCGGATCGCCGTGACCGGCACCCGGGTCGGCGCCGTCTACACCGCCGCGCGGATCAGCGCGACCCGGCCGAAGCCGGGCCCGACGACGACCCCGAGCCCCGAGGTCACGCCGAGCCCGGAGGTCACACCCAGCCCCGAGGTCACGCCGAGCACCGACGTGACGCCCAGCCCCACCGGCACGCCCAGCCCCACCGACAGCGCCGACCCCACCCCGGAGGTCAGCCCCAGCGAGGGCTCGGACGACCTGTAACAACGGGGAGCGGCCGCGATCACCCGGGCCGGCGGGCCGCCTGCGCAGGCACCGCCGGCCCGGCTCTGCGCCATCCGGCCGGCCGCGGGAATTCCGCGCTCAACGAGTGCGGGGCGCATCTTTCAAGTCGTCGTTTCCACTGCCGAAATACCTCTCGTCGGTGAGTCGGACATGAGGGATGTAGGGGGGCCGGTGGGCACAGACGAGCGGCAGCGCCTCGCGGCGCTGCACGGGTACCGCGTGCTCGACGCCCCCGCCGACGACGAGCTCGAGGCGGTCGTCCGGGTCGCCGCGATGGTCGCCGGGGTGCCCACCGCGGTGCTCAACCTGATCGATGAGAACCGCCAGTGCCAGCTCACCAGCACCGGCTTCGCGGGTGCCGACTCGCCGCGCGCCGACTCCATGTGCGCCGTCCACTTCCGCGAGGGCGGGTTCGTCTGGGTCGCGGACGCGGCCGCGGATCCGGTGTACAAGGACAACCCGTGGGTCGACGGCCGGCTCGGCAACGTCCGCTTCTACGTCTCCGCCCCGCTGGTCACGCCCGAGGGCCACGCGCTCGGCGCGCTCTGCGTCTTCGACTCCGTGCCGCGCGAGCTCGGCGACGAGCAGATCGCCCGGCTCGAGGATCTCGCCCGGGTCGTCCTCGCGCTGTTCGAGCGCCGCCGGCAGGCCCGGATCAACGGCGAGCTCGCCGCCGTCGCCGAGGCCCGCAAGCAGTTCACCGACGCCGTCCTGGAGACCGTCGACGTGGCGATCATCGCCGCCGATCCCGCCGGGCGCCCGACGCTGTTCAACCGGGCCGGCCGGGACCTGCACGGCCGCGACGCCGATCCGTCCGTCGCGCCGGACGACTTCGCGGCGGCCTACGGGCTCTTCCGCACCGACGGCGTGACGCCGTTGACCGGCGACGAGGTGCCGCTGCTCCGGGCCCTGCACCACGGCGCCGTCAGCGGCGCGGAGCTGATCATCCGGCCGCCCGGCGGCCCGGACCGGCACGTGGTCTCCGGCGGCCGGTCGCTTACCGATTCCGAGGGCACCGTCGTCGGCGCCGTCGTGGCGATGGCCGACGTCACCGACGACCGCGCCCGGCGGCGCTCCCTCGAGCTCGCCCACGCCGAGCTGCTGCGCTCCAACGGCGAGCTGGAGCAGTTCGCCGCCGTGGTCAGCCACGATCTTGCCTCGCCGCTGGGCGTCGTCGGCGGGTACCTGGACCTGCTCGCCGACTACTACGCCGAGGTGCTCGACGAGCGGGCCGGCGGGTGGATCGACGGCGCGGCCAGGGCGGTCGGCCGCATGCAGGGCCTGATCGACGCCCTGCTGACGTACGCCCGGGTGGGCGGCGAGCCGCGGGAGCACGCGAACGCCGAGCTCGGTGCGGCCGTCGACCAGGCGCTGCTGGACCTCGGCGACCGGGTCCGGGAGAGCGGCGCCACGATCGGGATCAGCTCGCCGCAGGTCGCCCTGGCGTGCGATCCGACCCTGCTGCGCCAGCTGCTGCAGAACCTCATCGGCAACGGGATCAAGTACCGCGACCCGGCCCGGCCGTGCCGCATCGAGGTCGCGGCCGAGCGCCGCGAGGGCGACTGGCTCGTGACCGTGACGGACAACGGCATCGGCATCCCAGCGGACCAGCGCCGCCGCGTCTTCGAGATGTTCGCCCGGGTCGGCCCGCGCAGCCATGCCGGGCACGGCATCGGCCTGTCCACCTGCCAGCGCATCGTCGAACGCCACGGCGGCCGGATCTGGGCCGGCGCCGCGCCCGGCGGCGTGGGCACCACCATCTCCTTCACCCTCCCGGGCGCCTGACATGTTCGAGATGCTGACCCGCCTGTCCGCCGTGCTCGGCCGCGGGCCCGAACCGCGGGCGGAGACCGCGCCGGCGCCCGCCGCCGGCGAGGTCCGGGTCGCGGGAGCCGACCTGCGCCAGGCGGTCGCCGCCGCGCTGCGTGACAACGCGGACCCGGTCGAGACCGCCCGTAGGGTGGCCGCGCTGATCGGGGAGGCGCTGGGCGCCGACGCCGTGCACGGCATGGTCCCGGCCGACTCCGGCGACCTCGACGGCATCAGCGTCCGCTGGCCCGCGACCGCGCCGTCGCTGTCCGCGCGGACCGTCCACGACATCCTCGCCGGCGAGTCCGGCACACCGCGGGAGGTCCCGCACATGCGGGGCGCCCTGGCCGTGCCCGTCGGTGGCGACGCCGGCTCATCGCCCGGGCTGATCTACGTCCTGCGCCACGACCGCCCGGAGTGGACCGCCGACGAGCGGCGCCTGCTGGCGAAGGTGGCCCGCGAGATCGACCACGCCGTCGGCCGGCAGCGCCTGCACCGCCGTCAGTCCCGGCTGATCCGCGAGCTGAGGGCGCTCGACGAGCGCAAGGGCGCCTTCGTGGCGACCGTGACGCACGAACTGCGCACGCCGCTGACGAGCATCCTCGGCTACGCGGAGATGCTCGCCGACGGCGACGCGGGCGAGCTGTCACCGGTGCAGCGCCGTGGCGTCGGCGCGATCCTGCGCAACGCCCGCCGACTGCACGACACGGTGGCGGACCTGCTGCTGCTGGACCGCGCGAACGGCCCGGTCGGCGCCCCCGCCGTCCGCGTCGACCTGTACGCGGTCATCGCGGCACTGCACGCGGAGTTCGAACCGCTCGCCCGCGGCCGCGGGACGGCGCTGACGGGCGAGGCCGAACAGGTCTGGGTCGACGCCGACGCCCGGCAACTGGAGCGGGCGCTGCGCAACCTGCTGGACAACGCGGTGAAGTTCACCGATCGCGGCGAGGTCCGTTACCGGCTGCGCGCCGAGGGCGCCAGCGCGGTGCTGACGGTGGCCGACACAGGCATCGGCATCCCGGAGGGCGACCTGGCCGGGCTCTTCACGCCGTTCCACCGGGCCGCGAACGCGATGGACCAGGCGGTGCAGGGCTCGGGCCTGGGGCTGGCGATCGTCCGCGGCATCGTGACCGAACACGGCGGGACGGTGACCGTCTCGTCCCGGCTGGGGCACGGCAGCACGTTCACCGTCACGCTGCCCCTCGCCGCCACGCCCCGCCCGGCGGCCTGACCGCCCGGAGCTCCGCGCCGGCCCCATCGTTCCCCGGCGCAACAGCGTCACCTCCAGCCCCGCCCGGGCACCGATTCCACTCCGGACGACAGGCACACCGGGCCCCGGGGCGGAACCCGGGCGAACGCCTCGTTCGGCGCCGCCGAGCGAGGCGTTTACGATCACCGTCGGCGTTCCCCGTGAGACCGTCGAGGAATGGCCAACCGCCACCGCCCGGGAGGGAACAACTGCCGTGACCTACGCAACGACGCACTCCGGCACGACGCCCGGAGACTTCGGGCGTGAGCTGCTCAGCAACCTCTACTACCAGCGCGGTACGACGCTGGAGTCGGCCAGCGCGCAGGACGCGTACCACTCGCTGGCGCTGACCGTCCGGAACCGGCTCGTCGACCGGTACATCCGGACGGCGGCCGCGCACTACCAGGCGAACCCGAGGTTCATCTACTACCTGTCCGCCGAGTACATGCTCGGCCGGCAGCTCGACCAGAACCTGCTCTACTCCGGTACCCGGGAGTGCGCCGGCAGCGCGCTCGCCGCCCTCGGCCTGTCGAGCGAGGAGCTGGACGCCCTCGACGTCGAGCCGGGCCTCGGCAACGGCGGCCTGGGCCGGCTCGCCGCCTGCCTGCTGGACGCCATGGCGACGCAGGACATCCCGGCTGTCGGCTACGGCATCCGGTACGACTACGGCATCTTCAAGCAGGAGTTCCAGGGCGGCGCACAGGTCGAGCACCCGGACGACTGGACCTTCTACGGCAACCCGTGGGAGTTCCACGCCTCCGACGACCAGCAGACCGTCGGCTTCTACGGCCACACCGAGGCGCTCGACGGGGTACGCCGCAGATGGGTGCCCGGCGAGATCGTCCTGGGCGAGCCGAGCCACATGCTGGTGCCCGGGTACGGGACCAGCACGGTCAACATCATCCGGCTGTGGAAGGCCCGGGCCAGTCCACAGTCCTTCAACCTGTCCCACTTCGGCGCCGGCCAGTACGGCGAGGCGGTCGAGGAGATCGTCCGCTGCGAGAACATCAGCAAGGTCCTGTACCCGGACGACAGCACCGAGCTCGGCCGCGAGCTGCGCCTCAAGCAGCAGCACTTCCTGGTCACCTGCGCGCTGCGCGACATCGTGCGGCGTTTCCGGCTCTGCAACAGCGACTGGGACGCCTTCGCCGACAAGGTCGTGATCCAGCTCAACGACACCCATCCGGTCATGGCGATCGCCGAGCTGATGCGGATGCTGGTCGACGAGGAGGGCCTGGACTGGGACCGGGCCTGGTCGATCACCCGGCGCACGTTCGCGTACACCTGCCACACGCTGCTGCCCGAGGCGCTGGAGACCTGGCCGGTGGCGCTGGTGCGGCGGCTGCTGCCGCGGCACCTGGAGATCATCTTCTTGATCAACCACCACTTCCTGCAGGAGGTCGCGGACCGTTATCCCGGTGACGACGCCAAGCTGCGCGAGCTCTCGATCATCGCGGAGGGCGCGGAACAGCGGATCCGGATGGCGCACCTGGCCGTGGTCGGCAGTTCGGCGGTCAACGGCGTCGCGGAGCTGCACTCGCGGCTGCTCGCCGCCACGACCCTGCACGGGTTCGCCAACCTGTGGCCGGGCCGCTTCCACAACGTCACCAACGGCGTCTCGCCGCGCCGGTTCGTCCGGCTCGCCAATCCGCGGCTCGCCGAGCTGATCACCGAGCGGCTGGGCGACGACCACTGGTTGACGGACCTGGACCGGCTGAGCCGCCTGGAGCCGGCCGCCGGCGATCCGGAGTTCCGGCGGCGGTGGCGCGAGGTCAAGCGGCTCAACCGGCTGGACCTGGCCGAGCACGCCCGGGCCGCGACCGCTGTCGTCCTCGATCCGGACGCGCTCTGCGATGTGATGATCAAGCGGTTCCACGAGTACAAGCGACAGTTGCTGCGGGTGCTGCACGTGGTGACGCTCTACCACCGGATCAGGCGGGGCGAGGTCGCGGACGTGGTGCCCCGCACGATCGTCTTCGGCGGCAAGGCGGCACCCGGCTACTACGTGGCCAAGCGGATCATGAGGCTGGCGAACTGGGTCGCCGACATGGTCAACGCGGATCCGGCCGTCTCGCCGTACCTGAAGATGGTCTTCCTGCCGGACTACAACGTGTCCCGGGCGCAGCTGATCATCCCGGCCGCGGACCTGTCCGAGCAGATCTCCCTCGCCGGCAAGGAGGCCTCGGGCACCAGCAACATGAAGCTCGCACTCAACGGCGCGCTGACCATCGGCACGCTGGACGGCGCGAACGTCGAGATCCGCGACCGGGTCGGCCCGGAGAACTTCTTCCTCTTCGGCCTGGACACCGCCGAGGTGGCCGCCCTCCGCGGGCGGGGCTACCGGCCGCGGGAGTACTACGAGCGCGACGCGGAGCTGCGCGAGGTGGTGGACACCGTCGCCGGGTGGGACCGGGAGCTCGCCGACGACCTGGTGCACCGCGACGAGTACCTGACGCTGGCCGACTTCCGGGCCTATGTGGACTGCCAGGATCGGGTGGCCCGGGCCTGGCGCGACCCGGAGGACTGGGCCCGCATGTCCATCCTGAACACCGCGCGCAGCGGCTTCTTCTCCGCCGACCGCACCGTGCGCGACTACTGCCGCGACATCTGGCACGTGACGCCGGTGCGCGTGCCGCGCTGACACGGCGACGGGCCCGCGACCGCCGTTGCGGTCACGGGCCCCCAGCCGTGACGGTCAGCCCTTGACGCTGCCCGCGAGCAGGCCGCGGACGAAGTAGCGCTGCAGCAGCACGAAGATCGTTACCGGCACGATGATCGAGACGAAGGCGCCCGCGGACAGCAGGTGCCACGCCGTGTCGCGCGTGCCGCTGAGGTTGGCCAGCGCGACGGTGATCGGGGCGACGGCGTCGCCGCCGCCGGCGAAGGTGAGCGCGACCAGCAGGTCGTTCCACACCCAGAGGAACTGGAAGATGCCGAACGCCGCCAGGGCCGGCCGCATCAGCGGCAACAGCACCCGGAAGAAGATCGACACGTGCCCGGCGCCGTCCACCCGGGCCGCCTCGAGCAGACCGGCCGGTATCTCCTTCATGAAGTTGTGCAGCAGGTAGATCGCCAGCGGCAGGCCGAAGATCGAGTGCGACAGCCAGATCGTCCAGAAGGTGTTCGCCAGGCCCGCGTCCACGTAGAGCGTGAGCAGCGGGATCAGGGTGACCTGCAGCGGCACGATCTGCAGGGCGAAGATCGCCAGGAACAGGATGTTGCGGCCCGGGAACCTGATCCAGGCGAACGCGTACGCGGCCAGGCAGGCGAGGCTCATCGGGATGATCACGGAGGGGATCGTGATCACCAGGGAGTTCACGAAGAACGCGCCGAGGCCGGCGCCGTCCTGCGAGTCCAGCACGGCCTTGTAGTTGTCCATCGTGACCACCGGGTCGGTGAAGAACGTCCACCAGCCCGTCGTCTTGATGGCCCGCTCGGGGCGGAACGACGACACCAGCAGCCCGAACGTCGGCACCGTCCAGAGCACTGCGATGACGATCGCCGCGAGCGAGGCCCAGGGGGAGGTGAGCTTCCTCTTGGCGATGGCCGCGGCGGTGGGCTTCTCGGCCTCGAGCGCGAGTGAGGCACTCGGCGGGGCGGCGGTGGTCATAGCGACTCCGATTGGCGGATGTGCCGGATGTTGTAGGCGACGATCGGGATCACCAGCACGAAGAGCAGCACCGCGAGCGCCGAGCCGAGTCCCTGGTTGTCGCTGCGGAAGCTCTGGCTGTAGAACTCGTTCGCGATGACGCTGGTGTCGTACTGGCCGCCGGTCATCGTGCGCACGATGTCGAAGACCTTCAGCGTGCCGATGCCGATGGTGGTCAGCACGACGACAACGGCCGGGCGGATGGCCGGCAGGGTGACGAACCGGAACATGCCCCACGGGCCGACGCCGTCGAGGCGGGCGGCCTCGATGATGTCCTCCGGGATCGCCTTGATGGCCGCCGACAGCACGGTCATCGCGAAGCCGGCCTGGATCCAGATCATGACCACGATCAGCAGGAGCGTGTTCACCGGCCAGTCGATCAACCACGTCTGCGGGGTGCCACCCAGCCAGACCACGATCTGGTTCAGCAGGCCGATCTGCTTCACGTTGGCCTGGTCGGGGCGGTACGCGTACACGAACTTCCAGATGATCGAGGCGCCGACGAACGAGATCGCCATCGGCATGAAGATCAGTGCCTTGGCGAACGACTCCATCCGGGCCTTGTCGACCAGGATGGCGTAGAGCAGGCCGATCGCGGTGGCCACGAACGGCGTCAGCAGGACCCACACCGCGGTGTTGGTCAGCACCGTCAGCTGGTCCTTGTCCGTGAAGATCGTCTTGTAGTTGTCCAGGCCGACGAACAGGTCGCCCGCGGCGTCGAAGAAGGACTCGTAGATGGTGCGGATGCCGGGATAGACGAGCCCGACGAGCAGCATCAGCAGCGTCGGGGCGAGATAGGAATAGGCGACGATCCGGTCACCGCGGCGGCCGCCGAAGCGGCCCGCGATGAACAGGATGATGCCCACAACCGCGGCGAAGAGAAGGATCGCAGCGAACATCTGCGTGAACTTCTCGGCGGTGTTGTCGGCGGTGTCGAACACTCGACCCGTACCTCCTCAGGAGAGCGGTGAGGGCCGGCCGCCATACGGCGACCGGCCCCGAGGTGAAGACTCAGATCACTTGGGCCAAGCCTTCTCGATGTTGTCCACCGTGGTCTTGGTGTCCTGACCGGTGATCCAGCTCGTCGCCTGCTTCCAGTACGCGTTCGAGCCGACGGCCGCCGGCATCTGGTCCGAGCCGTCGAAACGGAACGTGGTCTTCGGGTCCAGCAGGATCACCGCGGCGAGCTTGTCGATCGGGTTGCTCAGGTTCGCCGGGTCGAGACCCTTGTTGGCGCTGACCCAGCCCTGCGACGCCTTTGCCTTGATGTTGGCCCAGACCGCCGTGGACAGGTAGGTCTGGAAGGCCTTGACCTCCGGCCGGTCCGCGAACGCCAGGTTGAACTCGCCACCGCCGAGAACCGGCTTGGACGTGGCGTCCTTGCCCGGCAGGTAGAACGCGAAGACGTCGCCGTCCTCGGCCACCTTGGTGTCCGGCGGGAAGTTCGCCGCGTAGAAGCTCGCCTGGCGGTGCAGCGAGCAGGTGCCCTCGAGGATCGGCAGCCCGCCGTCCTGGAACGTGGTCGTGGCGATGCTCTTGACGGGGCCGAGGCCGCCGTTGACGTACGCCTCGTTCTTCAGGTAGCCGCCGACCGCGTCCAGCGCCGCCGTCGACTCGGGGCCGTTGAACGGGATCTCGTGCTTCACCCACTTGTCGTAGGTCTCCGGCCCGTAGAGCCGGAGCATCATGTCCTCCTGCCAGTCGGTGATCGGCCAGCCGGTGGCCTCACCGCTGGCGATGCCCGCGCACCACGGCTTCTTCTTGTCCGCGACCATCTTGTCGGTCAGGGCCTTGAGCTCGTCGAGCGTCGTGGGCACCGTGTAGCCGGAGTCCTTGAACTCCTGCGGCGAGTACCACACCAGGGACTTGACGCTGGCGCCCGACGGCGCGCCGTAGAACTTGCCGTCGACGGTCGCGTACGCCTTCCAGTCCTTGCCCCAGAACTTGTCGACGTTGGCCGACACCTCGGCCGGCGCCTCGACGGCCTTGCCGGTGGCCACGAGCTGCTGGAGCATGCCCGGCTGCGGCACGATGGCGATGTCCGGCGGGTTGCCCGCCTTGGCGCGTACCAGGATCTGGGTCTCGAAGGACTTGTCGCCCTCGTACTTGATGGTCACACCGGTGCAGTCCTCGAAAGGCTTGTACGAGTCCTTGTACGCCTTGTCCTCAGGCGTGACGATGCTCGCGAAGACCGAGACGGTCTTGCCTTTCAGGTCTCCGAACGAGCTGAACTGCGCGCAGTCGATCGACGGCGTGGCCGTGTTGGAATCGTCGTCCGAGTCACCGCCGCCGCACGCGGCGAGACCGAGCACGAGGCCGGCGCCCAGCGTGCCCGCGAGCGCGCTGGTGAAGCGCGGACTCTTGGTTTGACCGAACATCCTTCTCCCTATGTCACATCACGCCGGGGCGTGACAACAACGTCACCGTCTCCGGTTCCCCCGCGTGTCAGTCAAGAGGTGGAAGCGGTGTTTCGCAATGTTTCCGATTGATCAAGCGAGTAACGATTCGGCACGGGGACAGCGAAGAGCTTAAACGTTTAAGAGAATTTACCTTAAGTCGGTGTCCATAGGTGATCCTCGGACGCCCCTGGCCGGCACCCCTTCGGCAACGTTGACGCGGTGTATTGGTGTCGTGCGGCGTGTCGGCCGTGATGCCCGCGCCCCGAGGAGTCCCGATGCAGCCCGCCCGGCCCCCCTCGCTCCTGCGTACGGCCGCCTCCGACGCGTGGGTCCTCGCGATCGCGGGGGTGGCCGTCGCGGCGATCCTCTGGCTGCTCTACGGCCCGGCCGACATCGCCGTGGACGTCGTCGTCCGCTCGTTCGCGGGCGTGTTCCTCAACCTGGTGCTGGTGGCGTCCGCGGTCCGCCTGGCCCGCCGCCCCGGCCGGGCCCGCGCGATCCGTCGCTTCTGGCGCTCGCTGACCGTGATGGGCGTCCTGCTGCTGACCGGCAACGCCGGCCGGCTCGTCATCACCCTGCGGGACCCGGACTCCGGCGCCGTGCCGACCGGACGCTTCCAGGCCGCCTGCGTCCTGGTGGGCATCGCGATCCTGGTGGTCACCGCGCTCGCCCACCCGCACCCGAGGTCCACCCGCCAGGCACACGTGCGGTACTGGCTGGACGCGAGCGCCGTGATGACGGCCTCGGCGGTGGTCATCTGGTTCATGGTCGACCGCTCGGCCGCGCTCGGCGCCGGTTCCCGGGGAACGGTGCCGGCGACCGCGATCGCGCTGGCCGTCGCGTTCGGCGTCACCCGGCTCACGGTCAGCGGGCACAACCCGATGAACGCGGTCGCGGCCGCGCCGGTGATCGCCGCGGCGCTGCTGGAGTGCTTCAGCTACGCGGTCGTGCGCGCCACCGCCGGGCCCGAGGTGCAACTGGCCCTCCAGGTGGCGTCCGTCGCGCTGGTCAGCGTCGGGCCGCGGGTGCAGGAGCTGGCCGACCGGCTCGCGGCCGGCCGTCCGGCCCCGCCCCGGCGATCGTGGAGCACGCTTCCGTACGCCATGCTCGGCGCCGTACTCGTGATCCTCCCGGCGTCGCTGCCGGGGCGCCTGGGCGGGACGGCGCTGGTGACCTTCGGCGGCCTGTTCGTCATCACCGGGCTGGTCGTGGTGCGCCAGTGGGTCGCCTTCCGCGAGAACTCCGCGCTGGTGCAGACGCTCAGCCGCCAGGAGGAGCGGGTACGCCTGATGCTCGAGTACTCCACCGACATCACCACGCTGATCGACACGACCGGTGCCATGGCCTACCTGACCCCGGGCAGCCGGGCGCTGGGTTACGAGCCCGCGGAGCTGATCGGCGTGCGGGTCGTGACCATGATCCACCCCGAGGACCTGCCGGGCCTGCTGCCCGACCTGCAGCGCCTGATGGCCACGCCGGGATCGAACTTCACCTACCAGGCGCGCTACCAGCACGCGGACGGCTCGTGGCGCTGGCTCGAGGTCACCAGCCGCAACCTGTTCCACATGCCCAGCGTCGGTGCGGTGGTCAGCAATGCGCGTGACGTCACCGAGTCCCGCGAGCTGCAGGACCGGCTGCGCCACCAGGCCACCCACGACGCGCTGACCGGGCTCGCCAACCGGGTGCTCTTCGGCGAGCGCCTGGCCGCCGAGGTCGGCGCCGGCGTCGCCCTGCTCCACGTCGACCTGGACGGCTTCAAGCCGATCAACGACACGTACGGTCACCACGCCGGCGACGTCGTCCTGGTGCGGGTCGCCGAGCGGCTGCGCGCGGTCCTGCCGGCGGAGGCGGTGCCGGCCCGGCTGGGCGGCGACGAGTTCGCGGTCCTGCTGCCCGGCGTCGGCAGGCCCGCCGCCGAACTGGTCGCGGACCGGTTCCGGGCGGCCCTGGCCCAGCCGATCGAGGTGGACGGGCGCAGCCTGCGCATCTCCGCCAGCGTCGGCGTGGTCGCCGGCGCCGGCGTCGACCCGGATGCGCTGCTGCGCGAGGCCGACGAGGCGATGTACCGCGTCAAGAACACCGCCCGCGAGAACGCGGCCTGAGCCGCCCGGATCCCGATCACGGCAGGGCGGCGCGCAGCGCGTAGCCGAACCCGCGGTGGGTGACGATCAGCGGCGCGCCGAACCGGTCCAGCCCGTCACGCAGCGAACCGACCACGGCATCGGCGTCGGCCGCGCCGGTCGCCGCCTCGATCTGCGCCCGCGACAGCACCCGGCCGGGGTTCTGCAGCAGGTACCGCAGCACCTCGAGCTCGGCACGGGGTAGCGGAACCGGCTCGCCCGAGCGCCGGACCTCGTGGGTGTCCTGGTCCAGCTCCACGTCCGCGTACCGCAGGACCCGGACGCCCGCGGGCGCGCCGCGGCTCAACAGCACCCGGACCTGGGCCAGCAGCACCTCGACGTCGAACGGCTTGGTGATCCAGTCGTCGCAGCCGTACGCGATCCCGGCGACCAGGTCGTCGCTGACGTCGCGGGAGGCGAGGAAGACGATGCCGGCGCCGGAACCGCCCGCGCGCAACCGCCGGCGCACGTCCATGCCGTCGCCGTCGGGCAGCACCGCGTCGAGCAGCACCAGGTCGGGATGGCGCTCGGAGGCCTTCTCCACCGCCTGCTCGGCGGTGCCCGCGGTGTCCACCGCGAAGCCGTGCAGGGTGAGCACCGACGCCAGCATGTCGACGACGATGGGCTGGTCGTCGACGACCAGAATGCGGGCATTGTCGGTCATGTCGCCCCCGTGCAGACGCAGCGTGTCAGTCCGACGGTGCTCCCCGCGGCGACCGCGGAAAAGGGGCCTTCCACATGGCAGGAACGCGGGCGCCCGCTCAGCGCCGGTTCCGGCGGATCCGCCACACCACCGCGCCGACCGCGAAGACCGCCAGCCCGGCCGCCACCGACGGCAGCGGCAGGGCCGCCGCCAGCAACACGCAGCCCGCCAGGCCGACGACCGGTACGGCACGCCAGGGCGCGCCCTCGTCGCGGCGCAGCGTCAGCGCGCAGGCGTTCGCGATCGCGTAGTAGACGAGCACGCCGAACGACGAGAACCCGATCGCGCCGCGCAGATCCACCGTCAGCACCAGCAGCGCCACGGTGAGGCCGACGGCCGCCTCCGCGCGGTGCGGCACCCCGGCCCGTTCGCTCACCGCGTCCAGCGCGGCGGGCAGGTGGCGGTCGCGGGCCATCGCGAACGTCGTCCGGGAGACGCCCAGGATCAGCGCGAGCAGCGAGCCCAGCGCCGCGGCCGCCGCGCCCGCCCGGACCACCGGACCCAGCCACCCGGGCCCCACCTCGGCGAGCGGGGCCGTCGCGGCGGCGAGCCCGGCCGGGCCGAGCGTCCCGAGCAGGACCAGGGCGACGGCGGCGTACAGGACCAGGGTGATGGTCAGCGCGACCGGGATGGCCCGGGGGATCGTCCGGGCCGGGTCGCGGACCTCCGCGCCGAGCGTGGCGATCCGCGCATAACCGGCGAACGCGAAGAAGAGCAGCCCGGCGCCCTGCAGCACGTCCCACGGCGCGACGTCGGGGCCGCCGCCCATCCGGTGCAGCCCGCCCGCCGCGCCGGCGACCACCACGGCGAGCAGCACGGCGACGACCGCGGCGACGAGGATCCGGGCGGCCAGCATGGACCGCTGTACCCCCAGCAGGTTGAGGGCGGTCAGCGCGGCCACCGCGGCGAAGGCCGGCAGGCGCTCGTGCCCCGGCGCGACGTACGCGCCGAAGGTCAGCGCCATCGCCGCGCACGACGCCGTCTTGCCGACCACGAAACCCCAGCCCGCGAGGAAGCCCCACGGCTCGCCGAGGCGCTCCCGGCCGTACACATAGGTGCCGCCGGAGGCCGGGTACACGGCCGCGAGCCGGGCGGAGGAGACCGCGTTGCAGTAGGCGACCAGGGCGGCCAGCGCGAGCGCGAGCGGCAGCCAGGCGCCGGCGGCGGCGGTCGCCGGGCCGAAGGCGGCGAAGACGCCCGCGCCGATCATCGCGCTCAGGCCGACCACCACCGCGTCCGTCGTGCCCAGGCGGCGGGCCAGTTCGGTCACGGTGCCGGCCGCCGCGCGGCGATCGCCGCGTTGGTCTGCGCCGGGGCCTGGAGCATCACCTCGTGGCCGGCGTCGATCGTGGCCTCCGAGAGGTCGGCGCAGGCGGCCCGCGCGGGCGCCGGCGCCGTGCCGTAGCCGCGCAGGTCCGGTGCCACGCAGCGCCGGTCCGCCGCCGTGAAGTGCTCGACCTGTGCGCGCCAGACCAGGCCCAGCTCGGGCCGGCCGGGCACGAAGATCATCAGTGGCGTGTCGATGAGGGCAGTGAACCACGGCCGGACGCCGCCGTGGGTGCGGGGTGCGGCCCGTGCGCGTGCTCCGGGTCGGGGTGGATGAGCGCGCTGGTCAGCCTGGGCACGGCGTGGCCGAGCCGGTGCTCGGCGTCGACCGCGATGGCGTGCGCCGCCGCCAGCGACAGCTCCGCGCCCACCGTGATCTCGGTTTCCGCGTGCAGGCGGTGGCCGATCCAGCGCAGCCGGACCGAGCGCACCCCGAGCACGCCCGGCGTCGCACGCAGGCAGGTCTCCGCGCGGTCCACCAGGGACGGATCGACCGCGTCCATGAGCCGGCGGTAGATCTCCCGGGCCGCGTCCTTGAGCACCAGCACGATCGCCAGCGTGATCAACAGGCCCACGACCGGGTCCGCCCAGCGCCAGCCCAGCGCCGCCCCGCCGGCACCGAGCAGGACGGCCAGCGAGGTGAATCCGTCCGCGCGGGCGTGCTGGCCGTCCGCGACCAGCGCCGCCGACCCGATCCGCCGGCCGACCAGAATCCGGTACCGCGCGACGATCTCGTTGCCCGCGAAGCCGAGCAGGCCGGCCGCCGCCACATACGGGATGTGGGTCATCTCCTGCGGCTCCAGCAGCCGCCGCACGGCCTCGTAGCCCGCGAAGGCCGCGGACGCCGCGATCGTCGCGACGATCGCGACGCCGGCGAGGTCCTCGGCCCGGCCGAAGCCGTAGGTGTACCGCCGGGTCGCCGCGCGCGTCCCGAGCAGGAACGCGACGCCGAGCGGCACCGCGGTGAGCGCGTCCGCGGCGTTGTGCAGCGTGTCGCCGAGCAGCGCGACCGAGCCGGAGACGACCACCACGACGGCCTGCGCCGCGGCGGTCGCGCCGAGCACGACCAGCGAGACCCACAGTGCGCGCAGGCCGGCGCGCGACGACTCCAGTTCGGCGTCGACCCGGCCGGCCGGGTCGTGGGAGTGCGGGGTGAGGGCGTGCCGAAGGCCGGTCATAGCGGCAGAATAGGCGCGCCGGTAGGCGTGCGACAACGCTGCAAACGCCTCTGACCTGCAACAACAAGGTCAGGTCAACTGCATCAGATCGGCGGGAGCGCCGCTGGACCAGCCCTCCTCGAGCACCGCGAGGGCGTCGGCGAGCGCGGCGCCGGCCAGGCTCGCCGGGCGGCCGCCGGGCACGACCGTGGCGTGGTCGCCCGCGAGGCGTACGGGCACGAGCAGCGTCGCCGGCGGCGTGACGGTCACGTCACCCACGACGCTCAGCCGCGGCGCCGGCGGCCGGGCGGCGCCGGTCAGGCCGTACAGCAGCGGCTGGAGCAGGGTCACGCAGGCCACCAGCCCGGCGTACGGGTTGCCCGGCAGGCCGACGACCCACCGCCCGCCCGGCAGCGCCGCCAGCGACTGCGGGCGGCCCGGCCGGCACGCCACCTGATCCACCAGGCGCCGCGCGCCGACCGTGTCGAGGACCCGGTGCAGGTGGTCCGCGGCCCCGGCCGACGACGAGCCCGTCACCACGACCACGTCGACGTCCGTGGCGGCCAGGCAGCGGGCGAGCAGCCCGGCATCGTCGCGCAGCAGCACGCGGTCGGCGACCACGCCGCCGGCCGCGGTGATCAGCGCCGACACCATCGGGGCGAACACGTCACGGACCTGCCCGGCGCCCGGCACCCCGGCCGCCACCACCTCGTCGCCGGTGACCACCAGCCGGACCGCCGGCCGCCGGTGCACCGGCACGTCGTCGGCGCCGGCCTGGGCTAGCAGGCCCGCCACCGCCGGGGTCACGACCCGCCCGGGGCGCAGCAGTTCGTCGCCCGCCCGCGCGTCCTCGCCGGCGCGGCGGATGTGCGCCTTCGTCCAGCCCGTGGCGCCGGTCAGGTCGGCCGTCTCGTACGGCAGCACCGCGACGGCACCGGGCGGCACCACGGCGCCGGTCATGATCTCGACCGCCTGGCCCGGCCCGAGCACCCCGGCCCACGGGGGCCCGCCGGCCAGTACCCGGCCGACGACCCGCCAGGGCCCGGCGCCGGCCACCGCGTACCCGTCCATGGCGGAGGCGTCGGCGCCCGGGAGGTCGGCGCCGGCGCGCACCGGTTCCGCCAGGACCCGGCCGGCGGCCGCGCCGAGCGGTACGCGCTCGGCCGGCAGGGCGGTGGCCGCCGCGCCGGCGATCTTCAGGGCGGTGCGCCACGGTACGGGGCTGCTGTCGACGGATCGCATCGCTGTCAGTGTCACACCCGCACTGCACCGCGACACGGTCACATCCGCGTACCGGAACTGCTTCCGGGCGGCGACGAGAACCTCACCGTGGCGCCGCAGCCGATGTGAGCGTCCCCGAGACACGCCGGCCTCATCCGTTCGCGTGACCACATGGTTGATCGCGGTCACGCGTGCCTAGGGTCGAGCCTGACAGCGAGGAGAGGTGTGCAGCCGTGTGCGACGCGTACCCGCGGACCGGAGCGGATGTCGTCCGGGAGGTGCTGGCCGCGCTGGCCCCCGGCGAGCTGCCGTTCGTGGAGTCGGTGCTGGAGGCGTACCGGATCGATCCGTGGACCCTCGACGGGCGCCGGGCGGGCGTACCGGCCGACCAGGTCGCCGCCTGGTCGGCCTTCGTGCTCGGTTTCGTGGCCGAGACGGTGGTCGAGCTCGCACCCGCCGAGGAGCCGGACGACTCCGGCCGCGGCCGGCTGAAGCTGATGCTGACCCGCTGGCGCCGGTCGCGCACCGACGCGCTCGCGAACGTGCCGGACACGCCGGTGCCCGCCTTCGAGGCGGAGCAGCTGCGCCTGGCATGGGCGTCGGCGATGGACGCGGCGACCTGCCGCGGCTACCCGCCGAGGGACCGGGAGGCCTTCGCCGCGGCGGTGGTGGCGGCCCTGGCCGCCGGGCATCCGCCCCGGCAGCGGCACCCGGCCGGTGACTGAGCCGGCCGGCCCCTTCTTGACCGTTATCGGTCAGGGCGGCCGAGGGCCCGGTACTCCCAGCCCGCCGCGCGCCAGGCCTGCGAGTTCAGCGCGTGCCGGCCGTCGAAGATCCGCCGGGCGCCGACGACCGCGGCCATCGCCTCGGGGGCGATCTCGCGGAACTCGGTCCACTCCGTCAGCAGCACGACCACGTCGGCGTCGCGGGCCACGTCCAGCGCGCCGGTGCCGTAGCTGAGCTCGGGATGCGCCCGGCGGGCGTTGCCCATCGCGGCCGGGTCGAAGACGTGCACCCGCGCGCCCATGCCGGCGAGAGCGCTCGCCACCTCGAGGGCGGGCGCGTCGCGGATGTCGTCGGAGTCGGGCTTGAACGACGCGCCCAGCGCCGCGACCTTCTTGCCGGCCACGCTTCCGTCGCACAGCTCGACCACCAGTTCGACGGTCCGCGTGCGGCGCCGCCGGTTGATGCCGTCGATCTCGCGCAGGAAGCCGACCGCCTGGCCGACGCCCAGCTCCTCGGCCCGGTGCGCGAACGCCCGGATGTCCTTGGGCAGGCAGCCGCCGCCGAAGCCGAGGCCGGGGCGCAGGAACCTGCCGCCGATCCGTTCGTCGTACGCCAGGGCCTCGGCCAGGTCCCGCACGTCGGCGCCGGTGGCCTCGCAGACCTCGGCCATCGCGTTGATGTAGGAGATCTTGGTGGCCAGGAACGAGTTCGCGGCGACCTTGACCAGCTCGGCCGTCTGCAGATCGGTGACCTTGACCGGAACGCCCTGCGCGAGCACCGGCGCGAACGCGGCCCGCAGCCGCTCCTCGGACCAGGCCGAGGTGACCCCGAAGACCAGCCGGTCGGGCTTCATCGTGTCGTCGACGGCGAAGCCCTCGCGCAGGAACTCCGGGTTCCAGGCCAGCTCGACCCGGTCGCCGGCGGGTGCGGTGGCGCGGATCAGCTCGGCGAGGCGTGCGGCGGTGCCGACCGGCACGGTCGACTTGCCGACCACGAGGGCGCGGCGGTGCAGGTGCCGTGACAGCGCGGTGACCGACGCGTCGACGTGGGTCAGGTCGGCGGCACCGGAGTCGCCGCGCTGCGGCGTGCCGACGCAGATGAAGTGCACGTCGCCGAACTCGCCGGCCTCCCGGAACGAGGTGCTGAAGCGCAGCCGGCCGGTCTCGAGGGCCTTGGTGAGCAGCTCGGGCAGGCCGGGCTCGAAGAAGGGCACCTCGCCCGCGTTGAGCCGCGCGACCTTGTCCGCGTCGACGTCGACACCGAGCACGTCGAAGCCGAGCACGGCCATGCAGATGGCGTGGGTGGCGCCGAGGTAGCCGGTCCCGATGACCGTGAGGCGGGGACGCAGGGTGGTGCTCATCAGTTGAGATCCTCGGAAGTCAGCGATGGTGGCTGGACCAAGGACGCCGGTTTCGCCGCTGGCTTCCCGCCGGACATGGGCGACCAACTCGCCCGGCGGATCAACACCTCGCCCACGACCCGGTGCGAGCCGTACGGGGGGATACTGCCATCCCGGTATCGGCCGGACCTCACCTGACCAGTCACGTTTTTCGGCATGCGCGGACCGCCGCGCGGCCTGAGAGTCCCGCGGGCGCCGATGAAATGCCGGGTGGCCCGCCGACGATTCGCCGCCGCCCGTCGCGTGACCGGTCGGTCGCCGATCGGCCGGTAAACGTCGCCGGCCGCGCCGGCGGGAAATTGGCATAAGAAAGTCGAAGGAATTTTGAACCGGATGAATTCGGCGCAGATCTGAACCACCACGCCGGGCGGTCGCGTACTGGCTCTCGTACGACATTGACGTCCGACGACGAGGAGTGGTGATGAGACTGCGACAGCGACGACGCACCGGGGGCAGGAGCACCGGGGTCAACCGCAAGGCGATCGGCGGCGCAGTCATCGCTGGGGTGCTGGTGGTGGGCGGTGTCACGGGCCTGCAGTTCGCCTCGGCCGGAGAGCAGGCGCAGCCCGCGGAGATCGTCGTGGTCGACGGTCAGAACTTCGACATCGCCGGTTGCGAGAAATTGGAAATCAACGCCGGCGCGGTTATCTGCGACGGTGAGCCATTGGCTCCGGAACAGGAGCTCGGCGCGGCCGAGGCCGCCGCCGCATCTGCGCAGGCCCTCGAGGAATCGTGCGACCAGTTCGCGATCGACCAGGCCGCCGCCGCGCAGGAGGCGGCCGGTGCCGCCGAGGAGGCGGGCGCCGCCGAGGAGCAGGGTGCCGCCGCCGAGGAAGAGGCGGCCGCCGCCGCGGCGCACATGTCTAAGAGGGCCAAGAAGGCTGCGGCCAAGAAGTGGGCCAAGGCCATGGGCAAGGGCGCCAAGAAGGGCGCCGGTGCCGCCGAGGAGGCAGGTGCCGCTGAGGAGGCCGGTGCCGCCGAGGAAGGCGCCGCTCAGGAGGACCTGGACGCCGCGGTGATCGATGCCCGGGCGGCGCTGCTGGTCGCCTGCCTGGACCTGACCGGCAAGAAGGCCGCCGCCGCCGCGGCCGCGGGCGACGCGGGCGCCGGTGAAGAGGCCGGTGCCGGCGAGGAAGCGGGCGCCGACGAGCAGGCCGGCGCCGACGAGCAGGCCGGCGCGGAGGACGAGGCCGCCGAGGAGGCCGGTGCCGCCGAGGAGCAGGAGGCTCCCGCCAAGAAGTAGTCGCGCGGCGCCGGTTCCGCCCGCGGTTCACGCGGGCGGAACCGGCGCCTCGGCGTCAATGTCCGCCCCGGACGCGCATGCCGTCGACTGTGGGCTTCCAGTCGGCGCTGTCGCGGCTGTCGGCGGTCAGGCCGAGGCCCGAGGCGACGGCGATGGCGATGAAGAAGAGCAGTACGGCGATTCCCATGACGTCTCACACCCTTGATCCGGCGGGTTCTCTGCCGGTGCGCACCGGGTTGCTGTTACCAGCATGAACCGGCCGCGCGGCAGCGGACAGTGGCAGAGATGCCATACATCTTCAAAATCCTGCCAGTCTGTCGTAGGCTGGCGGACATGCTGAGGAGCGTCGCCGTGATCGTCCTGCCCGACGTGGCCGTCTTCGAGCTCGGCGTGCTCTGCGAGCTGTTCGGCTACGACCGCACCGCGGAGGGGCTGCCGGCGTACGAGTTCGCCGTGTGCAGCGTGGACGGCGCCGCCGTCCGTACCCATGTGGGCTTCTCGATCTCGCCCACACACGACCTGGGGCCGGCCGACGAGGCCGACCTGGTCGCCGTCGTGCCGAGCAACACCGAGCTGGAGCCGCCCGCCGCCGTCATCGACGTGCTGCGGCGCGCACACGCGCGGGGCGCGTGGGTGATGAGCGTCTGCACCGGCGCGTTCGCGCTCGGCGCGGCCGGCCTGCTCGACGACCGCCGCTGCACCACACACTGGCGGCACACCGACGCCCTCGCCGCCCGGTTCCCGGCCGCGAAGGTCGACCCGAACGTGCTCTACGTCGCGGACGGCAACGTCATCACCAGCGCGGGCACCTCCGCCGCCGTCGACTGCGGACTGCACCTGATCCGCGAGGAGCAGGGCTCCGCCGTGGCCACCCAGATCGCCCGCCGGATGGTCGTCCCGCCGCACCGCGACGGCGGGCAGGCCCAGTTCATCGAGCGGCCGGTGCCGCCGATCGAGTGCGAGACGCTGCAGCCGCTGCTGGCCCAGGTCCTGCAGAGCCTGGACCAGCCGCACACCGTGGACACCCTGGCCCTGCGGGCGCACATGGCGCCGCGCACCTTCGCCCGCAGGTTCCGGGCCGAGACCGGCGCCACCCCGCACGACTGGCTGACCGGCCAGCGCGTGCTGCTCGCCCGGCGCCTGCTCGAGGACTCGGACCTGGGCGTCGACGCGATCGCCGTGCGGGCCGGCTTCGGCAGCGCCGCCACCATGCGGCACCACTTCGGACACCGGCTGCACACGACCCCGCAGGCCTACCGGTCGGTGTTCCGCACCCGGATCGACGCCTAGCTCATCCGAGGATCCGCTTCGGCAGCGCGGGCGCAGCGGGCCGGCCGCGCCACTCGCGCGGATAGCCCAGCGAGACCTCCTCGAAGCGCACGCCGTCCTGCCAGGTGGTCCGGGGGATGTGCAGATGGCCGTAGACCGCGGCGGTGGCCCGGAAACGCAGGTGCCAGTCGGCGGTGCGCTCGGTGCCGCACCACTGCGCGAACTCCGGGTACCAGAGGACCTCGGTCGGGTGGCGGTGCAGCGGCCAGTGCGAGACCAGCACCGTGCGCAGCGCCGGATCGATCGCGGACAGCCGCCGCTCGGTCCGCTCGACGCGGTCCCAGCACCAGGACTCCCGGTCCGGGTACGGGTCGGGGTGCAGCAGCTGCTCGTCGGTGCAGACCACGCCGGTCCGGTACGCGTACGCCAGCGACTCCTCCTTGGTGGTGGTGCCGGGCGCCCGGAACGAGTAGTCGTACAGCAGGAACAGCGGCGCGACCGCCGCCGGGCCGCCCTCGCCGCGCCAGACGGCGTACTCGTCCTCGGGGGTGAGCACGTCGATCTCCCGGCACATCTCGACCAGCCGGTCGTAGCGCCGCACCCCCCGCAGCTGGACGGGATCGTCGCCGTGCGTCCACAGCTCGTGGTTGCCCGGCGCCCAGATCACCTTCGCGAAGCGCTCGCGCAGCAGCCGCAGCGTGGCCTCGACGGAACCCAGGAGCTCGCCGACGTCACCGGCGACGATGAGCCAGTCGCCGGGCGAGGAGGGTTGCAGGTCGTCGACGATCCGGCGGTTCTCGGCGTATGAGACGTGCAGGTCGCTGACCGCATACAGAGTGGACATCGATCACGAGCATGCCAGGCCGCGTCCGGTGGTCTCGAGGCGCCACGCGGCCGCCGCGCCCGCCGGCCCGCTCGTTACTATCTGCCGGTCGAAAGGTGGGGAAAAGTGACGGAGGACCCGACGCGGTCGTTGCGGTGGTTCGGTGGGTTCGCCGTGCTCGTCTTCGGCATCGTGCCGGCGGTGATGCTCAGCCTGCTCGTCGCGCAGGGCAGGACGCCCGGCTCTGTCGGGGTCCTGCTCATCTTCGGCATCCCGCTCGTGCTGCTCGGCCTCTTCATCGCCGTGCTCGGCATGCGGGGCGGCCCCGACCCGGAGCTGACCAGCCGCCGGATGCACCTGTCGATGGCGCTGGTCGCCGGCGCGGACGTGCTGATGCTCGGCGGAAACGCGATCATCCGGATGATGGCGGAATGACCGCTGCGGCGCCCGACCGGCGCCGGCCCGGCGCCGGGCCGGCGTCAGGCCGAAAAGAATCTTGTTCGCCGCTGTCACGCCGAAGGGCTCCCCGAGACCTAACTTAGGTGGGAGTTCAACGGCGAACGGAGACACCGGTGGTCGACGCGGACGACGTTGACAGCATGACCGCGCCCGCGCCGCCCCCGGCGGTCATCGCGAACCCGCCTCCCGCCGAGCAGATCGAGGAGTTCTTCCGGCGCTACTGGGAGGGCCTCGTGCGCAGCCTGCTGCGCGAGGGCGCCAACCGCTGGGAGGCGCAGGACGCCGTCGCCGAGGCGATCCGTGAGGCGCTGCGCCGCTGGTCGGAGCTGACCCACCCGGTCGCCTGGGTGCGCACCGCGGCGCGGTCGCACTGGCTCAAGTCCCGGCGCGGCGCCGGGCACGGCGACGCCGAGGTGCTGGTCGCCGACGTCGCCGAGCTCGGCGAGGCGCAGGCCGACCCCGACCTGGTGGCCTACGAGCTGGCGGAGTGGTTCGCCGGGGTGCTCGCCCAGCTGCCGCCCGCCCGGCGGGAGGCGCTCGAGTTGTCCGCTGAGGGGCTGACCCCGGCGGAGATCGCCGGACTGGTCGGCAAGACGCCGGAGGCCGTCCGCACGGCGCTCAAGCTCGGCCGCAGGCAGGCGGTGGCGATGTGGAAACAGGCACCCGAGCAGCGCCAGCCCGAGCAGCGTCAGCACACGCCGGCATCCGATCCCGAGGCGGGCAGGCACTGATGGCCCAGTCCGAACCGCAACCCGGGCCACCCGAAGATCCGTCCGACCGCGACGACTCCACCCTGACCCACGCCATGATGATCGCCGCGCTCAACCAGATTCTCTGGGAGTGCGGCTACGAACCGGTCGCCGAGGACAAGGTGGAGCCGCCCGCGTGGCCCGCCGGCACCGGCGCGGCGGACCGGCTCATCGAGGACGCCCGGCAGCGCGCCGACGGGATCGTCGCCGCCGCGCTCGAGACCGCGGTGCAGTACACCGACGCGGCCCTCGACCAGGCGGCCCAGATGGTGATCAGCACCCGCCGTACGCTCTCGGCCGGCGCGGCCGCGCCGGTCGAGCTCGCCCCGATGCCCGCCGCCGCACCCGGCGGCACCACCGTCGGCGCCGCCTGGTTCGCGGCCGCGAAGGCGGCCGGCGTCTACCTGCCGATCGCGGACCAGGTCGCGGTGCAGACCCTCGACCTGTTCGCGGGCTGCCTCTACGACGCGGCCCACGCCAGCCCACCCGACCTCGAGGCCGCCTACCGGGTGGGCGTGGAGGTGGTCGCCCTCGGCATCAGCCGCCACGAGGCCCTGCCCGCGACGATGGGCGTCGTCCTCGACCACGTCGGCGACGGCGAGGTCATCCGCCGCCCGGCCCGGCAGGTCGCCGGGGCCTTCGCCGCCGGGTTCGCCGCCGCGCTGCAGGCCCGCACGCTGGCGCAGCAGGAGTCGCTGCACCGGGCCGCCCAGCGCGCCGCCCGCGAGTTCCAGCTCGCGCTGCAGGACAGCGAGGCCCGCTATCGCCGGCTCGCCTACTACGACCCGGTCACCGGCCTGGCCAACAAGACCCGCCTGGTGCAGCGGCTGCGGCAGGCCGCCAACGGCGCCGACCCGGCCCGGCACGTCGGGCTCTGCCTCGTCGACGTCGGCGGCCATCCGGCCGTCTGCGAGCAGTTCGGCGCCGACGCGGGCGACCACGTCCTCACCGAGGTGGCCCGGCGGCTGCGGCAGGTCGCCCGGCATCCCGACTACCTGCTCGCCCGGCACGGTGCCCGCACGTTCGTGGTGCTGGTGCAGGACAGCGCCGGCCTCGCGCACCTCGCCGAGCTCGCGGAGCGCATCACGGCCGGGCTGACCGAGCCGGCCTCGCTGCCCGGCACCGGCCTGACCGCGGCGCTGCACGCCGCCGTCGGCGTCGTGGACGTGCCGACCGGCGGCCTCGACATCGCCCGCGTCCTGGTGGACGCGGAGATCGCCCTGCGGCAGGCGCGGACCGGCACCACCGGCTGGGCCAGCTACGACCCGCAGCCGGCGCTCCCCGGCCGGGCGCGGGCCGCGAACAGCGTCTCCGGCCTGGTGACCGGGCCGCCGTCGTACCAGCCGATCGTCAAGGTCGGCTCCGGCCGGGTCGTCGGCCTGCACACCAGGATGGCCTGGCGGCACCCGCACCTCGGCACCCTCGACCTGAGAAGGATCGGGCAGCTCACCGGGGACCGCGACACCATCACCCGGCTCGCCGGGAGCCTGCTGCGGCAGGCCTGCCGACAGGCGATGAACTGGGACGGCGGCAAGAAGGGCCCGTTCATCGGCCTCGACCTGCCGGTGCACCAGATCGGCTATCCCGACATCGTCGAGCTGGTCCGCGAGGGGCTCACCGGCAGCGGCCTGCCGGCGAAACGGCTGCACCTGCACCTGTCCGGGCTGGACGCGGTGCCCGCCGGAACACACAGCCACACCGTGCTGGCCGCGCTCGCCGCGCTGGGCGTGCGGCTCGTCCTGGACGATTTCGGTACCGGCTGCAGCAGCCTCGCCTACCTGCGGGAGCTGCCGGTGCACGGCCTGCGCACCCCGGCATCGCTGCTGCGGGCGTCGCCGGGCGGCCCCGACGTCGACCGCGAGCTGCTCACCGGCATGGCCCGGGTGGCGCACGCGCTCGGGCTGACCCTGACCGTGCACGGCGTGGACGACGAGCGCAGCGCTGCCGCGCTGTCCGGCACCGGCTGCGACGGCGCGCAGGGCCTGCGCTTCGGCCCGCCGAGCACGCCGCACCAGGTGCCGGCGCTGCTGCGGCCGGCGCCCGTGCTGGTGGCCGTCCCGGACCGGCTGGTGGCATCGTGACCAACCACAGTGGAGTAGGGTTCCCCGGCATGGGGAACGCGGACGCCGACTACGCCGGCCGGCCCAGCAGCGCCCGGATCTACGACGCCCTGCTCGGCGGCAACCACAACTTTGAGGTGGACCGCGAGGCCGCCAAGCGGCTGCTGTCGATGATCCCGGCCGCGGGCGACATGGCCCGGGCCAACCGCGCGTTCCTCAACCGGGCCGTGCGGTTCCTGCTCGACGCGGGGGTGCGCCAGTTCCTCGACATCGGCAGCGGCATCCCGACGGTCGGCAACGTGCACGAGATCGCCCAGAGCCGGGTGCCCGGCGCCCGGGTGGTCTACGTCGACATCGACCCGGTCGCGGTCGCGCACTCCGGCGAGATCCTCCGCGACAACCCCTTCGCCACGGCCGTGCAGGCCGACATGCGTTTCCCGCAGGCGATCCTCGGGCACGCGGACGTGCGCAAGCTGATCGACCTGGACCAGCCGGTCGGGCTGCTGCTGGTGTCGATGCTGCACTTCGTGCCGGACGACGACGCGTTCACGGCCGTCGACCGGCTGCGGGAGGCGCTGCCGGCCGGGTCGTACATCGTGGTCTCGCACGGCGTCTCCGATACCGCCGCCGACGCTGCGGGCCAGGGCGTGGCGGAGCTCTACCAGCGCACGGACGTGTCGACCGCGACGGGTCGCCGCCGGGACCAGATCATGCGCTTCTTCGGCGACGCGGAGCTGGTGCCACCCGGCCTGGTCTGGGTGAACGAGTGGCCGGACGGCCCGCAGGGCGACGTCGAACCCGGCGACATGGCCGTGGTGGCCGCCATCGGCCGCACGGCGTAGGTCAGTCGCCGGGCTCCAGCAGGTCGGCCTCGAGCAGCTCGCGGACCCGGGGGATCACCTCGGTGCCGTACAGGTGGATCGCCGTCATCATCGCCTCGTGCGGCAGCGTGCCCGCCGAGTACTTGAGGTCGAAGCGCTGCGCGTCCAGCACGCCGAGCGTGCGTGCGATCTTGCGGGCCACCGTCTCCGGCGAGCCGACGTGCCAGGCGCCCTGCGCGATGTCGGCCTCGAAGCCCTCGCGGGTCAGCGGCGGCCAGCCGCGCTCCGCGCCGATCCGGGTGATCAGCGCCCGCGCGTGCGGCCACAGCGTCTCGACCGCCTCGGAGTCGGTGGCGGCGACGAAGCCCGGCGCGTGCACCGCGATCGGCAGCTGTTCGCGCTCGTACTGGTCCAGCGCCCGGTGGTAAAGCTCGACGTAGGGCGCGAAGCGGGCCGGGTCGCCGCCGATGACGGCCAGCACCAGCGGGAAGCCGTGGCGGGCCGCGCGGACCACCGACTCCGGGCTGCCGCCGACGCCGATCCAGGCGGGGATGCGGCCGGACTCCGTCTTCGGATATACCTGCTGCGCCGTCAGCGGCGCCCGGACGGTGCCGTGCCAGGTCACCGCGTCCTCGGTGAGCAACTCCGCCATCAGGCCGGCCTTCTCCGCGAAGAGCCGGTCGTAGTCGGCGAGGTCGTAGCCGAACAGCGGGAACGACTCGGTGAAGGAGCCGCGGCCCAGGGTGAGCTCGGCCCGGCCCTGCGAGACCGCGTCGAGGGTGGCGAAGCGCTCGAAGACGCGGACCGGGTCGTCGGAGCTGAGGACCGTCACCGCGGTGCCGAGCCGGATCCGCCGGGTGCGGCTCGCGATCGCGGCGAGCACGATCTCCGGCGCCGACACCGCGTAGTCGTCGCGATGGTGCTCGCCGACTCCGAAGACGTCGACCCCGACCTCGTCGGCGAGCACGGCCTGCTCGACGACGTTGCGGATGACCTGCGCGTACGGCAACGGCGCGCCGTCCGGTCCGGCGGTGACGTCGCCGAAGGTGTCCAGTCCGAATTCCACGGGCAGCATGCCGTTGATCATGCCCCAGGGGCCGGGGTCTGAGTGGCTGCCCCTTTCGGGTGGCCTCTTGTCTCGGCGTGAATCCGGACATTCAATGGTAAGTGTCGGCAATCGGGCAGTAAGGGCGGGCCTCGCTGCAAGGGGGTGGAGTCGTGGCGAAGAGATCGGCGACGGTGCGGAGACTGTCGTGGGTGCTGGGCATCCCGGCGGCCACGGCACTGGCCGCGTTCGGCGTGGCCGCCTGGCAGGCGAACGCGGCGACGCCGTCGCCCGGCCCGTCGCCGCGGGTGGCCGCCGAGCCGGCCGGGGTCTCCGACCCGGGCCCGTCACCCGAGCCCCTCGTGGGTACGGGCAACGACCCGCTCACCACCCACGAACTCGCCAGGGCGCGCGCGGCCGCGCTGACGCCGAGACTGAAGGCCGAGGCGCGGGACGTGACCGGCGCGGCCGGCCCCGAATACCTGTGGGCCGAGGTCGTGACCGACGGCGCGGGACGCCACGCCGAGGTCTACTACTACGACTACCGGGCCGACAAGCTCGTCAAACAGGTCGTCGACCTCGCCACCGGCAAGGTGACCGGTTCGTACGCGGCCGCCGGGATGCAGCCGCCACCGGCGCGCCGAGAGGTCGGCGCCGCGCTCGGCCTCCTACTCGCCGGACCGTTCGCCGCCGACCTGCGCGACGGCTACGCCAGGGCGACCGGCCGCGCGTTCGCGGGCAGGGACGACATCGTCGTCACCGCACACGTCTACGACCCCCGGCCAGCCGACACCGGCGCCCGCAGGTGCGGCGCGCATCGCTGCCTGCAACTGGTCGTGCAGGCCGTGGGCGGCCCGTTCATCGACCTAAGCCACCTCATCGTCGACCTTTCCGGGCGCCGGGTCGCCCGGCTGAAGTAGCGAGGACCCGGCATGGGAAGCACCAGAGCCATGGGCGAGGCCGCGGCGGCCGTCCTGATCCTGTCCGCCGGCCTCACCGCCACGGCGGTGAGGCCGGCGGTCGCCCAGGCCCCGGCGCGGTGCGCGGCCGCCAACACGGTCAGGGAGACGCTGCCGAACGGCACCACCTGGCAGCTCTGCTGGCGCATCCACGCCAGGAGTGGGCTGGTCCTGGAGGACGTGCGGATCTCCTCCCGGCGGTACCCGGAGTCGGTGCGGGTCCTCAGATCCGTGACCCTGGCCCAGCTCAACGTGCCGTACGACTCCGGCGAGACCGAGTACAACGACATCACCGACTACGGCTTCGGCGGCGAGTACCTGCAGACCCTGGCCGGCGACGACTGCAGGGGCGGCTCCGCCCGGGTCGGCTCCGACGGCGACGCCGTGCCACGGCGCCGCAAGGTGCTCTGCGTGAGCGCGGAGGCGTCCGGCCCGGCCTACCGCCTGCGCAACGACGGAGCGCCGACGAAGCCGTACGCCAGGCAGGGCCACGACCTGGTGCTGCGCACGGTGAGCAAGGTCAGCACGTACGAGTACATCGCCGAGTACCGGCTGCACGACGACGGGGAGATCTCGGCGCGCCTCGGCGCGACCGGAGACCTGTCGCCGGTGGACGTCGGCTCCGCCGACAACGGCTGGCCGGTCGGCAAGGGCGCCCGCGGCTTCGCGACCAGCCACTACCACAGTGCCTTCTGGCGGGTCGACTTCGACCTCGCCGGCCGCGGCGGCGAGCAGGTCGAGCAGTACGACACCAGGGTGGCGGGCCGGGGCAGCACGGCCGCGCGGCTCAGGACCAGCCGCCGGGTCATCGCCCGGGAGGGCAGCTTCTCGAAGGCCAACCGCCGCTGGTGGCGGGTCGTGAGCCGGACCGCGAGGAACGCCGACGGGCACGCCCGCTCGTACGAACTCGTCACCGCCGCGAGCGACGTCTACGAGGCACACCCGGAGACCACGCCGGACGTGACCTTCACCCAGCACCACGGCTGCGAGAAGTACGCGACCGACAACACCGACCCGCAGTGCGCCGCCGGCCGCAGCATCCTGGACTACGCGCGGAACGCCGAGATCATGACCAACCCGGTGATGTGGGTCCGGGTGGGCTTCCACCACGTGCCGCGCGACGAGGACCAGAGCCCGATGCCGTTGCACTGGCAGGGTTTCGACCTCGTACCCCGGGACTTCACCGAGGTCAACCGTCTCGCCCCGGAAGCCCGCGCCGGATTCAACGGCCGGAACTGATCAGACCCGAGGAGGACCGTGTCCGTACCCGGATCGGCCCTGACCCTGGTCGTCGTCCTGGCGGCCGCGGCGGGCTGCGGCACCGGGGAACCCCGTGCCGCCGCCGTCCCGGTCGCCGCGACCGCGCCGGCACCGCGCGGTGTCGACGTGCTGTTCGCCCGGATGATGGTCGTGCACCACGCGCAGGCGGTCCGGCTGAGCCGGATCCTGCTCGCGAAGCCCGGCGTGCCCGAGCGCGTCCACCGCATCGCCGGCTTCATCGCACACGACCAGCAGCGCGAGATCGACGAGATCGGCGCCTGGCTGGTCGCGTGGGGGCACCCGGCCGCCGACCCGGCGGACCCGCTCCTGCGGCGGATGCACGGCGACGACGCCGCCGCGCACGGCATGCTGACCGAGACCCAGGTGCGCCAGGTCGAGTCCGCGGCGCCCGCGAGGGCGGCGGAACTGTTCCTGCGGCAGATGATCGCGCACCACACCGGCGCGATCACCATGGCCCGCTCGGTGCTCGAGAACGGCGGGAACCGCTACATCCACAACCTGGCGGCCCACATCGTCAACGAGCAGACGGCGGAGAACGACGCCATGCGGGCGCTCCTGGTCAGGCCGCCTCGACGCTGACCCGGCGGGTCGAGGTGAGCAGGTCGTGGAAGTCGTCGGCGGCCAGCGGCCGGCTGAAGAAGTACCCCTGGATGGCCGGGCAGTCGGCGGCCCGCAGCGACTCCCAGTCCGCCAGGTCCTCGACGCCCTCGGCGACCACCGACATGTTCAGCGAGCGGGCCAGCCAGAGCACGGCGGAGATGATCGATGCCTTGCGCGTGTCGTGCGCCAGGCCGGCGACGAAGGAGCGGTCCAGCTTGACGATGTCCGCGGGCACGGACTGCAGCCAGGTCAGCGAGCTGTACCCGGTGCCGAAGTCGTCCAGGGCGATGCGTACGCCCAGCGTCTTGATGGCGTGCAGCCGGTCCCGCAGGTCGACGGAGTTCGACAGCAGCGCGGTCTCGGTGATCTCCAGGACCAGCCGGGACGGGTCGTCCAGGCCGCTCGCGGCCAGCAGCCGGGCGAGCATCGGTACGAAATCCGGCTCGGACAGCTGGCGCGGGCTGACGTTGACCGACACGTAGCCGAGGTCGTGCCGCCACCGGTAGAGGTGGCGCAGCGCCGACGCGAGCACGTGCTCGCCGAGCGGCACCACGAGCCCGGTCTCCTCGGCGGTCGCGATGAAGTGGCCCGGCGCGAGCAGCTCGCCCCCGGTGGTCCACATCCGGACCAGGGCCTCGGCGCCGACGATGAGGCCGGTGGCGGGGGAGACGATGGGCTGGAACCAGACCGGCAGCGTCGCCATGCGGTCGCCGTCCAGCGCCTGGCGCAGCCGCGACTCCGCGGTGATGCGCTGCTGGACCGCCACCCGCATCTCGTCGTTGAAGATCTCCAGGCGGTTGCCGCCGGCGCGCTTGGCCGCGTACATGGCGGTGTCGGCGGCCAGCACGGCCTGCTCGGCCTGCTCCGGGCGGTGTGCCACGGCGAGGCCGATGCTCACCGCGAGCTGCAGCCTCCCGGCCGCCACCTGCAGCGGCTCGGCCAGCGACGCCAGCACCGCCCGGCCGATGTCGAGGCCGGTCTCCAGGCTTCCGGGGTGCGCGACCACGAACTCGTCGCCGCCCAGCCGGGCGATCACTGATCCGCGCGGCACGGTCAGCTCCAGCCGCTCGGCGAGCGCTCGCAGCACGTTGTCGCCGGTGGAGTGGCCGGACCCGTCGTTGATCGCCTTGAACCGGTCGACGTCGAGGTAGAGCACGGACACCGGGCCGTCGCTCGCGCCGAGGACCTCGACCAGGTCGACCTCGAACGCCGACCGCGACAGCAGCCCGGTGAGCGAGTCCTGTCGCACCTGGCGGCGCAGCGCGGCCTCGTGCTCCTGCTGCCGGGTGACGTCGAGGCAGTGCACGAAGACCGACTGCACCCGGCCCGTGCGGTCGCGCAGGCCGTTGCTGTGGGTCTCGACCCAGATCAGCGAGCCGTCGTCGTGGCGCCGGTACGCCTGGGTGACCATTGTGGTGGCACCGGGTGCGCTCATCAGCTCCCGCATGAGCGCGCCGCGCTCGTGGCCCTCCGGCGTGACCGGAAGGTCGCCGAGGGCGTAGCCCGGCGGAAGCCGCTCGGGCAGGCCGAGCCAGTTCCGGAACGCCGTGTTGACGCGCAGCAGCCGACCGTCGGGCGCGACCATCGCCATCGGCACCGGGGTCTCGTCGAAGGCCACGCTCAGCTGGGCCTGGCTCGCGGCGAGGCTGTCCTGCGCCCGCCGCTCCTCGGCCTCGGTCAGCCGCCACGCCACCACCTGGAACGCCGCCGCCGCCAGCACGGCGACGCCGTGCAGCAGCGCCCAGACCCACGGGTGCGCCATCGCGCTGTGGTGGTCGTAGGTCCGGTCGCTGATCAGGGCGCCGAAGACGGCGTGGTGCAGGGTGGTGCCGACCAGGAACACGCAGAAGGGCGTCCAGTCGCGGTACAGCGACAGCGCGGCGATGGCGATGAAGAAGGAGAAGTGCGACTCGGTCAGCCCGCCGGACATGGCGACGAAGCCGGCGCACGCCACGGTCAGGCCGGTGGCGACGAAGATCGAGGGCAGCCGGCGGGGGCGCAGCAGCACCGCACCCACCACGCACGGCAGGATCAGGGAGACGGTCAGCAGCCAGGCCGAGTCGAGCCCGTTCACCGCGTAGCCGAAGGCGGTCAGGGCGATCACGACCACCGCGAGCAGGAGCGTCAGCAGCCGATGGCGACGCGCCCAGTCCTCGTCGCGCAGGCCGCCACCGGCCGGAAGCCAACCGCGCATAGTCGAACTCCCGTCTCCTCGGCCGTTAGTCGCCAGAATCGGCGCAGCGGGTCCCGGCCTGAGCGAATGGGCGGTTGCCACCTGGTTGTCGCAGGGCCGGGTCGGCCGGGGAGGCCGGACCGCGGTCCTCAGGCCGGCACGAGAACGCCGTACCGCAGCGGCACGGGCCGGGCGTAGCCCACGAACGCGGCGGCCGGATGGGCGATGCGGTGACCGGCCGGGAGCGGCCGGGGTACACGGGCGGTGGCGCGGGCGGCCACGTACGCCGGCCGGATCACCGGGGCGACGCCACGCGCGGCGGCCGGGCGCGGGGCCGGGGTGCGGCCGGCGGTCATCAGGATCCAGCACACGATCAGCGCGGCGGTCAGGCCGACGGACGAGGACAGCCAGACCGCGGTCTGGCCGGTCGTCAGGCCGTACGCGCACCAGCTGGCGCACGCGGCGGCCGTGAGCCGCCAGCGCAGCGGCGACAGGCCCGCCAGATCCTGGGTGCGGTCGCGCAGCAGCGACAGCGGCTGCGGCACCGCCGAGAGCGTCGCGGCGACCGCGAGGACCGCGCCGAGGAACGTCGAGACCCGCGCGGTGTCGAAGTCCGCCGCCGCGGCGAACGCCGCGCTGCCGGCCGCGGCGGCGAGCACGCCGGCCGCACCCGCCGCGCCGGTCAGCAGCTTGCGCCCGGTACGCAGCTCGCCCTGCTTGACCAGCAACATCACCAGGATCGACAGTCCGGCGAGGCCGGTCACCGTGTTCGTGACCACCTGGACGGTCTCGCCGGTCAGCAGCCCGTAGGTGACCCAGCCGACCGGCATCGCCGCGCCCTGCCAGCAGGCGACGGCGCAGAGGCCGTTCGTGCGTCCCTTGGCGACCGAGCGCCACACCTGGGGCCAGGGGAGGGTCATGGACAGGGCGGCGCCGAGCCAGCCGAGAACGACAGTGGAGTGCATGATCCGTTTCCGGTAGAGGGTCTGGGAACGGCCGGCAGCGGACGGCCACGTACCCTCATCGCCCTGGACACGGGCGGCCTGACAAGATCCATCCGTGAGAGGCGACACTGGAGGAAGCCACCGTTTTGCACCCAAGTTCGCCGGGAAGGAGCCGACATGGCGGCGCATCCGCTGATCGACCTGCACCGGCACCTGGAGGGTGCGATCCGGTCCAGCACGTTCCTGGACGTGGCGGCCCGGGACGGCCACCCGCTCGCCTCGGCGGAGCGTCCGCGGGACCTGCTGGTCGCCGGCGGTGCCGGTCACCCTCAACACCGACAACCCGCGGGTCAGCGACGTGACGCTGTCGCAGGAGCACGCCCTGGCCCGGTACGCCGCCGGGCTCTCGCCCGAGCTGGAGTCGCTCGCCCGGCGGTCCGCGGCCGCGGCGTTCCGCTGACCTGAGGTTTTCGCCTGGCCGAACCGAACGGCAACCGTGGCGCGCCCGTTGTGCACTCCGGGGTGGTGGTGGGGACCCGAAGGGGTTGGTATGACCGACACGATGATCGTTGAGCTCGGCCTGCAGGCGATGACGGTTGCGGCGAAGATGTGTGCGCCGGTGTTGGTGACCGCGTTGCTTATCGGTTTTGCGATCTCGTTGTTCCAGTCGGTGACGCAGATTCAGGAGGCGACGCTGTCGTTCGTGCCGAAGGCGGTGGGTGTCGGTGCGGCGATTCTGTTGTCGGGTAACTGGATGTTGCATGAGATGGTGACGTACACGACGCAGCTGTTCGAGCGGATCCCGACGCTGCTCTCCTGAGCGGTGCCGCCGGGGCCGGGCGGGTGCGCAGGCCGATCACCAGCCCCGCCGACACCACCGCGATGCCCGCCCAGACCGGCGGCCGCGGCGCGGGGCCGCCCAGCGCGACCCCGGCCAGCGCCGCCGCGATCGGGGCGATCCCGGTCAGCAGGCCCGCGCGGCCCGCGCCGATCCGGGAGACACACGCGTACCAGAGCACGAACGCCACCGCCGTCACCGCGACCGCGAGATAGGCGCCGGCCAGCAGGTCCGTCCGGGTCAGCCGGGTCATCGCGGCCGGCCCCTCGTGCAGCGGACCGAGCACCGCCAGCATCGCCACCGCCAGCCAGGTCGTGTGCACGGACACCCCGACCGGGCCGTGCCGTCCCAGGACCGGCACGGCGAGCAGCGTGAACGCGGCCTCGCACCCGAACGCCACCGCCGCCCACGCCACTCCGGCCCCGTCCGTGCGGCCCAGGCCCTGCACCAGCGCCGCGCCGACGGTCACCACGAGCGCGCCGGCCAGTACCGGCCCGCGCGGGCCGTGGCCCGCACTCACCGGTCCGGCCGCCGCCAGCAGCAGCGGCACGCAGGCGACCGCCACGCCGAGGACGGCCGGCTCGGCGTGCTTCGCGCCCTGCACCAGCGCCAGGTTGAAGACGACCAGCCCGGTCGCGGCGATGCCGGTCAGCCACAGCCATTCGGCGCCGCGGGGCCGCACGAGCCGGGACCGGCTGAGCCGGGCGAAGGCGATCAGCAGCAGGCAGGCGACGGCGTATCGCGCCGCCTGGGTGGTGAACAGGGGCGCGTCGGCGAGGACGCCGGAGACGGCGACGCTGCCGCCGACGCAGGCCATGCCGGCGGAGCCGGCGGCCACGGGAAGTAATCGGGACACGCAGACCATGCTCCGGGGCGTTATGGTCCCTCCAGAAGAACCAATCCAGGGGCGGGGAGGTGGACCAAGTCGACTTCCTGGAGCTTTATGCCGGCGCCGCGCCGGCCACCGGCGTCACCACCTGGCTGGTGGACGTGCTGCGGGCCGCGATCGCCGGCGGCAGCCTCCCGGCCGGGGCACGGCTGCCCGCCACCCGCGTGCTCGCCGCCGAGCTCGGCCTCTCCCGCGGCGTCGTCGTCGAGGCCTACCAGCGGCTCACCGACGAGGGGCTGCTCAGCGGGCGGGCCGGCGCCGGCACCGTCGTGATCGCGCCCGCGAGCGCGCCCGCCCCGAAGGAGAGCCGCCCCCGGGACACCTCGGGCATGTGGCTGCCGCTGCCGCCCTCGGCCGGGGTCGAGCTGGACCTCTCCCCGGGCGTGCCGGACCTGTCGGCCTTCCCCCGCGCCGCCTGGCTGCGTGCCGAGCGGATCGTGCTCGCGGGCGCGAGCAACGCCGACCTCGGCTACGGCGACCCGCGCGGCAGTCCCCGGCTGCGCGGGGAACTCGCCGGCTGGCTCGCCCGCACCCGCGGGGTGCGGGCGTCCGCCGACGACCTCATCGTCACCGGCGGGGTGGCGCAGGCCCTGGCGCTGCTGTCGCAGTCGCTGCGGGCGAGGGGCGTCTCCGCGGTCGCGGTCGAGGACCCCGGGTCGCGCGGCACCCGCGAGGAACTCGCGCACTGGGGGCTGCAAACCGTGCCGATCCCGGTCGACGACCAGGGGATACGCGTGGACGACCTCGACGCCGCCGGCCTGCAGACCGTGCTGCTCACCCCGGCGCACCAGTTCCCGACCGGCGTGGTGCTCAGCCCGGCCCGCCGCCGCGCGCTGCTGGACCGGCCCGCCCTGCAGGACGGATCCGGCCTGATCATCGAGGACGACTACGACGCCGAGCACCGCTACGACCGCGCCCCGGTCGCCGCGCTGCAGGGTTCGGGTCCCGAGCTCGTCGCGTACGCCGGCAGCGTCTCCAAGTCCCTGGCTCCGGGCATGCGCCTCGGCTGGCTGATCGCGCCCCGCCGCCTGCACGCCGAACTGGTCACCGCGAAACACGCCAGCGACCTCGGCAATCCCGCGCTGCCGCAGCTGGTCTTCGCGCACCTCCTCGCCGGCGGCGACTACGAGCGGCACCTGCGCACGGTCCGCCGCCGGCAGCGGGCCCGCCGCGACGCGCTGCTGCGCGGCCTGGCAGAGCACCTGCCGTCGGCGCGGGTGGAGGGCGTCGCCGCCGGGCTGCACCTGCTGATCACGTTGCCGGGGGCCGGCGACGACACGGAGCTCGCGCGGCGGATCGAGCGCACCGGCGTACGGGTGCACCCGCTGTCCTGGCACCGGCTGCTCGACGGGCCGCCGGGCCTGGTCATCGGCTACGCCGCGCTGCCGCCGGACCGCCTGCTCGAGGCGGCCCGCCGCATCGGCCGCGCCCTGGGCCGGCGGGAGCACCGCGCGCGATGACGGCCCCGCCGCCCGACCGGCCACACACGACAGGTCCGGGCGGGCGGCCGCCGCCGGCCCGGCCGCCCGACCGGCCACACGCGACACGCCCGGCCGGGCCGCGGTGTTGTCCCGCATGAGCTCAGCTCGCATGCGCACCCCCGATCTGAGGCTCCACAAGCTGTAGGTGCATGCACTACGGTCGGTTGATCACCAAAGCGGCGAAGGGAGCCCGGTTGACCCCCTCCGATCCGCAGTCGCAGGCCCTGCGGGCACTGCACGCGGTCACCAAGCGCGTGCACGCCAGCCTCGACCTGACCGAGACCCTCGACGCGGTCGCCTGCGGCGTCGTCGAGGCGGCCGGCTTCGGCCTCGCGGCCGTCAACCTCGCCGAGCCGAACGGCGACTACACCACCGTCGCGGTCGCGGGCAGCGACGACGTGCGCAGGGAGCTGCTCGGCATGAGCGGCTCGGCGGAGAACTGGCGTGAGCTGTTCCGCCGGGCCGAGCGCTGGGGCTCGCTCTACTTCGTCGACCACCGCTTCGGCGTGCCGGAATCGCTCTACGTCTGGGTGCCCGACATCGAGCCCAGCGACGACCCGGAGATGTGGCACCCGCTGGACTGCCTCTTCGCGCCGCTGATGGCGCCGTCGGGGGAGTGGCTGGGCGTGCTCAGCGTCGACCTGCCGCGGGGCGGGCGCCGGCCCGGGCCGCAGCAGCAGGAGATCCTGGAGTTCTTCGCCGAGCACGCGGCCATCGCCATCCAGCACGCCCGCCTGCACTCGCGGCTCGAGCGCAGCCAGGCCGCGGCGGAGTACGCGGCCACCCACGACAGCCTCACCGGCCTGGCCAACCGCGCCCTGCTGCGGTCCCGCATCGACGCGCTGCCGGGCCTCGGCGCGCGGCAGGCCGGGGTGCTCGTCGTCGACCTGGACGGCTTCAAGAAGGTCAACGACGCGGCCGGGCACGAGGCGGGCGACGAGGTGCTGCGGATCGTGGCGCAGCGCCTGCGTCACCACCTGCGCGGCGCCGCCGTGATCGCCCGCACCGGCGGGGACGAGTTCGTCGCGGTGCTGGCCGGCGACGACCTCAGCGCCGTCCTGCCGGCGACCGCGCACCGGCTGCGCGCGGCGATCGCCGAGCCGATCTGCGGCGGCACCGGCGTGCACCGCGTCGGCGCCAGCATCGGCTACGCGATCGGCCGGGCCGGCGAGGACTTCTCCCGGCTCGTCGCGGCCGCGGACGCGGAGATGTACACCGAGAAGCGGCGCACTAACGCCCCGGTGCCGTGACCCGCAGGTCGGCGGTGATCCGCTCCGCCGCCGCCAGCAGCGGTGGCAGCAGCTCGGCACGCATCGCGGCGACGGACGTGCGGCTGGCGTGCACGGACACGTTGACGGCTCCGGTCACCGACCCCGAACGGTCGCGCAGCGGCGCCGCCATCGACCGCAGCCCCTCCTCGAGCTCCTGGTCCACGATCGCGTAACCCTGACCGCGGATCCGCTCGAGCTCGGCGCGCAGCGCCTTCACCGAGGTGATGGTGCGGTCGGTGAGCCGCTCGAGCCGCACCCGTTCGAGGTACGCGCCGACCTGGTCGCCGGGCAGATTGGCGATCAGCACCCGGCCCATCGACGTCGCGTACGCCGGGAACCGCGTGCCCACGTTTATCGCCACCGTCATGATCCGCCGGGTCGGCACCCGGGCAACGTAGACGATGTCGTCACCGTCGAGCACCGACACCGACGACGACTCGTGCACCTCCGCGACGAGCCGCTCCAGGTGCGGCTGGGCGACCTCGGGCAGCGACAGGCTGGACAGGAACGAGTAGCCGAGCTCGAGCACGCGCGGCGTCAGCGAGAACAGCCGCCCGTCGGTGCGCACATAGCCGAGGTCGGTGAGGGTGAGCAGGAAGCGCCGGGCGGCGGCCCGGGTGAGGTCGCAGATGCGCGCGACCTCGCTGAGCGTCAGCTCGGCGTGGTGGGCGTCGAAGGCCCGGATGACGGCGAGCCCGCGCTCCAGCGACTGCACGTAGTGCGGCTCGCGGACCTGGTCAGTCATTGCCTGCACCATAGCGTCACGCTGGGGCTTCGTCGTCGGCCAGGGCACCCTGAGCGATCTTGAACGCGGCGTTGGCGGCGGGCACCCCCGCGTAGACGGCGGTGTGCATCAGCACCTCGCCGATCTCGTCGGGCGTGAGCCCCATGCGGCGGGCGGCGCGCACGTGCATGCCCAGCTCCTCGTGGCAGTGCAGGGCGGTGAGCAGGGCCAGCGTGACGCAGCTGCGGGTGCGCCGGTCCAGGCCGTCGCGGGCCCAGACCGCGCCCCAGGCGTACCGGGTGATGAAGTCCTGGAACGCGGCGGTGAAGTCCGTGGTCCCGGCGGCCGCGCGGCGCACGTGCGCGTCGCCGAGCACCTCGCGCCGCACCGACATGCCGCCCTCGTGAAGATCATCCATCCAACGCCTCCAGGATCAGTCGGTTCGCGGTAGCGGCCTGCTCGAAGCTGGCCAGGTGCGCGGCGTCGGCCAGCACCTCCAGTCGGGCGCCGGGCACGGCCGCGGCGATGGCCGCACCGTGCGCGGGCGGCGTCGCCGGATCGTCGGCGCCGGCGACCACCAGGGTGGGTGCCCGGATGCCGGGCAGGTCGGGGCGCAGGTCCATCTGCTCGACGGCGGCGCAGGCGCCCGCGTACCCGATCGCCGGGGTGGCCGCGACCATGTCCCGCAGCCGGCCGACCACCTCGGGGTGTGCGGCCGCGTAGCCGGCGGTCACCCACCGGTCGACGACGGCGGCGGCGACCGCGGCGGTGCCCTCGGCCCGGACCAGCGCGGCACGCTCGGCCCAGGCCGAGGGCGGCCCGAGCCGGGCGGAGGTGCAGAACAGGACCAGCCGGTCGACGCGCTCCGCCGCGTGGGAGGCGAGCCACATGGCGGTCATGGCGCCGAGCGACAGCCCGCAGACGTGTGCCCGCGCGATGCCGAGGCGGTCCAGCAGGTCGAGCGCGTCGCGCCCGAGATCGGCAAGGGCGTAGCGACCCGGGGGTACGGGCGAGCGCCCGTGCCCGCGGGCGTCGTACCGGATGACCCGGAACCGCCCGGCGAGCGCGGGGAGCTGCGGCTCCCACATGGACAGGTCGGCGCCGAGCGAATTGATCAGCAGTAGCGCAAGCGCGTCCCTCGGCCCGTCCTCGCGGTGGTGCACCGCCACGACCGCGCTCATCGTGCCGCCGCCCGCAGCGCGCGGTCGATCAGGGCGCCGGCGCTGCCCACGTAGGTGTCCGGAGCGAGCAGCGCGGCCAGCCGGGCCGGGTCCAGCCGGGCGGTGATCGCCGGGTCGCCGGCCAGGTCGCCGCGGGCGACCGCCGCGCGGACCACCGGGTGTGCCCGGTCGCCCAGCGCCGGCACCAGCGCGGCGGCGACCCGCTCGGCCAGCAGCGCCCCGTGGGTGAGGTCGAGGTTGCCGCGCATCCGGGCGGCGTCGACCCGCAGACACTCCAGCGCCGCACGCAGCTGGAAGGCGGCGGAGCCGGTCGAGCGGAGCAGCGCGCGCAGCGGCAGCCACTCGGCGTGCCAGCCGCCGGCGGCGCGCTGGTGTTCGTGTGCCATGGCGGCGAGCAGGGTCGCGACCAGCCCGGGCGCCTGTGCCGCCGCGGCGGCCGCGCTTATCGCGCGGATCGGGTTGTGCTTGTGCGGCAGCGTCGAGGAGCCGCCCGCGTCGCCGGCCTCGGCCACCTCGCCGACCTCGGTCTGCGCGAAGAGGACGAGATCGCGGGCGACCTTGGCGACCGCGCCCGCGGCGGTGCCCAGGGCCGTGGCGAGGTCGGCGATGCGGGTCCGCTCGGTGTGCCAGGGCAGCTCGGGTTCGGCCAGGCCGAGCTCGGCGCTGTAGGCGGCCAGCATCGCGACACCGGCGTCGCCGGTCCCGTCATCCGGGGCGTAGGCGGCGAGGGTCCCGGCCGCGCCGCCGAGCTGGGCGGCCAGCCGGTGGTCGCGGACCTCGGCGAGCCGGCGGCGGGCGGTGTCCAGGCCGGTGAGCCAGCCCGCGGCGATCAGGCCGAACGTGGTCGGCACCGCCTGCTGCAGCAGCGTGCGGCCCGCGACGAGGGTGCCGCGGTGCTCCCGGGCCAGCGCGGCCGCGCACCCGGCCGCGGCACCCAGGTCGGCCAGCAGCGGCTCCAGCGCGCGCCGGGCGACCAGCATCGCGGCGGTGTCCACGATGTCCTGGCTGGTCGCGCCGCGGTGCACGAGGCGCGCGGCGTCGCCCGGCACGGCCGCCCGCAGCCGCCGGATCAGCGGGACGACGGGGTTGCCGGTGGCTGCGGCCTCGGCGCCCAGCTCGCCCGGGTCCACGACGAGCCCCGCGCAGGCCGCGACCACGGCGTCGGCGTCGGCACCGGCGGCGAGCCCGGTCCGCGCGGCCGCCCGGGCCAGGGCCGCCTCGGCGTCGAGCAGGGCGCGCACCCAGGCGGCGTCGCCGGTCGCGGCGCGCACGTCCCCGGCCGCGAGCACGCCGTCGAAGAGCCCGGCGGCGCGGTCAGGCGGCGAAGAAGACGGTCTCATCGGGACCCTGCAGGGTGATGTCGAAGCGGTAGCCGTCCCCGGACCTCTCCGCGAGGAGGGTGGCGCGCCGCCCGGCGGGTACGGCCGCGAGGACCGGGTCGGCCTCGTTCGCCGCCGGCTCGTCGGCGAAGTAGACGCGGGTCACCAGCCGGTGCAGCAGCCCGCGGGCGAAGACGGTCACGTCGATGTGCGGCGCGCGGCCGCCGACGGCGCCCGGCTTGAGCGTGCGGATCGCGTACCGGCCGTCGTCGTCGGTGGGGCAGCGGCCGAAGCCGCGGAACCCCGCCGCGTGGAACTCGCCGTCCGGGCCGGCCTGCCACGTCTCCACCAGCGCATCCGGTACCACGTCGCCGCCGCCGTCGCGGACCTCGCCGCGCAACCACACGGCGCCGGGCGCGCCGTCCGCCACCACCAGCGGACCCTCGTCCCAGGACAGCCCGATCGACAGGTACGGCCCGACGGTCTGCGCTGGCGTGACGAGCTCGCTCATGTCCTCACCTCCGCTGGCGCTCCGGCGATGACATGAGTTTCCGACTGAGTTGATGATTCGCTCGCAAGCTCGCTCATGTCCTCACCTCCGCTGGCGCTCCGGCGATGACATGAGTTTCCGACTGAGTTGATGATTCGCTCGCAAGCTCGCTCATGGCGTCTCCATCGGGGTCGCGGCGGCTCCGGACAGGACGATGTCGAAGCGGAAGCCCAGCGCCCACGACTCGACCGTCGCCGACAGGTCGAAGCCCGCGACGAGCCGGTCCCGGGCGAACCCGGGCACCGAGTTGTAGATCGGGTCGTGGGCGAAGAGCGGGTCGTCGGGGAAATACATCTGGGTGACCAGCCGCTGGGTGAACGCCCGCCCGAAGACCGAGAAGTGGATGTGCGCGGGCCGCCACGCGTTGGGGTGGTTCCCCCACGGGTACGCGCCCGGCTTGACCGTGACGAAGCGGTACCGGCCCTCGGCGTCGGTCATGGTCCGGCCGAACCCCGTGAAGTGCGGGTCCAGCGGCGCGTCGTGCCGGTCCCACCGGTGCCGGTAGCGCCCGGCCGCGTTGGCCTGCCACACCTCGAGCAGCGTGTCGCGCACCGGCCTGCCGTCCGCGTCGCGGACCCGCCCGTGCACCACGATCCGCTGGCCCTGCGCCTCGCCGTCCGGGGCGGCGGTCAGGTCCGCGTCGGCCGCGGCGACCGGGCCCTCGCCCAGTACCGGGCCGGTCAGGTCGGCAGGCGAGCGCGGCAGCAGGATCGGCGCCTGCCGCGGCGCCCGCAGGATCGTCGACCGGTAGCCGGGGGAGAGCAGCGGGGGGTGTGGATTCATGTCGTCACCTTCGATCCGGTCAGCGCGCGCAGCGCGGTCAGTTCTTCCTCGCTCGGCGGCTCGGTGGTGCCCAGCGCGGCGGCGACCCGCAGCGGCCAGCCCGTCGCCGCCACGGCCTGCTCGGCGGTGACGCCCGGATGCACCCGGGTGAGGGTCAGCTCCCGGTCGTCCGGGTCCGGCTCGAGCACACCCAGGTCGGTGATGACCAGGACCGGTCCGCGGCCGCGCAGGCCGAGCCGTTCCCGGTCGCCCGGGCCGGTGCCGTGGCCGACGGAGGTGACGAAGTCGACCCGGTCGACGAACGTGCGCGGGCTCTGCCGCACCACCACGATGACCTCGCCGCAGGACGCGGCGATCTCGGGCGCGCCGCCCGCCCCGGGCAGCCGCACCCGGGGATCGGCGTAGTCGGCGCCGATGACCGTGGTGTTGATGTTCGCGTACCGGTCGATCTGCGCGGCGCCGAGGAAGCCGACGCCGATCCGCCCCGGCTGCAGCCAGTAGTTGAACATCTCCGGCACGCTGACGACGGCGTCGGCGGTCTCCGCGAGCACCCCGTCGCCGATGGAGAGCGGCAGCCGGTCCGGCTTGGCGCCGATGGTGCCGGACTCGTAGACGAGGATTAGCTCCGGCGCGTGGGTGCGGCGGGCCAGGTTCGCCGCGGTGCTGGGCAGTCCGATCCCGACGAAGCAGCGGCTGTCCCCGCGCAGGGCCCGCGCGGCGGCGACCGTCATCATCTCGTCCGCGCTCCACGTCACGCCATCACCTCCGCCAGCCACCCCTGGAAGGCCTCCCGGTCCCGGCTGATGGCGTCCCAGGCCTGGTAGTAGTCGTTGTCGCGGTCGCTGAAGCCCATCGCGTACGACGGGTGCGCGCCGCCGGGCACCACCGAGACCCGGGTGACCGCCCAGCCGGGCAGCACGACCGCACCCGGCGTCGGGGGCAGCTCGTCCACCACCTCCTCGACCGTGACCAGGGAACGGGCGGAGGCGAGCACGACCTCCTTGTGCACCCCGGTGATGCCCCAGAACTGCACGTTGCCGTGCCGGTCGGCGCGCTGCGCGTGCACGATGCCGACGTCCGGGTTGAGCGCCGGCACGGCGGTGAGCGTCTCGCCGGTGAACGGGCACCGGATCGGCGCGATGGTGGCGGTGTGTTCGCTCAGGTCGGTGCCGAGGTAGCCGCGCAGCACGGCGAAGGGTAGCCCGGAGGCGCCGGCCACGTACCGGTTGGCCATCCCGGCGTGGCTGTGCTCCTCGATCTCCAGCGGCGCGGGCCAGGAGTGCTGCACGGCGTCGCGGAAGCGGTGCAGCGAGCCGACGCCGGGGTTGCCGGCCCAGGAGAAGACCAGCTTGGCCGCGCAGCCGGCGCCGATGAGCTGGTCGTAGACGATGTCCGGGGTCATCCGCACCAGGGTCAGGCGGCGCCGCCCCTGCCGGATGATCTCTCGCCCGGCGGCGACCGGGATGAGGTGGGTGAAGCCCTCGAGGGCGACGGTGTCGCCGTCGTGGACGAGGTCGGCCACCGCCTCGGCCAGCTCGACGATGCGGGCGGTCAACGCGGCAGCCCGACGTAGTTCTCGGCCAGGGTCGTCGCCGCGGCCGTCGAGCCCGTCACGTACGCCAGCTCGGCGAGCTGCACCCGGTGGCCGAACCGGTCGTCGCCGGCGTGCCGGTGCAGCATCGTGGTCATCCAGTTGGAGAAGCGCTGCACCTGCCACACCCGCCTCAGGCAGGTGTCCGAGTACGCGTCGAGCAGCCCGCCTGCGCCCTCGCGGTAGTGCGCCGTCAGCGCCTCGGCCAGCACCCGGACGTCGGCGACGGCCAGGTTGAGCCCCTTGGCGCCGGTGGGCGGGACGATGTGCGCCGCGTCGCCAGCCAGGAAGAGCCGGTCGTGGCGCATCGGCTCGACCACGATGCTGCGCATCGGCGTCACCCCCCGTTCCAGCACCTCGCCCTCCTCCAGTGGCAGCCCGAGCCGGGTTCGCAGCTCGTCCCAGATCCGGGCGTCGGGCCAGTCGGCCAGGTCGGTGCCCGGCTCCACCTGCAGATACAGCCGCACTATGCCGGGCGTCCGCATGCTGTGCAGCGCGAAACCCCGTTCGTGGTACGCGTAGACCAGCTCGGCGGCGGCGGCGGGGGCCCGGGCCAGGATGCCCAGCCAGGCGTACGGGTGCGCGCGCTCCGCCGTGGTCAGCGCCCCCGGCGGCGCGGCGGCACGGGCGACGCCGTGCGAGCCGTCGCAGCCGGCCACGAAGTCGCACTCGAGCAGCCGTTGCCCGCCGTCGTGCCGGTACCTGATCACGGTGCCCTCGACGCCGGTGACCTCGGCCTCGAAGTGCAGCGGCCCGGTGCCGGTGCGGGCGGCGATCAGGTCCTTCACGACCTCCTGCTGGCCGTACACGGTGATGGTCTTTCCGGTCAGCCCCTCCAGGTCGATGCGGTGGCCGGCGCCGTCGAAGCGCAGCTCGATGCCGCGGTGCACCATGCCCTCGCGGCGCATCCGGGCACCGACGCCGAGCTCTTCGAGCAGGTCGGCGGTGTCGTGCTCGAGCACGCCCGCGCGGACCCGGCCCTCCACATAGGATCGGGAGCGCCGCTCCAGGACGACCGAGTCGATACCCGAGCGTTCCAGCAGCCGGGCCAACACCAGACCCGCCGGGCCGGCCCCGACGATGCCGACTTGGGTGCGCACTTGCGACCTCCCGGGTAGCGGATCGATCTCGATCGTTGACGTGAGCCAGGACACACGCCTACGTTCTCCATGAGAACTTACGTGCGGAGAGCGCACAACAACACCCCCGCGATTTTCAGCTTCCCTAGGAGGTCCTGATATGCGCCGGTTCATCGCCGGGATGGCCGTGCTCGCGCTCGTCGGAGCCGGGGCGGGCTGCGGGTCGTCCGACTCGGGCGACACCCCCACCAGCGAGGGCGGGGTCGCGCAGGTCAAGGTCGGGATCATCCCGATCGTCGACGTCGCGCCGATCTACCTCGGGCAGCAGAAGGGTTTCTTCAAGACCCGCAACATCGAGTTGACCATGGAGAGCGGCCAGGGCGGTGCGGCCATCGTGCCCGGCGTCGTCAGCGGGCAGTTCCAGTTCGGCTTCAGCAACATGACCTCGCTGCTCATCGCGCAGACCAAGAACGTGCCGGTCAAGGTGGTCGCCAACGGCGTCGCGTCGACCGGCGAGGCCGGTAAGGACTTCGGCGGCGTGGTGGTGCGCAAGGACAGTCCGATCACCAAGGCCGCGGACCTGGCCGGCAAGAAGATCTCCGTCAACACCCTGAAGAACATCGGCGACACCACCGTGCGCGAGTCGGTGCGCAAGGCCGGCGGCGATCCGGGCGGCATCGACTTCGTCGAGATGCCGTTCGCCAACATGCCGGCCGCCGTCGAGAACAACCAGGTCGACGCCGCCTGGGTGGTCGAGCCGTCGCTGTCGGCCGTGACCGCCGCGGGCGGCCGCGTCGTGGCGTGGAACTACGTCGACGCCGCGCCGAACCTGACCGTCGCGGCGTACTTCGCCTCGGCCAAGCTCATCGCCGACGACCCCGACCTGGTCAAGCGCTTCACCGAGGCGACGAACGAGTCCCTCGCGTACGCCGACGCGCACCCCGACGAGGTCCGCGCGGTGCTGGGGTCGTACACGAAGATCGACCCGAAGGTCCGCGAGTCGCTGACCCTGCCGAAGTGGCCCACCGAGATCAATAAGCCGTCGGTCGAGACCCTCGCCGAGCTCGGCGCCAAGGACGGCATCTTCGGCAGCGCCACCCCCGACCTCTCCAAGATCCTGCCGTGACCGCACCCGGCGCGGCAGCGCCGCGGACGAACAGGGGAGGCCGGGCGCTGCTCGGCCTCTCCGGCCTTGCCGGGCTGCTCGTGCTGGTCGAGGTCCTGCCCCGGACCGGCCTGGTGTCCGACGAGTACCTGCCGCCGACCAGCCGCATCCTCGCCGCGCTGGCCGGCGAGGCGGCAACCGGCCCGTTCTGGGTGGCCGTCGGCGACACCCTGACGGCGTGGGCGATCGGCCTGGCCATCGCGGTCGCCGCCGGGGTCGCCGCCGGCATCCTGATCGGCGCGGTGCCCGTGCTGCGCGCCGTCACCGCCTCGACGGTCGAGTTCCTGCGGCCGATCCCGTCGGTCGCGCTGATCCCGCTCGCCGTCCTGCTGTACGGCTCGGACCTGGGCTCGACCCTGCTGCTCGTCGTCTACGCGGCGTTCTGGCAGGTCCTGGTCCAGGTCCTGTACGGCGTCGCCGACGTCGACCCGGTCGCCGACGAGACCGCACGCAGCTTCCGCCTCACCGCGTTCGCCCGGGTCCGCCACGTGCTCTGGCCGACCGCGCTGCCGTACGTCTTCACCGGCGTGCGCCTCGCCGCCGCGGTCGCCCTCGTGCTCGCGGTCACCACCGAGATGGTCATCGGCGCGCCCGGCCTCGGCTCGGTGATCGCGGTCGCGCAGACCTCCAACGCGATACCCACCATGTACGCCCTGATCGTGGTCACCGGCCTGCTCGGCGTCGCCATCAACCTCGGCGCCCGCTCCGCCGAGCGGCACCTCCTGTCCTGGCACCAGTCCGTGCGCGGGGAGACCCCGGCATGATCAAGCGGCTCCTCCTGATCCTCGGCCTGCCGGTCGTCCTCTTCGTCACCTGGTACGCGGCCAGCGCGAACAGCGAGAACTTCTACGCCCCGCCGCTGCGAGCGATCCTGGTCGCGTTCGCGGACACCTGGACGCCCGAGCGGCTGCGCGCCGACTTGCTGCCGAGCCTGGCCCGCCTCGGCGCCGGCTACCTGCTGGCGGCCGTGCTCGGCGTCGCGCTGGGCGTCGCGATCGGCGTGAACCCGAGGCTGCGCGCCGCCGCCGAGCCCGTGCTGGAGTTCTTCCGGGCCATCCCGCCGCCGGTGCTGGTCCCGGTGATCATGCTCTTCGCCGGCATCGGCAACGGCATGAAGGTCATCGTGATCGTCTCCGGCTGCGTCTGGCCGGTGCTGCTCAACACCGTCGAGGGCGTCCGGGCCGTCGACGGCGTGCTGTCGGACACCACGCGCGCGTACGGCGTCACCGGCGCGGCGCGGCTGCGGTACCTGGTGCTGCCCTCGGCGTCGCCGCAGATCTTCGCGGGGCTGCGCCAGGCGCTGTCCATCGCGATCATCCTGATGGTGATCAGCGAGATGTTCGCGGCGAGCAACGGCCTCGGCTTCACCATCGTGCAGTTCCAGCGCAGCTTCGCGATCCCGGAGATGTGGAGCGGCATCATCCTGCTCGGGCTCCTGGGCTTCGGACTGTCCGAGTTGTTCCGGCTCGCCGAGCGTTCCACACTGGCCTGGTATCACGGCCTGCGCGACGCACAGCGCCGGTCGTGAGGGAGGACGACACCATGCTCGAGGTCAAGGGCCTGCGTAAGGTCTACCGCTCCGGCGGCCGGGAGCGTTCCGGCGGCCGCGAGCGTTCCGGCAGCCGCGAGGTGGAGGCGCTGCGCGACCTGACGTTCACCGTCGGGGCCGCCGAGCTGGTCTGCCTGGTCGGCCCGTCCGGCTGCGGCAAGACCACGCTGCTGCGCTGCATCGCGGGCCTGCTGGACCCCACCGGCGGCGAGGTGCGGGTGGACGGCAGCCCGGTCGCCGGTCCGCCGCCGGGCATGGCGGTCGTCTTCCAGGAGTACGGCCGCAGCCTGTTCCCGTGGATGAGCGTGCGGGACAACGTGGAGTTGCCGCTGCGGCGCAAGCGGCTACCTCGCTCCCGCCGGCGCGAACTGGTCGCCGGGGCGCTGGACGCGGTCGGCCTGGACGGCACGGAGTCCGCGTACCCGTGGCAGTTGTCCGGGGGCATGCAGCAGCGGGTCGCGATCGCCCGGGCCGTGGCGTACGAGCCCACGATCCTGCTCATGGACGAGCCGTTCGCGGCGGTCGACGCGCAGACCCGGGCGGACCTGGAGGACCTGGTCCGGTCGCTGTGGCGCCGGCTCGGGGTGACCATCCTGTTCGTCACGCACGACATCGACGAGGCTGTCTACCTCGGCCAGCGCGTCCTGATGCTGTCGGCCTCGCCGACGGTCGTGCAGGACGAGCTGACCGTGGACCTGCCGGCCGAGCGCGACCAGCTGCACACCCGCGCCGACCCGCGCTTCACCGCGCAGCGCGCACACGTCTACGCGCAGATCCAGGCGGCGAAGGCGGGACAGACTAGAACGGGAACTGCTTCGGGCGTTGCTGGAGGGTTATCCAGCGCAGATCGGTGAAGGCCTCGACTCCGGCGCGGCCGCCGAACCGGCCGTAGCCGGAGTCGCCGACCCCGCCGAACGGCGCGGTCGGGTCGTCGTCGACGGACTGGTCGTTGACGTGCGCGATGCCGGTCCGTAGCCGCCGGGCGACGCCGAAGCCGCGGTTGAGGTCCCGGGTCAGCACCCCGGCGGTCAGCCCGTACGGGCTGTCGTTGGCGATCGCTATCGCCTCTTCCTCGTCCTCCACGGTCAGCACTGTGGCCACCGGGCCGAAAATCTCTTCGGTGTGCACGAGCATGTCCGGTGTGACGCCGGCCAGCACGGTCGCAGGGTAGTGCGCGCCGTCCGGGGTGCCGCCGCCGCTGAGCACCCGGGCGCCGCCGGCCACGGCCTGGTCGACCAGGCCGGCCACCCGGCTCGCCGCCTCGGCGTTGATCAGCGGCCCGATCACGGTGTGCGGATCCGCGGGGTCGCCGGCGGGCAGGGACTTGGCCTTCTCGGCGAGCCGCGCGGCGAACTCGTCGGCGATCGAGCGGTGCACCAGGACCCGGTCGGCGGACATGCAGATCTGCCCCGAGTTCAGGTACGCACCGAAGGCGACGGCGTTGACCGCGTACTCCAGGTCGGCGTCGTCGAGGACCAGCACCGAGTTCTTGCCGCCGAGTTCGAGGACGGCCGGCGTCAGGTGCCGGCCGGCGATCTCGCCGATGCGCCGGCCGACGCCGGTCGAGCCGGTGAAGTTGACCCGGCGCACCCGCCGGTCGCCGATCAGGGCCTCGGCCACGGCCGCCGCGTCCGCACGGTCGTTGGTCAGCACGTTGAGCACCCCGGGCGGCAGCCCGGCGTCGCGCAGCACGTCGGCGATGAACAGCGCGCACGCCAGCGGCGCCTCCTCGCTGGCCTTGACGACGACCGTGTTTCCGGCGGCGAGCGGCGCGGCGACCGCGCGGGCGCCGAGGATCAGCGGCGCGTTCCACGGCGCGAAGGCGGCGACCACCCCCGCCGGCTGCCGGATGGCCAGCGACAACGCGCCCGCGTCGGCGCCGGCCAGGACCTCGCCGACCGGCAGCGTGGCCAGGGCGCCCGCCTCTCGGAACATGGCGGCGGCGAGGCGCACGTTGAACAGCGACCAGCCCAGCGTGCCGCCGGTCTCGTTCGCCATCAGCGTCGCGGCGTCGGCGCCGCGCTCCTCGAGTAGGTCGCCGGCGCGGGTCAGGACGCGCCGGCGCTCGGTGGGCGCGGCGGCGGCCCAGCCCGCGAGGGCGGCGGCGGCCGCGTCCACGGCGAGCGTCACGTCGACGGGGGAGGCGGCGGCGACCCGCGCGACGACGCCACCGGTGTGCGGGCTGAGGTCCTCGGTGGTCCGCCCGTCCGTCGCGGCTACCTCCGCGCCACCGATGAGCAGGCTTCTGGTCTCGGTCACGGGGCAACCTCCCGGGGGGTGTTCGGTGTGCGAACACATGTACGCACCCGAATGTGCTGGAAACGCTAACGCCGCGCAGTGACCCGCGCAAGCCGGGTGCGAGGTTCGGGTTGTAGAGCGTCAGCTGCACGGTGGCGTTCTGCTCGCCGGGCAGGAAGTACAGCGGGTCGACGAAGTCGTGTAGACGATGGCGGCGGCGCCCGGGCGGGAGATCGAGGCCGGGTGAGACCGCTCAGCGGCAGGTGCCGGTGCCGGAGTCGGTGAAGGTGCCACCGGGCACCGGCAGGAAGTCCCAGCGGAAGGTGCCCGGCCGCAGGATCAGCCGGAGCACCCCGAGGGTGTGGTTGTTACGCCGTTCGCTGTTCGCGGCGGCTGGGCCGACCGGGTGCAGCGGGGCGCCGCCCGTGCCGACGATGATCTGCCGGATGCCGCGATCGGGATCCGGGCGCCCGGTCGGCGTCTGCGGCGCGAAGCGTTCGTAGGCGTGATCGTGCCCGGCCAGCAGCAGTTCCGTCCCGGCGTCGTAGAGCGTCTGCACCAGCGGACGGGTCTGCGTCGTCGGCGGGTGGATCGTCGCCGAGGAGAACAGCGGGTGATGCACCATCGCGACCGTGCAGTCCCCGGCGGCGGCGAGGTCGGCGCGCAGCCATCGCTGCTGGGCGGAGCCCACGCCGCAGCCGCCCGGCACGGACCCGCAGTTGGTGTTGAGCACGACCACATGCCAGGCGCCGACGTCGTACGAGTAGTAGGCCCTGCCCCGCGGACCGGCCGCCGCGCCGAAATAGTCGAAGTAGGGTGCCGCATTCCCGCCGCCGTAGTCGTGGTTGCCGATGACCGGGCGGGTCCGGGCCTTGACCTTGCTCCAGGTGGGCGCGTAGCACCGGGCGAAGTCGGCGCGGCTGCCGTTCGGGTACGCGTGGTCGCCCAGGGTGAACACGGTGCCGGCGTTGCGCCGGAGAATGGCGAGGGTCCGGCTGTCGCCCGTGGTGGCGCAGTCGGCGATGTCCCCGGCGCCGATGAGAATCGCCGCGGGCGCGCCGGCGGCGGCACCCGCACCGCGGGCCGCCGCACTGTCCGCCGGGGCGGTCGCGGGGCGCGGCTCGGCCGAACAGGCGGCGAGGGCCGTGCACAGCAGGATCGCCGGCAGCCCGGATGGACCTCCCATGTGCCCCACGCTAGTAGCAATCAACCCGCGCCACCGGACGATTCGCACCGCTCGGTGTACCGCTCGCGGTTCACCCACAATTCGGTGCGCCTGCGCTCCTGGGCCGACGCACCGCGGCGCTGATCAGGCGCTATGGGGTCGTCGGCACCTTGACCGAGCCGCCGAGGATGCGGTAGCGCGCCGCCTCCAGCCGGGCCCGGTACGGCCGGAGCGCCGCGTTCGAGGTGGCGTACCCGACGCCGTCGACCTCGAGGTCGTAGCGCTTCACGCCGCCGGACCGGTCGCCCTTGACGAACGCCTGGATCTCCTGGAACACGCCGTTGTCCACGCGCTTGAGCATCGACGTCAGGATCCGCGGCTTCACCGCGCCGGAGGCGCCGGCGTACTGGTCCGAGTCCACGCCGATCGCCCAGGCGCCGGGTTCGGCCGCAACCGCCTCGAACACGCCCGAGCCGGAGCCGCCCGCCGCGGCGTAGACCACGTCCGCGCCGTCGGCCAGCAGGCGCTCGGCGGCCGCCCTGCCCTTGTCGGGGGAGCCGAAGCCGCTGAAGTCGGGGGGCGAGCTCAGGTAGCGCGCCTCGACGCGGATGCCGGGGTCGACGCTGCGCGCCCCCGCGGCGTAGCCCGCCTCGAACTTGTTGATCAGGGGGACGTCGACGCCGCCGACGAAGCCGACGCGGCCGTTCTTCGACGCCAGGGCCGCGGCGACGCCGACCAGGTACGAGCCCTGCTCCTCGGAGAAGAGCAGGGAGACCACGTTCTTCGCCTCCACCGACGAGTCGTCGATGATCGCGAACAGGGTGTCGGGGAACTCCTTGGCGACGGTGCCGACCGCGCCCGCGTACAGGAAGCCGACGGCGATCACCGGGTTGTTGCCGCCCTGCGCCAGCTCGCGCAGGCTCTCCGCCCGGCCCTCGTCGGTCTCGGCCTTGGCGGTCACCTCCGTCGCCTCGACCAGCAGTTCCTTGCGGGCCCGGTCCAGGCCTGTCCCGGCGGCGTCGTTGAAGCTCTTGTCGCCGCGTCCCGCGCTGTCGTAGGCGATACCGACCCGGATGCTCTCGCTGCCGAGGCCGGTCAGCGTCTGCGTCGAGACGGCGGCCGGCGCGGCGGTGCACGCCGACAGGGCGGCGACCGCGAGGACGGCCAGGCCGGCGGTGATCTTCTTGCGCATCTGCATCCTCAATACCTGAACTGGCCGACGGCGTCGCGCAGCTTGGTGGACATGCGGGTCAGCTCGGCGGCGGCCTCGCGGGAACGGGCGATCTCGTCGGAGGTGGCCGACGTGGCGGCCGCCACGGAGCGGATGTTCTCGGCGATGGTGGCGGTGCCGCTGGACGCCGCGAACGCGCCCCGGTTCATCTCGCCGGTGGTGGCGGTCTGCTCCTCCACGGCGCCGGCGATGCTCGTCTGGTAGTCGCTGATCCGGGCGATGACCCCGCCGATGTGCCCGATGGCGGTGACCGCTGCGTCGGTGTCGCCCTGGATCGCCCGGACCAGGGCGTCGATCTGCTCGGCCGCCCGGGCGCTCTCCTGTGCCAGGTCTTTGACCTCGCCCGCGACGACGGCGAAGCCCTTGCCCATCTCGCCGGCCCGGGCCGCCTCGATGGTGGCGTTGAGGGCGAGCAGGTTGGTCTGTCCGGCGATGCTGGTGATCAGACGCACGGCGTCGCCGATCGCCGACGACGAGGTGCCCAGGTTCGCTACGGTCCGGTTCGCGTCCGCGGCGGCGGTGACGGCCTCGGCGGCCACGTTGGCGGCGTCGGTGGCGTTGCGGGAGATCTCCTCGATGGAGACGCCCATCTGCTCGGAGCCGGCGGCCATCGTGTCGACGTTGCGGCTCACGTCCTCGGCGGCGCCCGCGACCAGGTCGGCCTGCTTGGACGTGTCGCCGACCGCCCTGGCGAATGCGCCGGAGACGGCGTCGAGCTCCGTGGAGGTCCGGGCCAGCGCGTCCGCCTGCTCCGCCACATCGGAGACGATGGTGCGCACGCTGGTGACGGCCTGGCCGAGGGCGGCCGACATCTGTGCCACCTCGTCGCGTCCGCCGGCGGGCGGCACGACGGTCAGGTCACCCCCGGCGACCTCGCGCAGGGAGTCGCGGGCGACGCCGATCGGCCGCACGATGCTGCGGGTCACCACGTACGCGAACACCGCGCCGAGCAGCAGCGCGAGCCCGGTCGCGACGCCGATCGCCCACTGCGCCCGGGTGGCGTCGCTCGCGGACTGCCGGACGGCCTCGACGCTGCGCGCGTCGACCGAGCCGGCGAGCTTCTGCGCCGCCACCATGATCCGGTAGTAGCTGTTCCAGCTGTCGTACATGGCGATCTGGTCGGCGCTCCATAGTGCCTGCGGTGTGCCCGGCTTGTACGCGGCCACCAGCTTGTCGTCGACCTCGACGTAGGTGCCCAGCTCGGCGCGCACCTGGTCGAACAGGGCGCGCTCGGCGGCGGTGAACGCGCCGGCGTCGACCTGGCCGAGGAACCGCTGGAACGTGTCCCGCTCCTGCCGCCACGCCTGGTACGCGACCGAGTCCCCGCCGAGTGCCCGGGAGGCGCCGAGGCGGTAGATGTCGTTGATGTAGCCCGCCTGCCAGCCGTTCAGCGTGGCGGCGTGCGTCTTGATCTCCTCGGCCTGCCGGGTGACCACCGTCAGCCGGCGCACGTCGTTGGCCGAGGTGCGCTGGTCCACGATCGTGCCGAACGCCATCGCGGCGACGCCGAGCAGGAGCAGGAGGACCGCGGCGAAGGTCCCGGACAGCCGGGTGCCGATGGTGAACCGCCGCACGTCGTTTTCCCTCCGGAGGAACACCGGTGCGGCAGATGCCGCCCGATCTCGGATATCGGCCGCCGGCCTCGTCATCTGAGGTTTTGCACAGCCGGGGCCCAGAATGGGCGGGTGGACGACGACCGGCTCCGTGTCAGCCTTCCCGGTACCCGGCTCGCGGACGCCCTGGGCGCCCTGCCGCCGCGGGTGGCGCTGCTGCGGTGGGACATGACCGCGCCGGCGCCGGCGCACCGGATCGATCTCGTGGTGCTCCCGTACGTGCCGGGCTCGGCGCATCTGCGGCTGCTGGAGGGGGTGACCACCCGCCTGGTGCAGGCGCAGTATCTCGGCTACGACGGTGTCGCCGCGGCCCTGCCGCCGGGGCACGTCTACGCGAACGCCCGCGGGGTGCACGAGACGTCGACCGCCGAGCTGGCGATGGCGCTGCTGCTGGCGGCGCAGCGGGGGATCGGCGACTTCGTCCGCGCCGCCGGGGTACGGGTGCCCGAGCCCGCCTGGTATCCGAGCCTCGCCGACCGGCGGGTGCTCGTGCTGGGTCAGGGCGGGGTGGGCCGGGCGGTCGAGGCGCGGCTGGCGCCCTTCGAGGTGGAGGTCGTGCGGGTGGCGCGTACGGCCCGCGACGACGAGCGCGGGCGGGTGCACGGCGTCGCCGAGCTGCCCGAGCTGTTGCCGTCGTGCGACGCGGTCGTCGTCGGGGTGCCGCTGACCGGTGACACCGTCCACCTGGTCGACGCGGCCTTCCTGGCCCGGCTCCCGGACGGCGCGGTCGTGGTCAACGTCGCTCGGGGCCGGGTGGCGGACACGGAGGCGATCCTGGTTGAGGCCCGCGGCGGGCGGCTGCGCTTCGCGCTCGACGTCACCGATCCCGAGCCGCTGCCCGTCGACCACGAGCTGTTCACGCTGCCGAACGTGCTGATCAGCCCGCACGCGGGCGGGATGTCCAGCGCCATGCTGCCGCGGGTGGCCCGGCTGGTCCGGCGCCAGATCGACCTGCTCCTGGACGGCGCAGGGCCGGTCAACATCGTGCTCCGAAGTTGACCGGCCCGGCCGGCGCCGTGGGGGTCAGCGCCAGGTGTCGCTCCAGGTCGCCGCGCACGGCGACGCGGAGGCGGTGCTCCGGGTGCGGTTGGGGTCGCTCTCCCAGATCACCGTGGAACCCTGCTTCTTGAGGTACTTGTACTGCACCGCGGTGTTGCCGGGCAGCGACACGGTCGCGGTCCACACCGGGTACGACGCCGAGGAGAGCGCCACGGCGCTCGCCGGGTCCCAGTTGCCGAGGGCGGCCGTGTCGCCGGTGACGAAGACGTTCTGGCCCCAGGTGGTGGTGACGTCGGCCGCGAAGGAGGTGGCCGCGGCGGCGCAGCCCGTCGAACCGGTGCCGCGGGCGTTGACGTGCAGGGCGAGCGCCGAGTTGGCCGCGACGGTCGCGGTCACCTGGCCGCTGCCGTTCACCGTGTACGAGGGGCCGGTGCACGAGCCGCCGGAGAGGTCACCGGCCATCACGTCGCAGTAGGTGCCCGCCGGCAGCGACGTCTGGAAGGTGCGGGTCAGCGCCGAGCCGGAGCGGTTGAACGCGGCGTAGCCGGCGCTGCCGCGGCCGAACGCGATCTGGTTCGAGCCGTTGGTCCACCAGTTGGTGACCGCGGCGCCGGCGGCCGCGTTGCGCAGGGCGACCATGTTGGCGGTGGTGCGCCAGCGGTGCTCGCACGCCCAGCCGCTGCCGCAGTTCACCGCGTTGGTGATGCCGCTGCCGTTGGCCGGCGGCCCCGCCTCGTTGTCGGAGAACGTGAAGCTCGACATCACCTGCGGCACGCCGTACGGCCAGGCGATCATGAACGCCTCCGCGAGGGCGTACGAGGTGCCGTTCTTGTAGGTGAGCCTCGCCCGGCCGTTGCGCTGGGTGTCGTGGTTGTCGACGAAGGCGACCGCGTCGCCGCTGGCGAGCCGCATCGAGCCGGCCAGGTTGTTGAGGTTGGACAGGCTGCCGCTCTGGAACGCCCCGCCGACCACGTCGCCGTAGCGGAACTCGGTCACGTCGCCGAAGCCCTGGTACTCCTCCGGCGTCGGCGCGCCGGGCTCGTTGGCGCCGCCCTCGATGACCTCGGAGAAGACGTAGGGGTCGCCGTTCACCGGCTCGATGAACGCCGCCATGTCGGCGGCCGGCATGTGCTTGGCCGCGTCCACCCGGAAGCCGTCGACGCCGAGCCCCACCAGGTCGTTGAGGTAGGCGGTGAGCTTGCCGCGCACGTAGCTCGACTCGGTCTCGAGGTCGGAGAGGTCGACCAGTTCGCAGTTCTGCACCTCCCACTTGTCGCCGTAGTTGGAGATGTCGTCGTTGCCGTTGCGGCCGCAGTGGTGGAAGTCGCCGTCGCCGTATGGCACCGCCGGGTACGCGTAGTGGCTGTAGCCGGAGCCCGCGGTGCCGGTGCCGGTGGAGGCGCCGCCGGCCATGTGGTTGACCACCGCGTCCACGTAGATCTTCACGCCCGCGGCGTGACAGGTCTGCACCATGCTCGCGAAGGCCGCGCGGTCGCCGCGCCGGCTGGTGAGCTGATAGCTGACCGGTTGATAGTCCTGCCACCATGGATAACCGCTGCCCGGCAGCACCACGTGCTCCTGCGGCGGTGACACCTGCACGCCGCCGAAGCCCTTGGGGCCGAGCGTGCTCGTGCACTCGCTCGCGATCGAGGCCCAGGGCCATTCGAAGAGGTGGACGATGACGTCCTTGGGGCCCGGCGAGGCCGTGGAGGCTTCCGCCTGGTGGCCGTTGCGAACGACGCCGACGGCCAGCAGCGCCGCGGAGAGGACGGCGGTCGTCGCGGCGGCGACGACCTGACGGGTACGCATGGAGGACCTCCAAGGGGACGCGAAGGAGCGGCACGGCCGGGGCGGGCACGGTTGTAACTTCTTGCGCAAGTGCGGGGAAGTTATCAGGGTGTTTCCCGACGGTAAAGCGACCGCTCTCTATTCATGCGCCCGCCTGATGGCTTTTGCCCGTTTAGGCTTGCAGGACGGGATCTTTACCGGTCGGCGTGTCGCGCCGTTGCGCCAGCTAGGCGGCGTTTACGGCGGAGGTCGCCCACGCAAGAACTTTCAATGACCGGATCAAGCAATCGTTGCGGGATGATGTCAGGCGGCGGTGACGTTCACGCTCTCCGCGGCGCGGCCGACCTTGTGAATCGCCGTGGAGCCGCGAACCACCAGTTCGGGTGCGTACACGTACTCCGACCGGGGTGCGCCCTGCCCGTTGATCTCGTCGACCAGCTGCCGGATCGCCGCGTTGCCCATGGCCGCGACCGGCTGGCGCAGCGTGGTCAGCGGCGGGTCGGTGAAGGCGATCAGCGGTGAGTCGTCGAAGCCCACGACGGAGATGTCGCGCGGAACGCTCAGGTCGCGCCGGCGCGCCGCCCGGATCGCGCCGAGCGCCATCAGGTCCGAGCCGCACACCATGCCGGTGACGCCGCGGTTGAGCAGCTGATTGGCCGCCACCTCGCCGCCCTCCACGCCGAACAGCGTCAGCGCGATGAAGTCCTCCAGGTCGCGGTCGCTGACGTCGAGCTCCCGGCGCATGGCCGCGCGGTAGCCCTCGAGCTTGCGCTGCACGTTCACGAAACGGTCCGGGCCCGAGACGAAGCCGATCCGGGTGTGGCCCAGCGCGACCAGGTGCGAGACGGCCATCTCGCCGGCGAGCCGGTCGTCGCAGGAGATGAACGGTGCGTTCAGGTTCGCGGCGTACCCGTTGACGAGCACGATCGGCAGCGGGCGGTTCATCAGGCGCTGGTAGCGCTCGTGGTCGGCGGTGGTGTCCGCGTGCAGGCCCGAGACGAAGACGATGCCGGAGACCTGTCGGTCGAGCAGCATCTCCACGTACTCGTCCTCGGTGACGCCGCCTGGGGTCTGTGTGCACAGCACCGGGGTGAAGCCGCTCTGCGACAGCGCCGACTCGATCGTCTGTGCGAAGGCGGGGAAGATCGGGTTCTCCAGCTCGGGCGTGATCAGCCCGACCAGCCCCGCGCTGCGCTTGCGCAGCCGTTCCGGGCGTTCGTAGCCGAGGACGTCGAGAGCCGTCAGTACGGCCTGACGGGTTTCGGTGGAGACGCCGGGCCTGTCGTTGAGGACCCGCGACACCGTCGCCTCGCTGACCTCGGCCTGGCGTGCGATGTCGGACAGTCGTGCACGCATGGGCGTCACTATAGAACCTGGAACTTCTTGCGGAAGGAATGCAAGGCCTTCCATTAGACGAAATCCCTTGCTAACGTCCCGGCAACAGCGGGCGGGACCTATCGGGTTCCTACTCCGGTTCTCCCCCTTTTGTCCTCGAAAGTTCTTCGGGCGTACTTCCATGCCCGATTGGAGAAGATTATGCGCATCCGTACCTCGGGTGTCGTCCTTACCGCCATCGCACTGACGCTCGTCGCGTCGGGTTGCGGCGGCGGCGGCGAAGACCCCAAGACCTCACCGTCCGCCAAGGCCGCGGGCGCCACCGGCAAGCTCGTGATCTGGGGCGACGACAAGCGCGCGGCCGCCCTCAAGCCCTTTGCGGACAAGTTCGGCCAGGAGAACGGCGTCACCGTCGAGGTGCAGGCGATCTCCAAGGACCAGCAGACCACCTTCGTGACCGCGTCCCAGCAGGGCAGCGGCCCCGACGTCATGGTCGGCGCGCACGACTGGATCGGCAACCTCGTGCAGAACGGCGCGATCGACCCGGTGCAGCTCACCGCCGAGCAGCAGTCGGGCCTCGCCCCGAACGCGCTCAAGGCGGTCACCTTCAACGGCCAGGTCTACGGCGTCCCGTACGCGACCGAGAGCCTCGCGCTGATCCGTAACACCAAGCTGGCGCCCGAGGCCCCGGCCACCATCGAGGACCTCGTCAAGTCGGGCAAGAAGCTCAAGGCCGACAAGAAGGCGAGCGAGATCCTCTGCCTGCAGGTCGGCCAGAACGGCGACGCGTACCACTCGTACCCGCTGTTCAGCTCGGGCGGTGGCTACCTGTTCGGCACCGACGCGAAGGGCGACTACGACAAGAACGACCTGGGCGTCGGCAAGCCCGAGTCCATCGCCGCCTTCGAGAAGATCGGCAAGCTCGGCGAGAAGGGCGACGGCGCGCTCAAGCGCTCCATCACCGGCGAGAACTCCATCGCGACCTTCACCGCCGGCAAGTGCGCCTACCTGGTCTCCGGCCCATGGGCGATCACCGACGCCAAGAAGGCGAACATCGCGTACGACATCACCCCGGTGCCCGGCTTCGCCGGCGCCAAGCCCGCGCAGCCGTTCCTCGGCGTGCAGTCGTTCTACGTCGCCGCGAAGGGCAAGAACAAGGCCCTCGCCCAGGAGTTCGTCACCAACTACGTGACCACCCCCGACCTGGCCGTGGCGCTGTACCAGGCCGAGCCCCGCCCGCCGGTGCTCACCGCCGCGTTCGACGAGGTCAAGGGCGCCGACCCGGACCTGGCCAAGTGGATCGAGGCCGGCAAGAACGCTGTGCCGCTGCCCGCGATCCCGGAGATGGCGTCCGTCTGGGACCCGTTCGGTAAGGCCGAGGCCGCCGTCATCGGCGGCGCCGACCCCAAGACGGCCCTGACCGCCGCCGCCAAGACGATCTCCGGCCAGATCAAGTAATGACTGCTCTCCTCGAGCGGGAGACCGCCCCGGACGTGGCCCGCCAGCCCGTCCGGGGCGGTCTCGCCGGCACCTTCTTCAAGGTGGTCCTGCTCGGGCTGGTCGCCGGGCTCGCCGTCTTCGCGGCGTTCCCGCTGATCGCCGATGGGGCCTGGATCGCCCTGGCCGTGCTGCTGGCCGCCACCGCCGGCCTCTTCTACCTGTACCTCACGCGCCGGCACGTGCCGCTGAAGTACCTCGTGCCCGGCACGATCTTCCTCGTCGTGTTCCAGCTGTTCCCGGTGCTGTACACGGCGTCGACCGCCTTCACGAACTTCGGCGACGGGCACCGCGGCGACAAGCAGGATGCCGTCGTGGCCATCCAGACCGCGTCGGTCACCCGCGTGCCGGGCTCCGCCGAGTACGCGCTGACGGTCGCGACCACCGGCGACCCGGCCACCGGCCCGCTCACCTTCCTGGTCACCGACCCGGCCACCCGTACGGTCTCGGCCGGCACCGTCGACGGCCTGGAACCGCTGCGGGCCGGCGCCGCCACCGTGAACGCCGCGGGCCGGGTCACCGCCGCGGCCGGCTACACCGTGCTCAACGGCGGGCAGGCCAGCGCGCGCAGCCAGGAGATCACCGACCTGGCCGTGCCGACCGCCGGCGGCGCGATCCGGTCGCAGGGGCTCACCCGGGCGTACGAGGGCAAGGCCGGCCGCGCCTACGACCAGGGCTGCGACTGCATCCGCGACACGGCGACCGGCAAGACCTGGGTCGCCGACGAGGAGATCGGCTCGTTCGTGGCCGAGGACGGCGAGCGGCTGGCACAGGGCTGGAAGGTCGGCGTCGGCCTGAGCAACTTCACCCGGCTGCTCACCGACCCGACGGTCTCCGGCCCGTTCACCACCACGCTGATCTGGAACCTGTTCTTCGCCCTGGCCTCGACGGGCGGGACCTTCGTGCTCGGCCTGGCCTGCGCCCTGGCCCTGCACACGCCCCGGATGCGCGGGCGCGCCCTCTACCGGACGCTGCTGGTGCTGCCGTACGCGATGCCGTCGTTCGCGATGCTGCTGGCCTGGCGCGACATGTTCAACACCGACTTCGGCCTGATCAACAACCTGTTCGGGCTGGAGGTGGACTGGTTCGGCGGCGCGGGGTCCGCGCGGATCGCCGTCATCCTGGTGCAGCTGTGGCTGGGCTACCCGTACATGTTCCTGGTCGCCACCGGCGCGCTGCAGGCGATTCCGGCGGAGCTGTCCGAGGCGTCCCGGCTCGACGGGGCGTCGCCGTGGCAGTCGCTGAAGCGGGTCACCCTGCCGCTGCTGATGATCGCCCTGACGCCGCTGCTTATCTCGTCGTTCGCGTTCAACTTCAACAACTTCAACGCGATCTACCTGACCACCGACGGCGCGCCGTTCCCCGTGGACAACCCGGCGAACGGCGCCACCGACCTGCTGATCACGTACACCTACCGGCTGGCGTTCGGCGGATCGGGCGCGCAGTACGGCTACGCCGCCGCGGTGTCCATCCTCATCTTCATGATCGTCGGACTCATCTCCGTCGTCACCTTCCGCCGTACCCGGGCACAGGAAGAGGTTTACTCATGACCCGCTGGGTGGCCCGGGCCGGGTGGCGGCACGCGGTCGCCGTGCTGGCCGTGCTGTTCTCGCTCTTCCCGATCGTCTTCGTGGTGTCGGCGGCGTTCAACCCGCTGGGCACGCTCTCCTCGACGACCGTGGTGCCGACCGGGGCGTCGACGGGCAACTTCAGCAGGCTGCTGTCGGACACCGAGTTCGCCGGCTGGTTCGGCAACTCCATCCTGATCGCGGGCGTGTCGGCCGCGACGTCGGTGTTCCTGTCGGCCCTGGCCGCGTTCGCGTTCAGCCGGATGCGTTTTCAGGGCCGCCGGGTCGGCCTCATGGCCCTGCTGCTGATCCAGATGTTCCCGCAGTTCCTGGCGATCGTGGCGATCTTCCTGATGTTCTCCCGGATCACCGACCTGTGGCCCGCCATCGGCTTCAACCAGCCCTGGGGGCTGATCCTGCTCTACCTGGGCGGGGCGCTGGGCGTGAACACCTGGCTGATGAAGGGCTTCTTCGACACGATTCCCCGGGAACTGGACGAGTCGGCCACGATGGACGGCGCGTCGCACGCACAGACGTTCTTCCGGATCCTGCTTCCGCTGGTGGCGCCGATCCTGGCGGTGACGGGCCTGCTGGCCTTCATCGGCACCATCAACGAGTTCCTGATCGCGAACGTCTTCCTGACCGACACCGACGCCAAGACCCTGTCCGTCGGCATGTGGGGCCTGGTGGCGGGGGAGCGCAACAACAACTTCGGGATGTTCTGCGCGGGCACGCTGCTGACCGCGATCCCGACCGTGCTGGTCTTCCAGGTGCTGCAGCGCTACATCGTCAACGGCCTGACGTCCGGGGCGGTCAAGGGCTGAGCACGATCTTGCCGCGGGCGTGATCCTGTTCCAGACGCCGGATCACGTCCGCGGCGGTGCTCAGGGGGTGGGTCGCCTCGATCGCCGGGGTCACCGCGCCCCGCGCCACCAGCTCGGCGACCTCGGCCAGGTCCGCGGCGCTGGCCTTCGCGACCAGGTTGCGCAGCCGCGGGCGCACGAACGGCGCGGTGGCGAGGACGGCGAGCACGCGCGGCATCGGGCCGAGCACCGGCCCGCCGTTGCCCGTGGACGCGACGTAGACGCCCTCCGGGGTGAGGATCCGGCGCATCGCGCTCAGCGGATGGCCGCCGGCCAGGTCGATCACGGCGTCGAAGCGGTCCGGGCCCCGGGTGACGTCCTCGCGGGCGTAGTCGACCACCCGCTCGGCGCCGATCGAGCGGACCAGGTCGGCGTTGCGGGCGCTGCAGACGCCGGTGACCCGCGCGCCGAGGACCCGCGCCAGTTGGACGGTGAACGTGCCGACCCCGCCCGAGGCCCCGTTGACCAGCAGCGTCCGGCCGGGTCCGGCCCCGGCGAGCCGGACCGCCTGAAGCGCCGTGGTCGCCGCCACCGGCAGCGTCGCGGCCTGCTCGAACGTCACCGCGCCGGGCTTGCGGGCCAGCCCTGCCGCCGGGGCGGCGACGTACTCGGCGAAGCAGCCCGCGGCGAGTTCGCCGAACACGTCGTCGCCGGCCCGCAGGTCGCCCACCCGCTCGCCGACGGCCGTCACGGTGCCGGCGAAGGCGCGGCCGAGCACGGTCGAGCGGGGGCGCCGCAGGCCGAACGCCAGCCGGGCGACCCGGGGAACGCCGTGCAGGGTGAACAGGTCGGCCTGGTTGATCGAGGCCGCGTGGACCCGGACGAGCACCTCGCCGGCGCGGGGCTCGGGCCGGTCGAGTTCGGTCCAGCTCAGCACGTCGGCCGTGCCGTACTCCTGATAGGTGATCGCTCGCATGGTCGCTCCTCGCGGTATCCGGGCAGGTGGGGTCTTGCCGGGGGCGGCGCTCAACGGCGGCGGGCCTGACCGAACGACTCGGTGACGGTGTGCACGAGCGTGCCGATCGCGACGACGATCAGGCCGACATTGATCCACTTCGCCGCGTCCGGTGGCCAGCCCGCCGCCGTGGTGAAGGCCGGGTTGAGGATGCGGTCGGTCGCGGCCGCCCAGATCAGCGTGACCGCGCTCGCGACGTTGACAAGTGCACCGGCGACGGCGAGCGGCAGGCTCCAGCGGACGTAGTACCTGGCGAACGAGAAGGCCAGCGCCGCGACCGCGAGCGCGATGAAGACGTAGACGAAGCCGGTCTCCCACAGCCAGGGGTTGAGCACGTTGACCGGTTCGCCGGCCGCGTCGGTCTCCGGGCTGACCACCGGCGCGAGCAGGACGAGGGTGCTGACCAGGACCAGCGCCACCGACTCGGCGACCAACTCGCCCCACCGCGCCCGGCGGCTCGGCGGCGGGTCGGGCAGCGCGTCGGGAGTCCAGGTCCGGTCCGGAAACCGCCGCAGCGCCGGGGTGCGCTCGATGACGGCGAACAGGACCGTCGTCCAGACGGCGATGTGGACGGCGGTGGTGACCGCGGCGCCCAGGGTGTCGCCGATGACGGTGAGCACCGGGGACTCCTGCACGCCGCGGACGAAGCCGACCGCCGCGGCGACGGCCGGCACGACCGTGGCGAGCAGGATGGTCAGCAGGCGGGTGTAGTCGAGGTACAGCCCCGGGCCGATGAGGTGCAGCGGCCGGTCGGCGTAGCCCGCGGCGAGCCGGGCCGGGTCGCCGAGCTCGGTGAGGACGGCGACCTCCGCCTCGCCGGCGTCCGCGCCGGCGGCCAGCCGGTCGTCGACGGCGTCGGCGATGGCGGCCCGCAGCTCGCGCTCGATGTCGGTGCGCTGTCGCGGCGGCAGACGGCGCAGGGTGGTGTCGACGTAGCGATCGGAAAGGCTGGTCATGACTCCCCCTTCAGGGTGCGCAGTGCGGTGTCGAGCTGATCCCAGTCGCCGTTGAGGGCGCCGGCGAGGGCGGTGCCCCGGTCGGTGGTGCGGTAGAACTTGCGCGGCCGGGCCTCGTCGGTGTTCCAGTCGCTGGTCAGCAGGCCCTGCTTCTCGAGGCGGCGCAGCAGCGGGTAGAGCGTGTTGGCGTCGACGGCGAAGCCGTGCCGCTCGAGCAGGTCGAGCAGCGCGTAGCCGTAGTTGGGCCGTTCGAGGATGAGCAGGCAGGCGAGCACGACGGTCCCGCGCCGCAGCTCCTGCAGGTGCGTGGCGAGCAGTTCATCGTCAGCCATGACTGACACTATAGTGTGTAACGCACAATATAGGAACAGCGCCGGTCAGTCCTCCGGTGGCACGGGCGACCCGGCGGTGAGGCCGGCGGCGGCCGCGGCGGTCAGAGCCTCGCGCAGCACCGCGTGCTCGGGCCGGCCGGTGCGGCGGGCCAGCGCGGCCACGTCCTCGAACTCCGGCGTCGCCTGGGTGATGACCCCGTCCGCGTACCCGAGCTTGACGGCGACGGTCCCGCCCGCGACCGCCACGCCGCGGAACGTGCGGGGCAGCGCCGTCTTGCTCCGCCGGCCCTCCCGCACGCCCAGCGTGCTGGTGTCCCGGAAGATCCTGGCCCGCAGCGCCGCGGCCCGCTCCGGGGCGCACAGCACCGTCAGCGTGTGCGCCGGCCGGCCCTTCTTCATCAGGATCGGAACGAGCCACGCGTCGTCGGCCCCGGCGGACAGCAGACCGGCCAGCACGCCGGGCCACAGCCGCGGATCCAGATCGTCCACGTTGGCCTCCAGCACGACGGCCTCCCCGGCGCCCGGCGGGGCCGCGTCCGGTGAACCGATCACCACCCGTACGACGTTGGGCCGGCCGGGCGTGTCCCGGCCACCCGCGCCGACGCCGACCGTGTCGACCGTCATCGGTGGCAGCTCCTCGCACCGCACCGCCAGCGCCCGGATCAACGCCAGGCCCGTCGGGGTGGCCAGTTCGTGGCGGCCGGCGCCGCAGACCCGCCAGCCGCGGGCCAGTTCCAGCACCGCCGGGGCCGGCACCGGCAGTTCGCCGTGCGCGGTGCGGACCCGGCCCGAGCCCAGCGCCACCGCGCCCGCGCTGACCGACGTCACGCCCAGATCCCGCAGGGCCGCGCAGACCCCCACGATGTCGGCGATCGAGTCGAGCGCGCCGACCTCGTGGAAGTGCACGTCCTCGGGCTCGATGCCGTGCACCCGGGCCTCGGCGCCGGCCAGCCTCCCGAACACCGCCAGGGCGTCGCCGGAACCCTCGAGCAGCGCCCGGACGTCCCGCCAGGTGCGCCGCGGCGGCGCCGCAACCAGCGCTTCCACGTCCACCTTCAGCGCGCGGAGCCCGGCCCGGGTCACCTCCGCAACGGACAATGCGACCGCGCCGGGCAGGACCTCGTCGACCGCGCGTCGCACCGCGGCGAGGCGCGCGCCCGCGTCGAGCAGCGCGCCGAGCAGCATGTCGCCGGCCACCCCGGCGGACGCGTCGATCCACGCGTGCCGGCTCACCGGGGAGCGGCGATCTGCGCGGCGAGGTGGCCCGCGCCGTACCCGTTGTCGATGTTGACCACCGCCACGCCGGGCGCGCACGCGTTGAGCATCGCCAGCAGCGCCGCGAGCCCCTCGAACGCCGCACCGTAGCCCACCGAGGTCGGCAGCGCGACCACCGGCGCGCTGACCAGGCCGGCGACCACGCTCGGCAGCGCGCCGTCCATGCCGGCGGCGACCACGATCGCCCGCGCCGCGCGCAGGTCCTCGAGGTGGGCCAGGACCCGGTGCAGCCCGGCGACGCCGACGTCCACCGCCAGCGACGCCTCCCGGCCCAGGTAGCGGGCCGTGAGCAGGGCCTCCCGGGCGTACGGCAGGTCCGAGGTCCCGGCGGCGAGCACCAGGACCCGGCCGCCCGAGGCCGGCGGGACCGCGGGCGGCCAGGCGAGCAGGCCCGCCTCCGGATCGTGGAACGCCGACGGGAGCACCCCGAGCACCGCCGCCGCGTGTGCGGGCGCGGCGCGGGTGAAGAGCGCGACCGTGCCGGTACGGCCGGCGAGGGCGGCGGCGATGCCCGCGACCTGCGCCGGGGACTTGCCCGCGCAGTAGACCGCCTCGGGATAGCCGCGCCGCCCGGCCCGATCCAGATCGAGGTCGGCGTAGGACGACAGGTCAGCCACGCCGCACCAGCGGCAGGGTGAAGGCACCGGACTGCACGCCCGCCACGTCGACGGCCGCGAACCGGAAGCCGGCCGCCAGCACGGCGGCGTGCAGCCGCGACCGCAGCGGATCCCGGACCGCCCGGGGCAGATCCTCCGGCGGCAGCTCGATGCGCGCGACGTCGCCGTGATGGCGTACCCGGAGATCGCCGAAGCCCAGGCCGCGCAGCGCGGCCTCCGCGCGCTCGACCTGTGCCAGCTTCTCCGGGCTGACCGGCTGGAAGTGCGGGATGCGCGAGGCCAGGCACGGCGCCGCCGGCTTGTCGGCGCAGGGCAGCGAGAACTCGCCCGCCAGGCGCCGGACCGCGGCCTTGTCCAGGCCCGCGTCCGCGAGCGGCCGCAGCACCCGGTGCGCCGCCGCTGCCCGCCCGCCGGGCCGGTCCGCCCGGCGTGCGTCGTCGGCGTTCTCGCCGTAGGCGACGGCGTCCAGCCGGTACGCCGTGACGACCTCGTCCGCGATCCGCGTGAACAACTCGTCCTTGCAGTGGAAACACCGGTCCGGCCCGTTCGCCCGGTACGCCTCGCGCTCACCCTCGAAAGTGGTCACCTCGGCAACGGCGACGCCGATGAACCGGGCCACCGCGTGCGCCGCCTCGCGCTCGGCCGCGGCCAGGCTCGGCGAGACGCCGAGGATCGCCACCACCCGGTCCGGCCCCAGCTCGCGCACGGCCAGGGCGAGCAGCACCGACGAGTCCACGCCGCCGGAGAAGGCGACGCCGAGCCGGCCGACGCCGGGGAAGAGGTCCATGGTGAACATGAAAGAACCGGCGGCGACCGGTGGCAAGCGATTGCCGGATGTTGCGGCCGTCCGCGCCGGGAACCTCCGGACGCGCGGTGACCGTGCCCGCCGCACCGGCGACGGCCGCATCCCGGGCCCCGCGCCGTGGCTCGCCCGTGCCATATTTGCGGCATGTCGATCAAGGGACGGGCTGTCGCGCTCTGTGCGGTGCTGGTGCTGGCTGGGTGCGGCGCCGACGCCACCCGGCCCGATCCGTCGCCGGTGAGCGCTGCCGCAACCCGTTCCGCCGCGGCACCGTCCACCGCGCCGTCGCCCGAGTCGGCGCCCCGCCGGGCGCCTCGGCCCGGGGAACGCCCGCCGGGACCGGTGCCGCCGGTGCTCCAGCACGGGCCCCGCGGGCCGAAAAGGGTGGCGCTGACCTTCGACGCCGACATGACCGATGCCATGATCGCCCGGCTGCGGCGAGGCGAGGTGTCCTCGTACGCGAATCTCACGCTGCTGAGCCTGCTCGAGCGGGGTGAGATACCCGCGACGTTCTTCGTTACCGGGCAGTGGGCGCAGCGGTATCCGCAGGTGATGCGCCGGATCGCCGGGAACCCGCGCTTCGAGTTCGCCAACCACAGCTACGAGCACGCCGCGTTCACGGCCGGTTGCTACACCCTGCCCCCACTGCCGGCGGCGGAGATGACCAGCGACGTCGCCAGGACGTTTCGGACCCTGGAACCGTTCGGCGGCCGGCAGACGCGGTACTTCCGGTTCCCGGGCCTGTGTCACGACCGGGCGGCGCTGCGGGCGCTCGCGCCACTCGGCGTGACCGTGATCGACGGCGACGTGGTCAGCGGTGATCCGTTCGCCCGGAGCGCGGCGCCGGTGGTGCGGGCGGTGCTGTCGCAGGTGCGCCCCGGCTCGATCGTGATCATGCATCTCACCGAGGCGAACGCCCGGTACACCGACGATGCGCTGCCGCCGATCCTCGCCGGCCTGCGCGAACGCGGTCTGCAACCGGTCGCCCTCTCGGAACTGCTGGCCGATCCGGGCGACGTGCACGACCCGCCGTGGCGCGGTCAGGACAGGGAGACGCCGAGGTAGCGGGCGAGCCAACGCGGACGGGCTCCGCACTCCGCGAACGCCCGCCGCGCCTCGGCGATCTCGCAATCGGCGGCGCGGGCCTCGCCCAGCTCGCGGTGGCCGACGCCGGCGAACAGATGGGCCTGCGCGGAGCCGAGCCGGTCGCCGGCCCGTTCGAACAGCCCGGCGGCCCGCAGGGCGAGCCGGGCGGCCGTGGCCGGGTCGGTGCCCAGCAGCGGATGCACCTGCGCGAGCCGGATGAGGCCGGAGCGCCGGTGCAGCCCCTCGACCATCGGCAACCGGCCGGCCCGGTCGGCGTAGCCGGCCGCCTCGCGCTGCCGCCCGGCCGCGGTGGCGGCCGCGCTGAGGTGCTCGAACCAGCTCGGCCGCCAGACCTCGCGGACGGCGGGCAGGTCCGGCCCACCTCCCGCGCGGACCAGGAGCTCCACGCACTCCTGCGGGTTCCCCGCGGCGTAGCGGGCGAACCCGAGGGTGGCCTCGGCCGGCCCGGACCGCCAGTCCGTACCGGGCCGGCCCCCGGCCAGGGCGACCGCCTCCTCCCCGAAGGCCAGTGCCGCGTCGACGTCTCCGGTCCAGACGGTGACCCAGGTCCGGTAGATGAGGATCCGGCCGCGGGTCTCCCGCCCGCCGGTGAGGGTCTCGGACTCCATCGCGGCGTCGAACGCCAGCTCGGCCCGGGTGAGATCCCCGGTGCTGAGATGTGCGACGCCGGTGATCAGCTGGAGCGGGCCGATCAGGTTGCTCTGGCCCGTGCCGCGGGCAACCCCCAGCGCGCGATCGAGGTGGGCGGTGGCGAGTCCGAAGCGCTCCAGATACATCTCGGCCCAGCCGAGGAACAGGGCGGCGTCCAGCCGCCCGGCGAGCTCGGCCGGGGACATCGCGTCCACCAGCCCGGCCGCCTCGTCCAGCCAGGACGCGACCTGGCCGTTCGTGACATCGAACGACTGACACGCCACGGCACCGACGGTCAGCGCGGCGGCGAGCAACGGCCGCTCCCCGGTTCCCCGGGCGACCTCGATCGCCGTGAGTACCTCGTCGAGCCGGACGTCGCCGTGCATCACCGCGGTGAGCGCCACCGCCACCCGCAGGCCGCCCGCGGCGGAGCCGTGCTGATCCGGCAGCGCGGCCAGTTCACCCGTCAGCAGCGCCCGGGCCTGCCCGTGGTTGCCGAGCAGGTGTTCCAGCATGGTGAGGAAGCTGAGCACGGCGACGCGGTGGCCCGTACCCACCGGCACCATCCGGAGCACCTCGACGAGGATGTCCCGGCTCTCCGCGAGGTGCCCGGTGATGCCCAGCGCCTGCGCGCGCAGGTTCAGCAGCTCCAGCCGGCGCCCCGCGGCCGACGGCCGGTGGGGGAGAATCCGTAGCGCCGACCCGAGCCAGTGTGCCGCGGCCGCGGGCGTCGAGTGCATCGCGCCGACGGCGGCCGACCGCAGCAGCTCGATGGCGTCGTGGTCGCCGGGAACGGCGGACAGCTCGATGTGGCGGGCACGCTCGGCCGGCGGCGCGCCCCGGCGCGCGAGCTCGGCCGCGCCCCGCCCGTGCGCGCCGACCCGCCACCCGGGCCTGGCGTGCTGGTACGCGGCGCTGCGCAGCAGCGAATGCCGGAACCAGAACCCGGCCCCGCCGGGGCGGATCAGATCGCGGCTGCTCAACTCGTCCAGCGCGTCGAGCACCACGTCGTCGGGGAGCTCGGCGATGGCCGCGACGAGGTGTGCGTCGAACACGTCCCCGGCGACGGCCGCCGCGTGCGCCACGCGCTGGTGCGTGGGCGCAAGCGCGGCGAACTCCCCGGCCAGCGCGGCGTGCACCCACGTCGGCGCGGAACCGTCGGTACCGGCCGTGAGTCGTCCCGAGGGGCTGCCGCGGGCGAGCAGCTCGAGGTAGAACGGGTTGCCCGCGCTGGCCTGGTACAGCTCCCTCCGGCGATCGTGGGTGAGGCCGGCGGGCAGCAGCGCGGCGGCCTCGTCGAGACTCAACGGCTCGACGTCGACGAGGACGGCGAGGTCCCGGCGTTCCGCCGCGACGATCTCGTGGTGCAGCCGGGCGGAGAGCTGACGCGGCCGGTAGGCCACCGCGAGCAGCACGGGCGCACCGGGCGGATTGCGCAGCAGATGGCCGAGCAGCTCGGCGGATCCCTCGTCGCACCAGTGCAGGTCGTCGAGGACCAGCACCAGGCCGGCCGGCTTCGCAAGGCTCTCCAGCAGCGCCCGTACGGCCCGGTGCAGCAGGTAGCGCTCGGCGGCGAGCAACGGTGCGCCGGGGCCGCCGGGTGCCGTCGGCAGGACGGGAAAGACCGTGGGCAGCAGCCGACGCTCGTCGGCGGTGAGGCCGGCGAGCCGGGACGGGTCCAGCGTCCTCAGGTGATCCTCGAGCGCGTTGCGGAAGACGCCGAACGGGACCTCCCGTTCGAACTCGGCCGCGTGCCCGGCGAGCACCGTCCGCCCGGCGTGCCGCGCGTCATCGGCCAGCTCGGCCAGGAGCCGGCTCTTGCCGATCCCGGGATCCCCGGCCATCCCCAGCAGCCGTACGTCGCCGGCCAGCGCCGCCCGCGCCGTCGCCAGCTCGGCCGCCCGTCCCACCATCGTGGACCGGCGTACGCCGGTCCCGTCCCGGCCGGCGGCCCGGTCCGGCGGCCCGGCGGAGGGTTTCCCGGGCGGCCGCGGCGCCGGCCCGGTGCGGTAGGCCGCGGCGACGTCCTCGTCCGCGAGGATGGCGCGCTCCATCCGCCGCAGCGGCTCGCTCGGCTCGACGCCCAGCTGCTCCACCAGGTGACGGCGCAGCTCGCGATAGGCGCCGAGCGCCTCGGCCGGACGCCCGGCCGCGTACCGGGCGAGCATGAGCTGGGCCCACATCCGCTCCCGCAGCGGGTACGTGCGGACGAGGCCGGTCAGCTCGCCGGCCAGGTCCGCGTGGCGGCCCGCCGCCAGGTCGAGATCGATGCGCTCCTCCAGGGCGGCGGCCAGCCGCTCGTCGAGGCCGACCGCCGCGGCACGGATGCCGGGCAGCGCGACGTCGGCCAGCGCCGGACCCCGCCACAGGGCCAGCCCCTCCCGCAGCAGCGCCGCCGCCTCGGCGCCGGTGCGCTCGCCCGCCGCGGCGACCAGCCGGGCGAAGCGGTCCGCGTCGAGTTCGCCGGGCCCGACCCGCAGCAGGTATCCCGGCGCCCGGGTGAGCAGCGGCTCGCCGCGTGCCGCCGGGTCCGCGGCCCGCAGCACCCGGCGCAGCCGGGCGACGCAGCCGCGCAGCAGCTCCCGGGACGCGTCCGGCGGGTCCAGCGGCCACAGCAGCTCGGTGAGCCGGTCCACCGAGACCACCCGGCCCGCGTTCAGCAGCAGCGCACCGAGCAGCGCGCGCTGTTGCGGCCCGCCGATGGGCAGGGGACGGCCGTCCAGCCGAATCTCCAGCGGCCCGAGAATCCGGTATTCCAAACCGCGCAGCCCCCGGCATCGATCGATGAACTTGAGGGTTTCGATTCTATCCGGGCGCCCGTGCCGGGCCTCCCATCGGATTCCAACGTTCCTCCCACGGGTGCTCGGTACGGTCCCGTCCGTCGACATCCGACAGGGGGAGGAAACTTGCTCGGTATCACAAGGCGACGACGGTTCCCGGCTCTCGCGGCAGGCCTGCTGCTGGTTGCCGCACACCTAGGGGTGCAGGCGATCGGCGCCGCGCCGGCCGCGGCGGCCACCATTCCGCCCGGCAGCATCGTGGTGGTCACCGCCAGTTCGGGCTTCAGCGTGTCGGCCGCCAAGACCGTCACGGCGCAGTGCCCGGCGACCAACCCGCGCGTGCTCGGTGGCGGCTTCACCACCTCCGGCCGGCACATCGAGGTGGTCGAGCGGCGGCCGATGTCGGGTCTGACCGACAGCTTCCGGGCCGTCGCGGTGCAGGACGAGATCGGCACCACCGCGACCTGGCAGCTCATGGCCTATGCCTACTGCTCCAGCGTGGCGCCGGGATGGGAGCTGCTCACCGCCGTCAGCACGACCACCTCGAACGCCTTCAACGCCATCTACCCGTCGTGCCCGAACGGAAAGCTCACGACCGGTGGCGGCGGCCAGATCAACGGCGGCGGGGGACAGGTCAAGCTGCTCACCCAGGGCGTCGGCGGCACCCTGAATCCGCGGGGCTACGGCGTCGCCGGCCTGGAGGACAGCACCGGCTTCTCCGGCAACTGGAGCGTCACCGCGTATCTGATCTGCGTGACCACCGGTGCCTTCGGGGATTTCGCGATGGCGGAGAACCGGACCGCATCCGACACGACGGTCAGCAAGAGCGTCAGCGTCGGCTGCCCGACCGGCAAGCGGGTCGCCGGCAGCGCTGCCTGGACCGATTCACGCGGCACGATCACCGCGATCAGGCCGAACAACACCACCCCGACCATCGTGACCGCGACGGGCCGCGACGAGACGGCGACGCCGGGCACCGGCGGTTGGAGCCTGATAGTCACCGCGTTCTGCGTCTCCTGATCGGGAGGGAACCGGGCGCCGGCCAGAACTGCGGGCGCCCGGTTCCTCGTGGCCGGCGCTGTGATCGGCGTCCGCCTCAGCCGGCGGCGCGGATCGGGCTCCACAGCCGTTGCAGCAGGAGGGTCAGGGTGCCGGCGACGGACTCGTCCGCCGGACGGTTCAGCGCCCACGTGTCGACGGCGCCGATGACCGCGGCCGTCACCGCGGCGATCAGCCCGGGGTCGACGGCCGGGTCGAGCAGGCCGAGCCGCCCGCCGTTGTCGACGAGCCGGTCGATCCACGGATGCGCGCCGGCGTCGTGCGGCGCGGCGGCGAGCACGGCCCGGTCGTCGGGGTGCTCGCGCAGGTGGGCGGCCAGCCGGTCGGCGCCGGCGGCCGTCTGGTCCCACAACGCCGGTGCGCTGTCCACCTCCACCCAGGGGCCGAGCGCGGCGAGGGCACGGCCTGCGGCATCGGCGGTGACCGCGGCGAAGAGGTCGTCCTTGCCGTCGAAGTAGTGGTACGCGCTGGTCTTGGAGATTCTCGCGTCCGCGATGATCCGGTTCAGGGAGGCGCCGTCGCGGCCGTCGCGGGCGAAGTGGGCGCGTGCCGCGGACAGGATCGCGGCGCGGGCGTCCGGTGGCAGCCGGTCGAAACGGGGCAGCGGCATGGCGCGAACCTATCCGAGGGTTCGGTTGAGCCTGGACGTCAGGTACCAGTGTGCGGCCCACACGGGCAGCGCCAGGGACCCGCCGGCGTAGCCGATCGCCCCGGGGAACAGCGACACGATCTGCAGCCCGCACCAGCCGTAGCCGAGCGCCGACCAGCGCCCCACCGCCCGGGCCGGGATCCGGCCGTCGGCGGCCAGGGATCCGGTGACGTTGCGGACGATGAAGAAGTCCTCGGCGAAGTTGAACGGGACGGCGAACATCCACCACACCGAGGCCGGCGCCACGGTCCTGGCATCCGGGCGTACGACGGCCAGGGTGCGCTGCAGTGCCCGGCAGTAGAGCGCGACCAGGCCGAGGAAGACGACCACGACGGTCACGCTTACCGCCGCCGGCCGGCGGGTGAACTCGCCGGCGATACCGCGCGGATCGCGCAGGAGGACGACCACGCCGGCGGTCATCACCAGGCGGACGATGAGTGAACTACTAGTGTGTACCACTAGTACACCCTACCTGCCGGCCTCCATATCGGAGTGGCCGCCGCCGGACATGCGGGTGGATAGAATCGCTGATGCCTCGTATCGGAGTGATGTTCGACCGCGATCACGCCCCCGAAGAGCTGCCGGCATACGCCGTGGCAGCGGAGGGGATCGGCGTCGACGACCTGTGGCTGGTCGAGGATCTGGGGTGGGCCGGGTCGGTCAGTTCCGCCGCGCTCGCTCTCGCCGCCACCTCCCGGATCCGCGTCTGCATCGGCATCGCGCCGGTGCCGCTGCGCAATCCGGCACTGCTCGCCATGGAACTCGCGACGCTGGCCCGCGTGTATCCGGGCCGGGTCGTCGCCGGCCTGGGGCACGGCGTGACGGACTGGATGCGTCAGGTCGGCGAGGAGCGGAAGTCCAAACTCGCACTGCTGGAGGAGAGCATCGTCGCGGTCCGGGGCATGCTGCTCGGCGAGACGGTCACCCTGGACGGCCGCGAGGTTCACCTCGACGGGGTCGGCCTGGTGCACCCGCCGTCGGTGGTGCCACCGATCGTCACCGGCGTCGTCAGGCCGCGCTCGCTGGAGCTGTCCGGACGGGTCGCGGACGGGACGATCCTCGCCGAGGGCAACGGGCCGGAGCAGATCGCCGCCGCGCTCGGGCACATCCGCCGCGGCGGCGCCGGGGCCGCCCACGAGCTGATCACCTTCGTGTACCTGCACGTCAACGACGACCCGGCGAACGCCGCGGAGGTCACCGGCGAGCTGGTGGCCGCTCAGGCGCAGTGGCTCGGAATACCTCAGGGCGAGCTGTTCACCCTGATCGGTCCGGCGCGCGACATCCCGGCCGGGATCCAGGCGCTGACCGACGCCGGGGCCGGAACGATCGTGCTGCGTCCGCTGGGCCCGGACCCGATCGGCCAGACCCGAATCGCCCGGGCGGCCCTCGGTGGGTCGGTGACGCCCGCGGAACCGCCGTCGATGACGGACAGCCGAGCCCGGATACGCGAGGCGCTCGTGGACGCCGCCCGCGAACTGACGGTGATGCGCGGGTGGGAAGACGTGCGCATGGCCGATGTGGCCAAGGCCGCCGGCGTCAGCCGGCAGACGCTGTACAACGAGTTCGACGGCCGGGCCGGCCTGGCCGAGGCTCTGGCCGTACGGGAAATCCGGGTGTTCGTGTCCGGCGTGCACCGCCACCTGGCCGCCCACGGCGCGGAGGCTCGCGCCGCGGCGCACGCGGCGATCCTGTTCGCGCTGGAGGAGGCCGACCGGAACCCGCTGGTGCGCGCCATCCTGACCAGCGGGCGCGGTGGCGCCGACGAGCTGTTGCCCTACCTGACCACGCGCGCCGACATCGTGTTCGACGCCGCCGGCGACGTGATCCGGGAATGGGCCGCCGAGCATCTGCCCGGCGTCGCCCCCGGCACGGTCGACGTCGCCGCGGACGTCGTGGTCAGGCTCACCGTCAGCCACATCGTCCTGCCGACCGGGCCGCGGGCCGACGCGGCCGACGTGCTCGCCGGCGTATTCGTACGCCTGCTCACCTGACGGGCGGGAGATCCACCAACCTCACTTCCCTTGACACGAAGGCTGTTCGTGTAAAGCATGGGCGCCATGGACGTCGCCGCACCCGCCTGGCGTGACACGAAGCGCCCCCTCTGGCCGTTCGCCCTCGTGGTTCCGGCCCTGCCGTTCGCCGCCCTGCTGCTCGCCACCGCGACCGGATCCCCGTGGGCGTGGTGGCTCACGCCGGTGGTCGTCTTCGGCGTCATCCCCGTCCTCGATGTGCTCATCGGCGACGACCGCGCGAACCCGCCGGAAGACGCCGTGCCCGCCCTGCAGGCGTCGCCGTACTACCGGTGGATCACCTATCTGTACCTGCCCGCCCAGTTCGCCGCGCTCGTCGTGGCGTGTGCGGTGTGGACCCGCGGCCCCGGCCCGATCGGCGCGGTGGGTCTCGTGCTGACCGCCGCGCTTGTCAACGGCGTCGCCATCAACACCGCGCACGAGCTGGGCCACAAACGCGAGAGCGTCGAACGCTGGCTGTCCAAGATCGCCCTGGCGCCCACGGGATACGGCCACTTCTTCGTCGAGCACAACCGCGGCCATCACGTACGGGTCGCGACGCCCGAAGACCCCGCCAGCTCCCGGCTCGGCGAGTCGTACTACCGGTTCTGGCCCCGGACCGTGCTGGGCAGCCTGCGCTCGGCGTGGCGGCTGGAAGGCTCACGGCACCGGCTCCGCGGCCGTTCCCCCTGGAGCATCCGCAACGAGATCCTGCATGCCTGGGCCATGACCGTGGCGCTGTTCGCGGTCCTGACCCTCGCCTTCGGCCTCCGCGTGCTGCCGTTCCTGCTCGTGCAGGCCGTGGTCGGCTTCTCCGTCCTCGAGGCGGTCAACTACCTCGAGCACTACGGCCTGAGACGGCAGCGCAACGCCGCTGGCCGCTACGAGAAGGTCGATCCGCGACACAGCTGGAACAGCGACCGGCTGACCACCAACGTCTTCCTCTTCCAGCTGCAGCGGCACAGCGACCACCACGCCAACCCGCTGCGCCGCTACCAGACCCTGCGCAGTTTCGACGTTTCACCCCAGCTGCCGGCGGGCTACGCCACGATGCTGCTGCTCGCGCTGATCCCACCCGTGTGGCGGCGCGTGATGGACCATCGGGTGCTCGGCCACTACGGCGGGGACGTCACCGCGGCCAACGCGGTCCCCGGCTACCGCCCGCCGCGCACCGGCGATTGACCGGAGGGTCAGGGGCGGACCGGGTGGAAGCCGAACGGCAGCTCGAGCCGGTGCGCGCGCAGCAGCTCCTCGTCGGCGAGCAGGTCACCGGTCTTACCGTCGGCCACGATCCGGCCCCCGTCGAGGATCACCGCGCGGGGGCACAGCTGCAGGGCGTACGGCAGGTCGTGCGTCACCATCAGCACCGTCACCGGCAGCCGTTCGAGGATCTCGGCCAGCTCGCGCCGGCTCGCCGGGTCCAGGTTGGACGACGGCTCGTCGAGGACCAGCAGCTCCGGCCGCATCGCCAGCACGGTGGCGACCGCGACGCGGCGGCGCTGCCCGAACGACAGGTGCTGCGGGACCTGGTCGCGGTGCGCGGTCATGTCGACCGCCGCCAGGGCCTCGTCGACGCGGGCGCGCAGCTCCGCGCCGCGCAGCCCGAGGTTGGCCGGACCGAAGGCGACGTCCTCGGCGACGGTCGGCATGAACAACTGGTCGTCGGGGTCCTGGAAGACGATGCCGACGCGGCGGCGGATCTCGGCCAGCCGGGCCCGGTCGGCCGGGTCCACCCGCAGGCCGCCGACCTCGACCGTGCCGGCGCCGCCGTGCAGGATCCCGTTGAGGTGCAGCACCAGGGTGGTCTTGCCGGCGCCGTTCGGGCCGAGCAGCGCGATCCGTTCGCCCTCGGCGACGCTGAGGTCGACGCCGTGCAGCGCCACGCTGCCGTCCGGGTAGGCGAAGGTCAGCCCGGCGATCTCCAGGCTCATCGCAGCACCGCCGCGAGCGCGATGGCCGTCGCCGCGGCCGGCAGGACCGCCGAGGTCGCCCAGTCGGCGGTCGTCGCGCCACCCGCCTCGGGCCGGGGTAGCCGCCCGTCGTAGCCGCGCGAGACCATCGCCAGGTAGACCCGCTCGCCGCGCTCGTACGCCCGCAGGAACAGCGCGCCGATGCCGACCGCGAATGCCTTGACCTGCCACAGGAATCTCGGGTCGTAGCCGCGCGACAGCCGGGCGATCCGCATGCGCCGCGCGTCGTCGGCGAGGATGTCGAGGTAGCGCAGCATGAACGTGGCGATCTGGGTGAAGGCCCGCGGGCAGCGCAGCCGGTCCAGGCCGAGGAGCAGGTCGCGCATCGAGGTGCTCGCGGCCAGCAGCAGCGAGGCGATCACGCCGAGCGTGCCCTTGGCGAAGATGTTCCACGCGCCGTACAGGCCGTCGACCGACAGGGACATGCCGAGCCAGGTGATCCGCTCGCCGTGGCCGGCGAACGGCAGCGTGACGGCGAGGACGACGAACGGCAGCTCGATGGTCGCGCGCCGGGCCAGCCACGGCAGCGGCACCCGGGCCAGCACGGTCACGGCCGCGAGCAGCAGGGCGTAGCCGGCGAACGCGGCGAACTCGGTGCGCGGCGTGGCCACCACCACGATGGTGAACAGCAGGGTGGCGACGATCTTGACCTCGGGCGCGAGCGCGTGCACCGGGCTGCGGTGGTCCAGGTGCAGCGGATGCGCGTGGCCCGCGCCCATCAGGCCTTCCCGGGGGTACGCCGCCGCACGAGCCAGAAGAGGCCGCCGCCGACGCCGAAGGTGATCAGCACGCCGAGGACGCCCGAGAGGCCGGTCGACAGGAACTCGTTGTCGATGCCCTTGATGCCGTAGTCGGCGAGCGGGCCGCCCGCCAGCTGGTGCTCCCGCTCCTGCGAGAGCATGCAGGTGCCGCCGGTGATCTCGCCGTCGGCGCCGAACGTGCAGCCCTGGCGGGCGGTCGCGTCGAGGCCGTCCGGGCTGCCGGAGGCGAAGTTGCTGACGACCCCGGCCAGCAGCAGCGCCACGAGCAGGCCGCCGGCCAGGAACCATCCGAGTCGCTTGCTCACGCCCGACCCCCTCAGACCGTGGCGGGCGTCGCCGCCGCCGTCGTCGTCGCCGCGATGGGCGGCCTGCGGAAGCGCCGCATCGCATAGACCAGATCGGGGCGTACGCGGGCGACGGTCGCCACCGTCGTCGCCGCGATCAGGCCCTCGCCGATGCCGATGAGCAGGTGTGTGCCGGCCATCGTTCCGGCGACCCACGGCAGCGACAGCTCGGTCGTGCCGCCGAGCCAGTACTCGAACACGAAGCCCTGCGAGGCCGCCACCACGCCGATGACCGATGCGATCAGGGCGGTCGCACCGACGCCCGCCGGCGTCTTCGGCAGGACCCGCATCAGGCCGACCACCAGCAGGTAGCCCGCCGCGGTACCGATGATCGCCATGTTGGTGATGTTCAGACCCAGCGCGGTCAGGCCGCCGTCCGCGAAGAGCAGGCACTGGATGATCAGGACGGTCGAGACGCAGAGCGCGCCGACCCACGGTCCGACCAGGACGACGGCCAGGGTGCCGCCGAGCAGGTGGCCGGAGATGCCGGGCAGGACCTGGAAGTTGAGCATCTGCACGGCGAAGATGAACGCCGCGACGAGCCCGGCCATCGGCGCGAGCCGGTCGTCGAGGTCGGCGCGGGCCCGCCAGACGCAGAAGGCCAGGGCGAGAGCGGCGAAGACGGCGAAGATCGCCGAGACCGTGCCGTTCACGATCCCGTTGGCGACGTGCATTGCCTGAACCTGCATGGAACCCTCCCCGGGCCGGCACGGTCGGTACGGACCAGCATATGGGGGCTCAGTAGTAGTTGCAAAGTCTTGGCAACAACCTAACCGAGGCTGGGATGTGGATCACTTCCGGGGCGCCGCCGCCGCGAGGAACCCGGCCTTGACCAATGTCCTGCTCAGCGGCCGGGCCAGTTCCGCGAGCCGGGCGCAGCGGTGCGCGCCGAGCGCCTGGTACGCCGGCACGGCCAGCCGGTCGGTCTCGGCCTCGATCCGGGCGCGCAGTTCCCGGCCCTCCGCGCTGAGTTCCTCCCCGTCGAGCAGGCCGCGCTCGCGCAGCACCGCGGCCTGCGCCGCCCACTGCTCCCGGCTCCAGCCGCGGCTGGACCGCAGGAACCCGCCGTCGGCCTGGCCGGAGGCGGTGTGCAGGATCATCGACTGCAGGCCGCTGACGCCGGCGACCAGCAGCGCCGCCATGTGCCCGTCCCCGCGGAACTCGCGCAGCACCGTCACGGCGTGCCAGAGCACCAGGTGCGGCCGGTCCGGCCAGTCGAGTGCGGCGTGCGCGGCGAACAACGGCCGGCCCGCGGCGTACGCGGTGGCGGACTCGGCCGCGAGCCGGGCCAGGTCCGCCGCCTCGGCCACCTCCGGGCTCTTGATCGCGTCGCCCAGGCCGCGGGTCAGCGCGGCGTCGGCCGCGTCCAGCCGGGCCGCGAGGGCGGCCGCGGGCGTGGTGAGCTGCCAGACCGCCGGCAGGGCGCGGGCCACCAGGTCCGGGTTGAAGTTGTAGAAGGTGGCGACGACCGGCCCGGGCCCGACCGGGCCGAAGGCCCCGCCCCGGGAGGCGAAGTAGCCGGCCGTGGCCGGGATGCCGAGCGCGTCGAACCGCTCCCGCGCCTCGGGGGCGAAATAGATCATGCCGTGCAGCGGCTCGGCGAGCCGCCAGGCCTCGCGCGCCAGGGCGGGGGTTACCTCGGTCATGCGGTCATCCTGTCATTACCCGTTAGTAGGGTGCGACCGTGAGCGCCGACATGCCGCCCGCCGCGTCCACGTCGACGCGGTCGACGGCGTCGCCCCAGGCCGCCGGCGTGAAGGTCCGCCCGGCCGCGACCCCGGCGTGCAGCCGCCCGTCCACCGTCACCTGACTGGCGCCGGCGCCGACCCGGACCCGCACCGGGACCCCGCCGGCGGTCCGCACGTCGAAGAGGCTGACCCCGCCGCTCATCCGTACGCCGAGCGTCCCGTCCGGCCGGGGCAGCGTCAGGTTGATCCGGCTCGCGCCGCCGGCCAGGTCGACGCCGCCGACCCGCCCCGCGCTGAGGTCGATGGTGCTCAGGTCGGCGCCGCCGGCCACGCGCAGGTCCCAGAGCACGGCCGAGTTCAGGGCGATGTCGACCGACTGGGCGTCGCCGTCGAGGCGCAGCCGGATGCGGCCGTCCCGGTCCTCGGCGCGCGGCCGCACGTCGCCGGTCTCCGGCGTGCTGATCCGGTAGAGGACGTCGCCGAGGTCCGCGGCCCGCACGGTGACCTGCCGGGCCCCGTCGACGACCTCGAAGCCGGCGGTGGTGCGCCCATGAAGCGCGGCGGTGGCGACGTGCCCGGCCGCGGCGGCGACGGGCGGGCTCCAGTCGCCGGGGCCGGCGGCCGGGGCGCCGCCGTCGCGGCCCAGTACGAAGACCGCCGTGCCGGTCAGCAGGAGGGCGCCGGCGGCGATCCCCGCCCCGATCAGCCAGCGGCGCCCCGGCTCCGCCGGGCGCACGGCCGCCGGCGCCTCCGGCTCCGCCGGCGCCTCCGGCTCGTCCGCGACCTCCGGCTCCGCCGGCGCCTCCGGCTCGTCCGCGACCTCCGGATCCGCCGCCGTGGCCACCGGGGCCGGCCGGCTCGGCCTGGCCGGCTCCGGGACCCGTCGCGCGGGCCTGCTCAGCGCCAGGGAGAGCGCGGCCTGCGCCATCCTCGGGGTGAAGGTGGGCGGGTCCGCCGCGACGACCGGCAGCTCGATCGTCGGCTCGTCCTCCGGCAGGGGAGTGCCGGGAGCGGGCCAGTCGGGCGGTGGCGACTGGTCGCCGGGGATTCCGTGCATGGTGTACCTCCATGTCGGGTGCCACCGACCGGTACGCAGCGCGGCCGCCCGCGGATCGGCTCAACCTTAAAACTTGCGTGGCCCGCATCTTTGCTGATCGCGCAATTACCGCTACGGTTGGGGACGTGGGACTCCGCGAGCGCAAGAAGGCCGAGACGCGCAGCGCGCTCAGCTGGGCCGCGATCCGCCTCACCGTCGAGCGTGGCTTCGACAACGTCAGGGTGCAGGACATCGCGGACGCCGCCGGTGTCTCGCCCCGCACGTTCAACAACTACTTCTCCGGCAAGGGCGAGGCCATCGCGTCCCGCCACCTCAACCGGCTCCAGCGCGCCGCCGACGGGTTGCTGGCGCGGCCCGAGGGCGAGCCGCTCTGGGAGTCGATCACCCACGTCGCGCTGAGCCAGTTCGAGCCCGGCCCCGAATTGGTGGCACACCCGGTCGCCGACCGCGGTGCCTGGGCCGCCGGCCTGCGGACCATGCTGGCCGAGCCCGCCCTGCAGGGCGAGCTGCTGCGCGCCGGGGTGCGCGCCGAGGCGGAGTTCGCGGCCGCGGTGGCCCGGCGGACCGGCACCGATCTCGAGAAGGACCTCTACCCGCACCTGGTGGCCGCCGCCGTGACGGCGGCGAACAACGTCGCACAGGCCCACTTCCTGCGCAGCGGCGGCACGGTCTCCATGGAGGCCCTGCTCACGGAGGCGCTCGGCCGCATCGCCGCGGGCCTGCCCGCGCCCTAGCCCCTCCGCGACACCGGCAGCCCGGCGGTGCCGGGCCGCCCCCGCTTCATGTTCTGCGCGTCAGGTCGCCGGACCGGTTGTCACAGGGTGCGGCTAATCTGCCGCAATGGACGACCTGGCGGCCTGGCTGGCGCGACTGACCTTCGCGGGCCTCACGCAGGACGAGGTGACCGCCCGGATCATCGACGCGGTGGCGGCCTGGGGCGACGCGCAGGGCTGGCGGGTCTACCGCCGGGCGCCCAGCGTCGTGACCCTGCCACCGCCGATGGACAAGCAGCACTCGGTGCTCGACGTCGCGCTGGCCCGCCCGGGCGCTCCGCCGGTCGTGGTCGAGGTCGACCACACCGACCGCAAGCGCACGATCGGCAAGCTGTGTGCCGAGGCCGAGGCGGGCCGGGTGGCCGTCTGGGTCCGCTGGGGCCCGGGCCGGTTCACCGAGCCGCCCGCCCCGATCCGCATGATCCCGCTTCCGGTGACGCGCAGCCGCGGCCGCTACGCCCGCAGCACCGAACCGGAGCGCCCCGCGCCGGCCCACTCGCCGAAGGTGGCCGCGGCGGTCGAGGTGACCGAGCTGCCGCTGCCGGATCAGGACGCCACCTGAACCGCCGCGATCCGATTGTGACCAGCGCCGGAGCGGCGTAGCGTCCAGGGCAGAGCCCGTGACCGGAAGGTGGCCGACATGCGCTCGTCAACAACGGGTCCCGTACACCTGCTTCCGGGTCCGATGACCCTCACACCGCCCATCCCGGGCGTGCACCGCCCCCTGTTCCCTCGGGGCAAGCTGGTGCGATGCCAGGCCGAGGGCTGCTCGTGGCGCAACTTCCAGCACGACCTGACGCCGGAGAACACGTGCCGCCGGCATCCCGGCCGGACCGACTTCGTGCCGGACGGCACGAAGCTGCGGGTGCGCTGCTTCCACGACGGCTGTCTGCAGAACTCCGTGGAGGTCACCTACTGGCGCACCATGCACCATGCGGAGAACTTCCAGTGCCCGACGCACCTCGCACAGGGCTGAGCACGCGGTCCTGATCTTCCCGGCGGTTCAGCCCCTGGTACGGCCCTTCAGGTGCCGGCCCATGGCCCGGGCGATCTCGCGGTTGGCGTCGCGTTCGGCGAGCGCCTGGCGCTTGTCGTACTCGCGCTTGCCCCGGGCGAGCGCCAGCTCCACCTTCGCCCAGCCGTCGTTGAAGTACAGCGACAGCGGCACCAGGGTGTTGCCGGGCTCGCGCAGCTTGTCGAGGATCCGGGCGATCTCCAGCTTGTGCAGCAGCAGCTTGCGGGTCCGCCGCGGTGCGTGGTTGGTCCACGACCCGAAGCCGTACTCCGCGATGTGCAGGTTGTAGAGCATCAACTCGCCCTCGTGCTCCTGCGCGAACGCGTCCACGATCGAGGCGTAGCCCGCGCGCAGCGACTTCACCTCGGTGCCGGCGAGCACCAGGCCGGCCTCGTACGTCTTCAGGACCGCGTAGTCGTGCCGCGCCTTCTTGTTGGACGCGATGACCTTGCGCCCGGTCTCCCTGGCCGTGACCGCCCCCTCGATGTCGCCGGACCCTCACCTGCCGCTCATCTTCGCAAACGAGGGGGCCTGCCGGCCGTGCGGCCGCTCAGTCGGCCGCCGCGATCAGGTTCTTGCCGGTCGCCACGTCGAACAGCTGGATCTTCGAGGTGTCGTACCAGATGCGTGCCGTGCGGCCGCGCCGGACGTCCGCCGCGGCGTCCAGGCGGGCCGTCACGTCGACCCCTCCGCTGTGCAGGTCGTTGCCGGTGTCCTTGGCCAGGTCGTCGAGGTCCTTGGAGTGCGCACCCTCGCCCTTGATCGTGAAGTAGGCGTAGACGTCCGACCCCATCGCCTCCACGATGTCGACCGGTGCGTCGAACGTCGCGCCCGGCTTGTCCCCGACCAGGGCGGCGTCCTCGAAGTGCTCCGGCCGGATGCCGACGATGACCTCGCGTTCTCCCGTCGCGCCGTTCAGCGCCTGGCGCACCTTGTCCGGCAGCGTCGCCTCGCCCAGGGCGGTCACCACGGTGTCCCCGCGGAGCCTGCCGGGGAAGAAGTTCATCGCCGGGCTGCCGATGAAGCCCGCCACGAACAGGTTGGCCGGGCGCGCGTACAGGTGGGCCGGCGCGCCCACCTGCTGCACGATGCCGCCGCGCATGACCACGACGCGGTCGCCCAGGGTCATCGCCTCGGTCTGGTCGTGGGTCACGTAGAGGGTCGTCGTGCCGAGGTTCTTCTGGATCCGGGCGATCTGGGTGCGCATCTGGACCCGCAGCTTGGCGTCGAGGTTCGACAGCGGCTCGTCCATCAGGAACGCCTTCGGCGACCGGACGATGGCCCGGCCCATCGCCACCCGCTGGCGTTGCCCGCCGGACAGATTGGCGGGCTTGCGGTCCAGGTGCTGGCTCAGCTCCAGCATCTCCGCCGCCTGCGCGACCTTCTTCTTGATCGTCTCCTTGTCCATGCCGGCGAGCCGGAGCGGGAAGCCCATGTTGTCGCCGACGGTCATGTGCGGGTAGAGCGCATAGGACTGGAACACCATGGCGATGTCCCGGTCCTTCGGCGCCTTGTCGTTCACCACCTGGCCGTCGATGATCAGCTTGCCGGCGGTGATGTCCTCCAGCCCCGCCACCATGTTCAGCGTGGTCGACTTCCCGCACCCGGACGGGCCGACCAGGATGATGAACTCGCCGTCGGCGATCTCGAGATTGAAGTCGTCCACCGCCAGGGCGCCGTCGGGATAACGCTTGACCACGTGCTCCAGGACGATCTCGGCCATGTCAGCTCCTCCGTTTCGGTGGTAGGGGTCAGCCCTTGACGGCGCCCGAGGTCAGCCCCGCGACGATCCGCCGCTGGAACACCAGCACGAAGATCACGATGGGGATGGTGATGACCACGGCGGCGGCCGCGATCGGTCCGGTCGGCTTCTCGAACGTGGTGGCGCCGGTGAAGTAGCTCATCGCCGCCGGTACGGTGCGCGCGTTCGAGGTCGAGGTGAGCGAGAGGGCGAACAGGAAGTCGTTCCAGCAGGAGATGAAGACCAGGATGGCCGTGGTGAAGATGCCGGGCATGGCCAGCGGGGTGATGACCCGGCGGAAGGCCTGGTACGGCGTCGCCCCGTCCATTTTCGCGGCCTTCTCCAGGTCCCAGGGGATCTCCCGGAAGAACGCCGACAGCGTGTAGATCGCGAGGGGGAGCGCGAAGGCGATGTACGGGATGATCAGGCCGGCCCACGTGTCGAACAGCCCGATCGAGGTCTCGATCTTGAACAGCGGCGTGACAAGCGCGATCTGCGGGAACATCGAGACGAGCAGCGCCGCCGCCACGATCAGCATCTTGCCCGGGAACTGGAGCCGGGCGATGGCGTACGCGGCCATCGTCCCGAACACGATGGCGATCGCGGTGGCGATGATGCAGATGCCGATCGAGTTGAACAGCGCCCTGAGGAAGTCGGGATTGCTGAAGATCGCGGAGTAGCTGTCGTCGCTCGGCGAACTGGGGAAGTACTTCCCGTCGTTGAGCGTCGCGTCGTCCTTCAGCGACAGCGACACGATCCAGATCACCGGGACGAACGCGTACAGCAGGACGATCGCGTTGACGCCCCACCACATCAGCTTGCGGTTGGTGGTCTCGGGCTGCATGACTACCGCCTCCCCTCGGCGTCGGATCCGGGCGCGGCCGCCCCGAAGAGCTTGATGAACAGGAAGGCGATGATCCCGGTGGTGATGAAGATCAGCACGGACATCGCCGACCCGATGCCGAGGTTCAGCCCTCGGATCAGGTTGCTGTAGGCCACCATCGACACCGAGCTGGTCTTGTTCGACCCGCTCGTGAGGATGAAGATGTTGTCGAACACCCGGAACGCGTCGAGGGTGCGGAACAACAGCGCCACCAGGATGGCCGGCTTGATCAGCGGCACGGTCACCAGCCAGAACCGCTTCCACGCGTTCGCGCCGTCCATCGAGGCGGCCTTGAGCAGATCCTCGGGCACCAGGGCCAGGCCGGCCATCAGGAGCAGGGCCATGAACGGAACCGTCTTCCAGACCTCGGCCACGATGATGATCCCGAGCGACGGCCAGAATTCGGTCAGCGGCGCCGAATCACCGCTTGCGAGCCAGCCGATGCCCTGGGTCCAGGCGAAGCGCCAGGAGAAGGCCGCGACCACGGTCACGATCGCGTACGGCACCAGCGCCGAGGTGCGCACGAGCCCGCGCCCCACGATCGTGCGGTGCATGACGATCGCCAGCAGCATCCCCAGCGCCAGTTCGAGGGTCGCGCCGACCACCGTGATCAACATGGTGACGCCGAAGGCGGTCCACCAGATCGGGCTGGAGAGCACGGTGACGTAGTTGTCGAACCAGATGAACTCGTTGGCGTCCGGGCGGCGCAGGTCCGCCTTGTTCAGCGACAGCCAGAAGGCGTAGAGGATCGGGTAGGCGGCCACCGCGGCCATGATCGTCACGGCCGGCGCGACCAGCATCAGACCCAGCTTGCGCTCGGCTCTCTTGGCATCGGTGTGGCGCCGGCGGGCGATCTCGAGGGTGCCGTCGTCGGACTGGTCCTCGGCCGCCACGGCGGCCGAGGTCGGGGTGATGGTCATGGCACGATCCCCTTGCCGTCGATCGCGTCCTGGATGGAGTCGCGCAGCTTGTCGGCCGCCTCCTGCGGTTTGATGCTCTGCGGTGGTGAGAGCGTGGTCGACACGAGCGTCGAGATGTTCTGGTACACCGGCGAGACCGGCCGTGGCACGGCGGCCTCCAGCTCGGTCATCATGACGTCGGCCATCGGGTACGCCTCCTTGAACTCCGGCAGCTCGAAGACGGTGGCCAGGGCCGGGACGTCACCGGCGTCGAGGGCGGCGCTGAGCGCGTTCTTGGAGTTGCGCAGGCACATCGCGGCCTCGAAGGACTCCTCCGGATGCTTGCTGTAGGTGCTGATGGCGTAGTTCATCCCGCCCAGCGTCACCTTCGGCGGGCCGCCGTCCACCGACGGGTAGGGCGCGTAGCCGAGGTCGTCTACGAGCCCCGGGTTCGCCTCGCGCATGGAGCTCAGCACGTAGGGCCAGTTGAGCGAGAAGGCGGATCGTCCGGCCTGCAGGTCCGCGAAGACCTCGGGCTCCTGGGCGTTCGACAGCGACGCGCTGGTGACACCGGAGGTGGAGAGCTTGTGCAGGAGGGTGAGCGCCTGCACGGTCTTGTCGTCGATGGTCGGCGCCGAGCTGTCCTCGTTGACCAGCGTGCCGCCGTACGCGGTGATCAGGTTGTTGACGTTCACCACGTATCCCTCGTACTGGGCGGCGGTGAAGCCGATCTCGTAGGGCTTGCCCTGCGCCTTGAGCTGCTGGGCCATCGAGATCATCTCGTCGATCGTCTTGGGCGGGGTCGGCACCAGCGACTTCCGGTACCACAGGAGCTGGACGTTGGTCGTGCGCGGTACGCCGTAGAGCTTGTCCTTCCACGTGGCCGTGTCGATCGGCGGCTGGAGGGTGTCCTTGATCGCCTGTGCCTTCTGCTCCCCGGTCAGCTCCCGGATCCACTTGGCCTCGGCGAACTCGGCGGTCCAGGTCACGTCCATGCCGAGCAGGTCCATGCCGTCGTCCTTGGCGGCGAGCCGGCGCACGAACTGGTCGCGCTGACCGTCGGCGTCGCTGGGCAGCAGGTTGCCGACGATGGTGTACCGGCCGGCGGCCTGTCGGTTGCAGTCGTCAATGATCTTGTCGAAGCCGAGCCCGCTCGCCCCGCCGTAGAGGTTGACCACCGTGCCCTCGGGGGCGTTGGAGCAGGCGGCGCCCGAGGTCAGCAGCGCCAGGACGCCGATCATGGAGGCCCAGCGCGACGGTCGCCGGAGTACGGTCGGTCGTTGAATCATCATCGATCCTCCGTTCGGGCACACTGCTGGCACTTTGTGGCCCAGCTCACAGCCCTGACGTCGACATTGCCAGATAACCCGGACCTCCGCGACCGCTGGAGCGCCTGATTCTGCGGTGATCGATTTACCGACCGGTAATGAGGCGGTCGTGAAATCGTGACAGGACGGACGTTCGCCGGCGGTCGCGCGGGTGCCCACACTGCGTCGATTTAGCAAGATGGTGGGTGGGCACGCATCCAGTCGCACGAGAGGACGCACCGATGATCTTCATTACCGCGAAGTTCCTGATCAAGGCCGAGGACGCCGACCGCTGGCCGCAGATCGCGAACGCCTTCACGACCGCGACCCGCGCCGAGCCGGGCTGCCTGTGGTTCGACTGGTCCCGCAGCATCGACAACCCGGACGAGTACGTCCTGGTGGAGGCGTTCCGCGACGGCGCGGCGGGCGCGGCGCACGTCGGATCGGCGCACTTCAAGCAGGCACAGCAGGACCTGCCCGCGCACCTGGCGGCGACTCCGAAGATCATCAGCCAGATGATCGAGCAGGACGACTGGTCGGAGCTCGGCGAGATGGCGGTGCCGGGCAGCTGACGCGCCGCGGCCCCGGACCTGACACAGGTCCGGGGCCGCCGCGGTCAGGAGACGGCCGCGCTCAGGGCCGGGTACCAGCGGTTGGCGATCTTCTGATTGCCGCTGTCGTTCGGGTGTACGCCGTCCGGGGTGTCCGTCGCCGTGTCGAAGCCGGTCCACTGGTCGACGACGGTGACCTGGGAGGCCGCCGTGCCCGTCGCCGCGGCCCAGGCCGGGATCGCCGCGTTGAAGGCGATCACCCGCTGGCCGCACTCCGCGCAGTTGCTCGGGTTCATCGGCAGGATCTGGGCCACCAGGATCTTCATCGCCGGGTTCGAGGCGCGCATCTGGCCGACCAGCTTCGTGAACGCCGCCAGGATCGTGGCGGGGGAACGGTTGTTCCACACGTCGTTGGTGCCGAAGTGCATCATCACCACGTCCGGGTCGGTGGCCGCGAGCCAGCCGGGCAGCTGGTTCTGGTCGGCGACGTTGGTGGCCAGGAAGCCGCCGTGGCCCTCGTTCTCGCCGTCGTAGGTGAAGCCGCAGCCCTGCGCCGGCAGCGTGCCGACGAAGTCCACCCGGGTCTGCCCGGCCTGCTGCAGACGCCGCCAGAGCAGCGCCCGCCAGCACCCTGGCGAGCCGGTGATCGAGTCGCCCAGCGCCATCACGCGGACCGTCCCGCCGGGCGGCGGTGTCGTCGGCGGCGTGGTGGGTGGCGTGGTCGGCGGCGTCGTCGGTGTGGTGGTCGGGGGAGTGGTGACGCCGCCGGTGCAGGTCACGCCGTTGAGGGCGAAGGACGACGGCACGCCGTTCGTGCCGGTCCAGGCGCCGTTGAAGCCGAACGACGTGGTCGCACCCGTGGCGATGGCGGAGTTGTAGCCGGCGTCTCGCACCGACACCGCCGCACCGGACTGGCTGACCGCGCCGTTCCACAGCTGGGTGACCGTCTGGCCGGACGGGAACGAGAAGGCCAGCGTCCAGCCGGCGACCGGGTCGCCGAGGTTGGTGATCGCGACCGACGCGCCGAAACCGCCCGGCCACTGGCTGGTGACGGTGTAGGCGACGCGGCAGCCGGCCGCGGCGGCCGCGGGCGCGGCGAGCAGGCCGGTTCCGATGAGCGCGGCCGCGGCCGCGCAGGCGAGCAGTTTTCTGGGGGACATCACTTCACCTCAGGTACTGAACCGCGAAAGGGGAGTGACCGCATCATTGCATGGGAGCGCTCCCATAGATAGTCGATGCATTCACCAACGTTAATTTCTGGGGGTTGACGAAACTATTTCGCGGCGCCACGCTTGGGAGCGCTCCCAGATTGATACGTATCACTGTGAGAGGATCTCCATGGCGACCATCGGAAAGATCGTCGGCGTCGGTGTCGTGGCTCTCGGCGCCGCGCTGCTGACGGTCGTGGAGGCCCGGGCGGCCGCCGGCTGCCGGGTCGCCTACGCGGTCACCAACACGTGGCAGGGCGGCTTCGGCGCCTCCGTCGAGATCACCAATCTCGGCGATCCGGTGAACGGCTGGACGCTGGGCTGGACCTTCGCCTCGGGCCAGACGGTGACCCAGCTGTGGAACGGGGTCGTCACCCAGTCCGGCTCCTCGGTGAGCGTCAGGGACGCCGGCTACAACGCCGCGCTCGGCACGAACGCGTCCACGTCGTTCGGGTTCAACGGCGCGACCACCGGTACCAACACCGATCCCACGGCGTTCACCCTGAACGGGGTGGCCTGCACCGGCGCCACCACCCCGACCTCCTCGCCGCCTACGACCCCAC